>DASZAA010000270.1:0-13467 GCA_035945615.1 Terriglobia bacterium
TCAGAATGACAAGCGAAGGGCTCGCCACCCTCTCCCCGAGGGGAAAGGGTTGGGGAAAATAAGGGATGTCCGCCCTCTACTCGGGGAGAGGGTGCCCGACGTAGGAGGGCGGGTGAGGGGTTTTGCCTCAAGCATGATTTTGGCAGGGCGTGAAGATACCGGCCACACCCATTTGAGGGGCCGCCCATTCTAAAGCCCCGGCTCTGCCGGGGGATGTTTACTCTTTGCGACCTGCACGCCCCACACAGTCCCATGGCGAGTCGATCAGGACACTCTGAGAATTTTGAGACAAACGAGAATGTTTCATGTGAAACATTGCCCGGAAGGTTTGCGCCCGCTACACGCCGGGCGCTTTCGTAGCGCAGGGTTCGCTTTCTAACCCTGCGGTAGTTTGCTATAGGAACAGCGGCAGCAAGCTGTCGCACTCCAGAAAGATTAGAAACGTTGATTCTAAAGGATACCTAGGGTTCGTTCCGTAATTTTGCGCGTTTCGTCATTTCCTTCCGGGCATTTTCTAACCTTCGGGGGCCGCTTTGTAGCGCAGACCGCCGCCTTTGCGGTCTGCGGCCTTTGAATGGACAGAAAACCCGCAGACCTCAAATACGGAGGTCTGCGCTACAAACGTATCACACGACTCTGAGGATTTTGAGACAAATGGGATGGTTTTCACCTTGGGGAATCAAATGCCGCAGACCTGACTACAAATCTAGCCTACTTAAACTTGCCGGTGTAATTGGTGGGTGGGCTTAGTTGAGTGCCGTTGCATAGCGTGGGGTCTAGGGTGGGATCGCAGCACGGCGGGCTATTTTCTCCATAGCCGCACGCCCAACCGCCATAATTGGTGATGTCGTAAATGCCGGCTAGAGGAAGCGCCACCACGTTATATTGGCCGGGCGGAACGTCGATGCTGTAATTGCCGTTCGTATCCGTTAGTCCATCCGCTACTGCGTTGCCCGAAGTTGTGTCGATCACGAGCACGTGCGAGGCAAAGATACCGCTCGCGCCTTGAGTCACCGTCCCGGCAAGCGAACCTGTGCTCGACGCAAAGCTGGCGGAGGGATATATCGAGCCGATGCCCAGAATATCGTCCGTCGAAAGATTGCGATTAGGCACGCCGCCCGTATCGCCAAATGCAAACATGATGGCGTTGCCGAGGCCGCTATGATCCATGCCGAGCATGTGCCCGATTTCGTGGGTGGCGATGCCCTGAAGGTCAAAATCGCTGGCTGGGGTTGGGGAAGCGGTTGAAAAATGATCCTGCGGATTAAACTCGATATCCGTGTCGACGATACACGAAGGCAGCGGACACGTATAGGTCGCGTTCGGATTGAGGGACCCTGGGCAACTGTAGGTGTTGGGCGGCGAGCCGGCGGGACAATTCGCACCCGCCACCGTGCAACCAAAAGATGTGGCGATGGAAGTGAACGCAATCGTGCCGGTGGGAAAATCGCTCTTGGTAGAGTCGGTGAACCCGATCACGTTCTGGCAGTCGACGTTGGGAGTGTTTTGCGGGCTGCTCGGTCCCTGGCTGATTAAAATATTTGCCACTGGCTGACTATTCAGGCTCGCCTGCTGCCATGAATTGAAGGCGGCTTGCAATGCTTGCACGTAGCCGCCGCCCGTCTGGTCCACATTGGACCCAGGCTGCGGGCCGAGGCTCCAACTCACGGAAAAGGTGCACGGCGAGCCGTTATTCTGATTCCCGTTGCACCATTTTGTTGCCACTGCGCCATTCACATCATCCTGCTCGTGATTGTAGGCGAATAAAAAGATCGCGGTGAGGGCCACAATGGCGGCGATAGCAGCTAGGGAAAACATGTGGGCGCGTGCCGAGCGTAGGGTCATTGCCGGATGTTCTTGTCCCTTATTTTTCATATTCACCTCGCCACCGCTGTGAAATGCTCGCCTTGCAAACCGGACGCGCTTGCGGCGCTGTTCGTGGCGGAGATTGCCGCCCGCACGCCACGTATCGAAACCGCCGTCCAGTGGAGCGTCCACTTACCGCCCGATTCCTGGCCCCATCCATCCACCAGGCTGCCTGCAGGGATAATCAGATGCGAACTCGGATAAACATCGGTTGAGGCCTGAGCTTCCACCTGTATTCGCCCCACGCCTGCGAACGAAACCGAGCGAACCGTCAAGGGAATTGCGGTGCCAGAGGGAATCACGAGGGTTGCCGTGACGGCGCTCGAAACCCTTTGCTGGAATTGGTCCAAAGGCATGGTGGCGGGAGTGGCCGCGCCCGTTTCCTGCGCCTGCCGATAGGCGACTCCGCCCATTGGGTTAATCACGCGCTCCTGGCGCGTCTGCGGATCGGTGTAAATGCGGTACGCGCCCTCACGCATTCCGACCAGAAGAAAATGAGAAGGGTTTGATTCCGAGGGTTGCAGAAAAAGCTCGTAGCGGGCTTGCGGGTAAAAGTGCATGACGCCGGGCACGGCCACGTGCAGGCGGCCGATGGTCCCGCCGAGCTGTTCCACCACTACCGTCGCGGTGGTGTTGCCCTTAACGTTCTGATCGACCGCAATCGTGGTGAGGGTAATGATCTCCGTGTGCTCGGCATTCCATTGGCTTGCTTGGCTGACCACGTGGCCCTGCAAGACGGCGCTCGATGCCTGCGTCAACTGGTCAAGGCTTAAGCGCACGAGGCTGGTCGACCGCGCCGGCAGTGCGGCCAAGCAGGCGGCGGTTAACACGAGAAATAAGTTGCGAATTTTCATTTTACGGTCCGGAAGAAATCACGAAAGCGCCGGGGTAAATGGAGATCTCACCGGCGGGATTGGTAACGATCAAGTTGCGCGGCCCCGGAGTGGCGCCGGCGGAAACCGTGATATTGAAATTGACCGCGGGTGTGACGGGTGCCGTAGTTTCGGTGAAGTTTGAGGCCACCGGCTGCGTGACGGTAACGCCGCTACCGCTAACAACATAGTACGTTCCGGCAACCACGCCGTTGCCCACTATGAAGAGATTTAAAGTCTGGCCGGGGCTGGCTGGAATATCGGCAACGCCTGCCGTGGTTTCTGTTGGGCAGGTGCTTGAAACGACGCAGCCGCCGATGGATTGAAGCTGCAGCGCGGGCGTCAGTGCGGCAACTTGAATGTTAACCCCGGAGGTCGCTGCTCCGGCAGTGACCGAGACCGCTGATGGGCTGATTTGGGGGACAATGTAAAAACTCAATGGGGTGGGCGAGTTAGAGCCGCCCGTCACCGTCACTTGAACTCCATTTGCAGAACTGGCGGAGGCAAGCGCGCTGGTTGGAATCTGCGCCGTCAGTTGGCTGCTGCTCACCATGGTGGTCTGCTCGGCAGCGCCGTTAAACGTCACTTGATTGCCTGAAGTAAAACCGCTGCCGTTCACGGTGAGAGCGAACGCGCCGCCGTTCTGCATGGCGACAATCGGACTGAGGGTAGTGAGCGCCACTGTGCCGCCTCCACCATTGCCATTACCGCCACCGTTGTTGTTGCCGCCTCCATTCGATGACGATCCGCCGCCGCCCCCGCTACATTGGAAGGCAAAAGCCGCCAGAACGAGGCATAACACCAGGAGAATAGGCTTTCCCGTCTTCATCCGCTTTAACTCCCCGAAACCTTAGAACCCATTGACGAGAGATTAGTTGCGTAAGCCCTGCATGGCGGCGTCACGCCACCAGCTTTTCAAGAGTAAAGACCGGCGGTTAAAGGCCTGTAAGGGGCCGCCGCTTAACACCGGCACCGAAAGTTGATTCTATCCTAATCCAAGGCAATTATCTAATATGTTTATATCTGATGAGTACAAGTCTGTTCTTAGCTGTCGTGGCGGCCAGGGCTGCCGCTACCACCAAGGGTGCTTTAGGGTTACGCTTTATTTTGAAGTGCGGTACAATGTTCCGCTATTTGAATCGAGCATAAATTGGGTGAGGGTCACAGCGTGAGTCAAATGGATTTCTGCAAGGGAAAAACGAGTAAACATTGGATTATGGGAGCGGGCATCTGCATTTTCGTCAGCGCGCTTGTGGGCACGACGCTCACGGGATATACGGGCCGCGCCCAAGCTAATCAATCTGCCAGTAGTTCGGCGGCGGTCGAGCGCGGCGGGCAGCAATTCGCGTCAAGCTGCGGCTTTTGCCACGGGGCGGACGCAACGGGCGGGCGCGGACCGGATTTAGTCCGCTCGAAACTCGTTGCGGATGACGTCGGCGGCAACCTGATTGGCAGCGTGATCCGCAACGGCCGTCCGGCCAAAGGGATGCCTGCCTTCACCATGTCAGAGCAACAAATCAGTGATATTGCCGCGTTCTTGCACGCGCGCTTTCTCGCCGGGGTTAACTCGCGGACGATGGGTGGCGGTGATTATCCGCTGTCGAAGCTGCTCACCGGCAACGCCGCTGAAGGCAAGGCTTTCTTTGATAAGGCGGGCTGCGCCGGATGCCACTCGGTTACGGGCGACCTGGCGCACGTGGCGAAAAAGTATGAGCCGGTGATGCTCGAAATGCGCATGTTATACCCGCGCGGAGCGGAGACGCCTACTGTTACCGTCACGCTGCCCTCGGGCGAGCAAGTTAAGGGCGAGCTTGAACACCTGGATGAATTTTCGGTGGCGCTGCGCGACTCGGCGGGCTGGTACCGGTCATTCCCGAGAAACGAAGTGAAAGTTGAGGTGCATGATCCTCTGGCCGCTCATCAGGCGTTGCTTAGCAAGCTGACTCAGGATGACGTGCACAATCTGTTTGCCTATCTCGAAACCTTGCAGTGAATGTTGTAGCGGTGGGGAGATGCTGGTCTTTAGTATTAAAATCCGGCGGCCAGAGGCCGCCGCTACAACAAATTGGATCTCATTATGAATCATAAAATCGGGCGCTTTTCGCGCCGCAACTCCGCCCCTTCAACAGGGCTATTTTTGTGGGCCTTTGCGCTGATGTTCCTGCTCGCGGCGCTCAGCCTGCTGCCGCATGTTCTCCTGGGGCAGGGTCTTGACCCCGCTGCGCTGCTCAAGCCGGCCACTAACACCTGGCCCACGTATAACGGGGACTATTCCGGGCGGCGTTTCAGCACGCTTAACCAGATCACCGCGTCGAATGTGAACGAGCTTACGCTGGACTGGGTGCTTGAAACGCGGAGCCAGTCCATTAAGTCAACGCCGCTCGAAGTCAACGGCATCTTATACTTCACCGCGCCGGACAATGTGTGGGCCGCGGATGCGCGAACGGGCCGCGTGATCTGGCACTATGAGCGCACTTCGGTGGGGGATCACATTGGGCATCGCGGCGTGGGCATGTACGGCGATTGGCTTTACTTTACCACTCCCGACGCTCAGTTGGTGTGCCTCAATGCGAAGGATGGCAGCGTCCGGTGGATCACGCAATTGGCGGACTCGAAGCTAGGCTACTTTTCAACAATGGCGCCGCTGGTAGTCCGGGACCACGTGATTGCGGGCGTTTCGGGCGACGTGACCGATATTCCGGGCTATCTTGAATCGCTCGATCCGGCCACCGGCAAACTTCAATGGCGCTGGTATACCGAACCGAAGCCCGGCGAACCGGGGTCAAACACGTGGCCGCAAACTAGCGACGCTATACGCCATGGTGGTGGCATGACCTGGATGACGGGCACCTACGACCCTGAGCTAAATCTGCTCTATTGGGGTATTGGAAACCCGAACCCGGTGCTCGCGGGAGCGCCGCGGCCAGGCGACAACCTGTTTACCTGTTCCATCGTGGCGCTTAACCCGGATACGGGCAAGCTGGCATGGTATTTTCAGCCGTCGCCGCACGACGTTCATGACTGGGATGCGGTGGAAACGCCGGTGTTGTTTGACGCGACGTTCGATGGCAAACCGCGCAGACTGCTGGCGCAGGCGAGTCGCAATGGATACTTTTTTGTCTTGGACCGGACCAATGGAGAGCATCTGGTGACGGCACCGTTCATTCAGACCACGTGGGCGTCCGGTGTTGATTCTCGTGGCCGCCCGATGGAGAATCCGCAGGATGATCCGCGGCCCGACGGCGCTCTTGTCGCTCCCGCCTCTGACGGGGCCACCAATTGGATGGCTCCCAGCTTCGATCCTGAAACGGGACTTTTCTATGTGGACGCGCGCAGGACGTTCAGCGTATTTTTTCTCACCGCTGCGGGCAAAGCGGAGGGATGGGCAGGGACGGACCGGGGTTTGTGGGCCGATTCAGCCCTTCGTGCAATCGACTATAAAACGGGAAAGATCGTCTGGGACCATGAGCTTGGAAACGGCGAAGACGGAGCGGGGATTCTGACTACGGCGGGCGGAGTTCTCTTCACCGCGGATAACTCCGGCAACATGCTGGCGCTTGATCCGGCCACAGGGAAAACTCTATGGCACGTTAATCTCGGCGGGGGCATGGCGAGTTCTCCGGAGACTTTTGAGATCGATGGCCGCCAGGTTCTTCTGGTGAGCGCGCGCAACCTGGTCTTTGCCTTCTCGCTTCCGCATAGCCAGATTCCAGGCAAGTGATTGTGGGCGCCTCCTGCCGTCGGCTGTTAAAAACTGGCAGCCTGCGGCCGCCGCTGCGTCAGTCGGTCGTCTTGCTAAAGGCTACCCCGCTGGTTCGGTTTCATTTACCAAGACCTGCGCAGCGCCGCCCTTCAGAGCAGCAATCTGGCGCTGAAGCTCGCCCGCTACGTCCTCAAGCACGCGCAACTGCTCCGTCCGGCGGTCCAAAGTAGTTTGCAGTTTGGCGATTTGCTGGCGAAGACGAGCATTTTCTCTTTCGAGCATGGGCGAGCCATGATCGAGGGCAACCTTGCGCAATTTGCCAGTAGCGAGCCGCCCTGTCGAGTCGCCCGCAACCTTCCCCATCAACTGCCGGATGAGGTTATCCACTTCCTTGCGCTCATTCGCAGCGCATAATCCACGCAGCAGATAAAGATGCGCCAGATCCGGCTGATTGCGGCCCCGCTCCCAATGCTGAATGGCTCCCTTGGTGGCGTTCAAGCGGCGCGCAAGGCCTTCCTGGCTCAAGCCAAGCCGCACGCGCACGCGCCTGATGACTCTCTGAACTTCTAATGTAGGCATCAATAGGCTCTCTTGCGCAATTTACTACTTGACAAACACTACTCCTGTAGGCTAGACTGTATTTGTCCTTGACCCTCGCAACTGCGATGGCAAGGCCATATCTGAGTGAAAGCCCGGTAGTGAACTAGCCTCGCTGCCGGTCTGCCATGCGGGTTGATAATAGCCGCATGGTTTTTTTCGTCATATCATAGTTACTATACAGTAACGTTACCCAAATGCAAACGAACTTTCGACAACCCTTGTTGGATTTCTTGCAGAGAGATGATGCGGGTGCGAGACGCCAAGCGAGCCCCACCTCTCTCGGTCCCTTTTCGTCCCTGCCCGCTTTTCAACGTCAGATTGCGTCCTGCGAGAAGCAGCAAGACGGCTGTTTCCGCCAAGTCAAGCTTGCTTATTTGTCATTGAGGGCGGTTTTCGTTTTTGTCCGTAACTTGCTGCCTGACAATACGATCTGCCTTGGCTCGCTTTGGGCAGAGCGCCCAACCCACGTACTCGCTCTTTCTGATTTAGAAACCCCGTGTTCCCGCAACTCGTGTCTAGGCTATAGCACAACCCAAAGTGCGTCAAGCAATATATCACAACTAGGCTATCCAAAATCAATCCGGGCTTGCCTGCGAATGCCGGAGGTTCTTTACAGGCGCTCGATGGCATGGCGCAACGCATTTGCCGTGTTCCGCCTGCCGCCGCCCGGCTTTGCACACTTTTTTACCCACAAACCGTGTCTTGATCCCCTCGCGCAGTGTATATCCGGTAGCACCCTCGAATTCCAAAAACACTTTCTAACCTGCTGTGCAGAGAGGAGAAAACATCATGCACGTTCAACAAGACCAAGCCAACGGTCTGGGATCTGCCGTGCTTCCCAAGGCTATTATCAGCACGCTCCCCGCTCCGGCCGCGCTGCCCGTGCCGGGATCTCTTACCTGGAAACCGGCTTCCATGAGCGCGTCCGGGCGTCAAGCTGCGTCGCCCGCATCCGTGCGTTGCACCGAAAAGGGATGCGTCTTTCCGGGGTCGCCGGGCCCCGAAGGCAAATGCCTTCACCACTTGCGCCAGACACAGGAGCCGGTGCTGTTTTCATCCTACCAACCTACCCGCGCGGTATTAGACCGGGGACGGTTCGAAATCCCCGATGAAGAAGTCGATACATCCAGAACTCACGATCGCCGCAAATTAGCGGCGATACGTGAGGCGTTTCTTGAGGATTAATCACTCTCAGTCCTATATCCTAACGGGAGGTGCCGTGACCGTGCCGATACAACCTTGGACTCGAAATATATTGCCAACTCCGATGCCGGAAGCAGCCTATCCTGAGGTGGAGCCTTTGCTTCCTGTGGCGCGCGCGTGGAATACGCTTCGCCGCCGCACGGGCATTCCCTTGTCTCGCGCCACATTTTACCGGTGGGTCAGCAGTGGTAAGGTGTATTCGCTGCGCATGGGCCTGAAGGTCTATGTGCCTACTTCCGTAGTCGACGGAATCGTGAAACAGTGCCAAGCCGGTAATTCTCTTTGGCCCACCAGCCAGGAAATCGCGCTGCCGGGCGAAGGCCAATCGCCTGGCGCGTAGCCGTCGATCGAAGGCGTCCTTCGGATAGCAGAAAACTGGTTTGTGCTTTAATTGCCGCCTAAAAGCAGATTCCGAAGGGCGCCTTCCAATTCTGGAAAGCCGAAAACATACCCTATTGATTTCAGGACCGCAGGCTCTGCTCGTTGGCTTGAAAGAAGCATCTCATCCGCCATTTCGCCCAAGACTAACCTCAATGCAAAAGATGGAGCTGGCGCCCACACGGGCCGATGAAGCGTCCTGCCGACCGTTTTTGCGAATTCACGATTGCGAACCGGGTTTGGGGACGCTGCAATCACCGGACCGCTCACGCCCTCCGAGTTCAAATACTTTTCGATCACGCCAAGAGCATCCTCGAGCATGATCCAACTCATGAATTGCCGCCCGCTGCCTAGCACTCCTCCGAGTCCCATGCGGAACGGGCGCATCATCAGCGGCAGCGCGCCCCCGCGCGCACTGAACACAACTCCGAACCTTAAGATGACGGTTCTAATTCCATGCTGCGCAGCCACATCTGCTTCGCTTTCCATGTCTCGGCAAACTTCTGCTAAAAAGCCGCGTCCGGGAGGGCTGGTTTCGGTGAGGATTTCATCATCCCGATTGCCGTAGTACCCCACCGCGGAGGCCATAACCAGCGCGCGCGGCGGCTGCCGAAGCCGGGCGAGAGCCTGGATCAAAAGCCGGATTCCATTCACCCGGCTTTCGCGGATGCTTTTTTTCTTCTCACAGCTCCATCGTCCCGAGCCGATGTTCTCGCCCGCCAGATGCACCACCGCATCGATCGTGCTATCAGGCAGCAGCGGAGCGATGCCAGCCTGCGGATTCCAGCTTATCTGGTCAGGACCTAACTGTGATGTCGCGCGGGTAAGGCGAAGCACTTGATGGCCGGTAGCGTTGAAGCGTGAGACTAGAGCCGATCCGACGAATCCGCTGGCGCCGGTTACGAGGATTTGCATCGCGTATTGTTTCCTAAGCTGGATTCTATCTTAGCTCACGGGCTGGAAGTTGTGCTACGGTCAGTGCTTTTCTGACCGCCGGTTTTGCGTAGTGAAAAAGCTGCCGAGTTTAGATAGCAAAACTCCGCGCCACAACACCACCTAAAGCTGGTGATCCTTGCCGTCCTTCTGTACGAATTACGGTTTAAGCCTCCTGGCCAGAATTTCACTTCACCAACCGAACGCGAAGTATGCGGGGTCCCTGCAGCAGATTGACGTGGCGCTCGTCGCCGTTCAAGCGGCGCGCCGGTGTCCATTCGGCGCCGTGGAAAGTCCCTTCCTCGATGGAGAGAATCTCCGGGCTGAAGTCCGGACCTTGCAGATTACGGAACACCAGGCGAAACCCATATCCGGCCACGACATAATCGTCCGGAGCCAGCTCAATGATAACGCCACCTGCGGAAGCAGGTGGAGAAATGTTGGAGCCCGGCGGTCCAAACCTGAAGGCAGGCGTGTAATCGGCGACCGCCGCGAGCTCATGCCCCAGAAAAATCACCTCGGACCTATCCGCGCCCTCAACAAGTGAAAACAACTTACCCGTGAATTGGTACTTCTCAATCAGAGGTAGCAGGGGCCCGAGGACTTGATAGCTGTCAGCCAGCGCCTTAGCCCTTGGATTCAACTTGCCTTTTTCGGCGGCATGATCAATGCCGAAAGGAGCGAACCCGATGCCGTTGAACTCCGCCAGCGTCGAAAACGCAAATGGCGCATGGGAGGGCGCAAACGAGGTTTCGACGATCAGGAGCGGATTGTCCGCGCGGCTATACTGCGCGGCGATGCGCCGGAAATTCGCGCTGTAGATATCCGGCGCAAGGACGCTAATATGCGGCGCAGCGGCTTTCCAGATATCCAGCACGTGGGGCGTAGGCGTGCCGCTTGGCCAATCGCCTGCGCGCGCTTCTCCAGGGCTTATCGGCCAGGCGTTGCAGTACATAGGCAGCGGATAAATCTGCTGGCCGGCGGCGGCTGCAGCGTCGATGTAACGAGCGATGTACCAGGCGCTGAATGCCTCCGGGGCGAGATCGCCAAATACCTGCGGCCAAGTTCCGCTGCGAGGGTTGTGCTGGTTGGCCCACGCAGCCGCCAGCGGGGGCGCCAAATGATTGCGATGGTCTTCGAGGTAAGCCATCAACCGTGCAGGGACCGCGGACTCATACGCCCGGGTGGCTTGTGGCGAGTAATCGCGGTCCGTGCCTTTCAGTCCGCTTTCGTTCTCAACCTGCACCATGATCACCGTGCGCCCGGTGGAATCGACGCTCTTGATGTGCTGCATCACCGCGGCAAATGCCTTTGCGTCTGCCTCCCGCGCGGCTGCGCAGAACGGTGAGATGTTATAGATCGGCTGGCCGGCGGCGTCCCGCGCGCGCCAATACTTCACCGGGTCTTCCTTGATCCAGGCGGGAGTGTAGGCCATGCCAGTGTCTTCGACCCACTTCCAGGTGCCAAACCACAATAGAATAAGGCGCAGGTGATGCTGCCGGGCGCCTTGAATGATGGCGTCAATTAAGTGAAAGTCAAACTGACCGGGCTGAGGCTCGATGAGCTCCCAGTAAATGGGCACCTCGGCAGTATTGGCGTGGAGGGCCGTCAGCGAGTCCCAGACAGGCTCCAAATCTGCCGGATTAGTGGCGCTCGAGTTGTGTGCTTGCCCGCCGAGGATCAAGAAGGGTTTGCCGTCTACCATCAGTCTGTACTGCGATCCTGTATGGACAAGTTGCGGGATCGGAGGGCTCGTTTGCGCGGCCAATGTGCCTGAGGCCAGCAGAATGGCCAGCAATGGAAAGACGCAAAATGTCAGATTTTTCCCCCAGGTTCTCATCATCAGCTCCCTCAGTTAGTCCCTGCAATTACCTCGGCAGAGCCGTGGGCAACTCCAATTGGTTGCGGGCGGAGTTTCAGCTCCGTCGTAACCTGGCTGCGCGCCGATGAGACTTCAGCCGCTGAAGCTTCATGGCCTGAAGGCTATCGGCAGGCAAGCTCTTGCCGGACCTGAAGGTCCGAGCCTTTGAAATGCCAGATGTGGCGGCGCCTAGCCGTCGCCACAATACCAGCTACAATTGGTGAACCTTGTCGGCAAGCAAAACGTAAGAATTAGGGGGTATGTTGATTCCGTCGAGCGGGCCACCCGCCTGGTCGAAAATTAAGATGCCCCGAACAAGCAATTGCGGCGCGGGCGTGAGACTGGCGAGACCATTGAGATTCACAAACTGGGTCACGTTAAGCTGGCCGCTTTGCGACAGGCCGTTGGTGATGACGTAAATAGGCTGGCCCTGATAGAGGCTGCCGCAGGGACTCAGCACGAAGCCGCCGGTAATGTTATCGGATCCTGCGGCCAGCAACGACACGTAGCTGCCAGAAACGGTCTCGATGGGGAAGTAAACGTTGTTCGCGGTAAGGGTTGTGGAAACAGCCGCGCCCCCCGTGGGCGCTGTCGGGGGAGGGACATAAGTGCCGTGGACAATAATCCGCTGGCCTACGGCGAGGTTCGCGGGGGCCGCAGTTAAATTTCCAAAATTGACCCCTGGCGTAGAAAAATGCCATCCGGTAGACGAGGAAACATTCACGATCAGCGGCGGAGTGTCAAAGGGCACGGGGTTTCCGGTGACGGCGCCGGTCTCGGTGTTGGGATACTCGTCCGTCACCGTCATCTGAAACTGCGTCACATTGCCGCTTGGGTCCTTGCTAACGGAAAGCACGTACCCCTCGAATGAGGCGAGGAAGTTCGTGATATCTTCCTGGTCCTCCACCATCACCGAATTTGCAATAAAATTCCCAAACGAATCAATGTACCCGTTTACCTCGACAAAGTTCCCGGTGGTGAGCTGAGACAAAAGGGGCGGAACGCCGATCAGGTCATTGATGCTCGGAAGGTAGACGGCGATTTCCTGCCCGGCCCCTTGGAGAGCGGCGGTGGTTTCGAGTCCGGGCAGAGTCTGCACGTCGATGCTTCCGATCAACGGCGTATTCCCGGAGCTTGTCGTCGTGTTGTTGACGCTCAGAATGTAGCCTTTGATATCGTCCATCACGCCAAAGCCTTCACTGCCGGAGGCAGTGAGCCCGGCTCCGGTGATGACGGGCGTGACGGTGATCGTAGACGTTCCGGAAGAGTTTGTCGTGTTGATATCGCCCTGCGCGGTAAGGGGGATGGACTGCGCAAGGTTGAAGTCAATCTGCAAGACGGACCCGGCGCATGCCGTAGTGGAGTTAACCGGACACGGGGGAACGACCAGCGCCGGATTGATGTTGAATGTGATCGACTCGCTCGAGAAAGTCGGCGTGATGGGGACAACGGACGGATTTGCAGTAGGGTCAAAGAGAGACATGGCGGGCGCAATTAGAGTGATGGTCGCCTCGGTATATGTGCCCGGCTGAATCGATGTGGTCGTGAGGATCGTGGAGGTGTCTCGCAGGGCAGAGAAATCGAGCGGAACTGTCTGGTTGGCCGTGAGTACTTCCACGCCACTTCCGCCTTGCGGCACCAGCGTTAGGCCATTCACCAGCGTTCGGAAAGAGAGCAGACCGCACAAAGGCACGTCACCGATAGTGATGGTGAGCGGCGCCGGCCCGGAAGGCGTGGACTTTGAGCTTGACCCGCAACTTAAAAGGAAAACAGCGGAAAACGCCAACAATAGACCCAAAGCCAGTAAACGCTTGTACATCTGCCTCCTCATCATTTTGAAATTTGCTGTAGGCGACTGGATTGCACCGCATTTGTAGCGGCGGCCTCTGGCCGCCGGTCTTTAGCAAGCAAAAAAACCGGCGGCCAGAGGCCGCCGCTACAGCAAGTGAACGTCGCCCGGTATTATTGCGAACCCTTGATGTTGAATGACCTGCGGTTCCCCTCTCAAAAAACAAACGCTGCGCCAACTGGCGGAGGGAGAGGGATTCGAA
>DASZAA010000271.1:0-5454 GCA_035945615.1 Terriglobia bacterium
AGAAATATCCCGACTGGGAAAATCGCTCATCGCCGGGCTTCGGAGTCTCTAGGAGCGAGCGCCGCTCGAATTGCACTCGAATACGCAGCGGAAATCTCGCCACCAATCCGTTGCTCTCCACCAGATCGTAACACTGGTCGAGCGTGGATTCATCGGGAGAGGTAGGCCCCGAGGCGACCATCGAGGGAAATCCTTCCGGCACGTCCGAAATGTACACTGTAAATTGCCGCGCCGGAAAAGCCGCCCCGGCCAGGCGGCCTCCCTTCACCGCGGAAATATGTTTTCGCAAAACGTTGATGCGCTCGATAGGCAGATTGCCCGTGACCAGAACGCGGTTAAATTCAACCAGGTCCGCCAGCGTCACCTCGTCATCTAACGGCTTCTCAAACAACGCCGATCCACCGCCGGAGACCAGGAAGATCACAAGATCGTCTGGAGTGAGACCCGAAATCAGCTCGAGCGCCGCCCTTGCGCCATCGAGGCTGCCTTGAGTGGGATAGGGATGGCCCGCCGCATAATAAATAAAACGGTTGAGTTTATGACCTGGCGCCACAGCTTCAGGAGCGACGATCACGCCTGCCGCCACTTCTCCGCCGAGCATTTCGCTAAGCGCCTCCGCCATGCGGGTGGCGGCCTTTCCAAAAGCGATCACATAAGGTGGCTTCGTGACGGGAACTATCTCTTCGCCCGCCATCAATACTCCATCGGAATAGCGTAATTTGCTGAGCATCGAGCGCCGGACGTCCAACTCAGCCATGACGGCTAAAAAAATATGTCGGGCAAGCGCCTTGCCATGTTCATATTCGAGCACCGCGCCCGCAAGTGGATGATGTTGGGTTGTCATGCGCGTCTAATTTCCCCGGTTTCATTATTGGTAAGACCGGGGTAAAACGCAACCAACCGCTGATTACGGTCCTACGCCTCCGTGCCCGTCGAGCACCTCTGGGTTCACTAGATTGTGCGGTCTCTGGCCGTCGAGAGCGGCAAGCAGGTTTTCAGCGGCGAGCCTCGCCATGCGCGTGCGTGTTTCCTCCGTGGCGCTGCCTAAGTGCGGCAGCAAAACCACGTTCTGCATTTTGATCAACTCCGGGTGAACATTGGGTTCGCGTTCGAAAACGTCCAGCGCCGCTCCCGCTATTCGCTCGGCCTTAAGCGCCTCAACCAGCGCCTCTTCATTCACCACCGGCCCGCGCGCGGTGTTAATCAAAAATGCTGTCGATTTCATCCAGCCAAGCTCGCGCGCCGAGATCAAGTGCCGGGTCTCAGGCGTTAATGGAGTGTGCAAGCTCAGGAAATCAGACTCGCGGATGAGTGTTTCGGCATCCACATATTGCGCGTTGAGTTTGCGCTCGATGTCTTCCGGCGCTCGCCGCCGCGTGTGATACAAAATCCGCATAGAGAACCCGGCGGCCCGGCGCGCAACCGCCTGGCCAATAGTTCCAAAGCCGTAGAGCCCAATCGTTTTTCCATGCACGTCAAAACCCCACAGCAGCTTCCACAACCAGGATTTCCATTGTCCATCACGCACATAATGGTCGCCTTCGACGATGCGCCGCGCAACCGAAAGAATCAGCGCGAAGGTAATATCCGCCGTGCTCTCTTCGGGCGCCCCGATCACGTTAGTCACAATAATTTTGTGCGCCGTGCACGCGGCTACGTCCACATTGTCGTAACCCTTGCCAAGCTGTGAAACCACCCGCAGGCGTGCGGCCTGCTCCACAACTTGCCTATTCACCGACGTTGCGCTGGAGAGAATCCCTTCGATGGCCTGCTCGCGGCAAATGGCGGCTAATTCGTCCGCCGAGATGGCCTCGTCTTTCAAGACGGAACTGACTTCGCATCGTGTTGAAAGAAACTCGATGATTGAAGGTGGCAGCGGCCGCGTCGCAAAAATTCGCGGTTTCAAGGACATAGGCGCCCCTGGCTAAAAAGTTTCCTTGTCAGCATACCAGATCGCTTTTCAGGTTCAGAAAATAATTGACTGGGGGTGGGTCAGTTTGAAAAATGGGCAGTTAATCTTTGGCTGTCTTGTTCTTATTGATCACCGCGTTCTTTTTGAGAAATTGAATCAGAATGGTCTCAACCTGATCCCTCAGGTTTTTATTATCGATCTCAATGTAGGCAGCAGTCTGGACGATTGGTTGCTTAAACCAGAACTTTTCTCTGTGGTCATCCACCCGCTGGCCGATGTCGTTTGCCTTGCCCACATAAATTGGCCTTCCACTTATATCGTAGAAAACGTACACTCCCGGCTTATGTGGATGATCCGCTTCGTCATGTGGATTGAAATCGATTAATTGGCCGATTCCCGGAACTCCTTTACTCTCCGAAGCGACGTCGTTTTCAAATTTTTGCGACAAGGCGGACTCCAGCCTTTTCAGCGTCCGCTGTTGAGGATTCTGCGCTCCGCCGTTGAGCAGATTGTACACAGTCGGAGCACTAACGCCGGACTTCTTGGCAAGCTCATTGGCCGTCATGTTTTTCTTTGACAGAGATCGCGCCAACCACGTGGCTACGGGCGGTAATGATTGATCAGACGATGCTTCCTCTTCTGTAATGCCACCAAGAACGGTCTCCAGGTCATCGAGCTGGGTGTTGTTAGGTTTAGAGTGCCCATGTTCCCATTGGGATATCAGCGCTTGGGACACTTCAACCTTTGTCGCAAGTTCCTGTTGGGATAGACCACTCCGGATGCGCCCCGTTTTTATCTTCTTGCCTATTTTCTTCGTGGCGTTGTTTCCCATAGCGCGTAATAATATCACGCCAAGATATGTAAGCACCAAACAATCGTATCTGGACATTGAATGGCGCTTGGCGCAACGTGTGAAGACGGTATTGTTTGGTTCTGGACCAGCTCCCACGCTGACTACGAGAGATTGGAATTCACCGTCTTCAGTCATGGAATCTTCCGCGCGCGCCCTCCCTTCCGCGTATAATGGCCGTTCCATTGGAAGCGGATTCCAATTAAAGTCAATTCCTTCACGAGGCGTTATCGGTGGACAAAAAGCTCGTTGCGATTTGCACATTGTTCTTCATGCTCGGCATCTGCGCTACGCTGGCAGCCGGCGACTGGCCGACGTTTGGCCACGACCCCCAACGCACGGGCTGGGCATCTGGAGAAGACGCCCTCAATCCGCAAAACGTTTCGCATTTGCAGCTCTTGTGGAAGATCACGCTGAAGAATGAGCCGAAATCGCTTGCCGCGCTCACGGCTCCTGTAGTGGCGGATGGTGTGAGCACTCGAGCGGGCTCTCGCAGCGTAGTTTACGTGGCGGGCAGTTCGGACGTTATCTTTGCCGTTGATGCGGAAACCGGTAAGGTAATTTGGACCGACCCTGACCATGCCCAAGTCTCGCCCAAGAATCCCGGCATGTGGCTATGTCCAAATAATCTCAACGCCACCCCCACTATCGATGAGCGCAACGGCGTGATTTACTCCCTTGCCGCGGACGGAAACCTTTATGGGCTTGATTTGGGCACGGGCGATATCAAGTTTGGCCCTGTGCAATTCGTACCACCGTTTTCCAAAGACTGGAGCCTGAACTTTTCGAACGGCATTATCTATACCACGATCTCGCAGGGCTGTGGCGGCGCGCACTCAGGGATTTATTCTATGGAAGTGCGTGATCCCCTGCGCCCTGAAATCCGCGATTTAATCCTTCAGCAAGGCTTCGGCGCTGGTGTCTGGGGACGCGGCGGCGCCACAATCGGGGAAAATGGCAAAATCTATGCGGCGACCGGAGACGGCTCGTTCAACCCCGCTCAGGGTGACTACGGCAGTAGCGCGATTGAGGCCGCGCCTGGCTCACTGAAAATTCTCGATTATTACTTGCCTCTCAACTACCGCGAGATAACGAAGTTCGACCTGGATATGGGCGCGTCGGATTTGGTTTGGTTTTCTTACCGCAATTTCAATCTGGTGGCCGGGGGCGGCAAAGAAGGCGTTCTTTACATGCTCAATGCCGATTCGCTCGGAGAAAAAGATCACCAGATTCCGCTCTACCATCAAAAACTCTCTAACGACGAGTTAGAATACGAGCAGTACGGCATCTGGGGCGGCCCGTCCTCCTGGATGGATGGCGATGGCAATGCCTGGGTGTACGCTCCCGTCTGGGGCAAGTTATCGAAGGATGCTCCGAAATTTCCGGTGACGAATGGGCCCAACCCGCACGGATCTATCGCCGCTTTCAAGGTCGTCATTGACCCTGAAACACATAAACCCACGCTTGAGCCTGCCTGGGTTTCAGCCGACATGGACGTTCCGGACCCGGTTGCCATTGCCAATGGGGTGGTATTCGCTTTGTCAACCGGCGAGAATACGCAGCAGACCATAGGTTCGGCTGTGATTTATCATGGGCAGAAAACTCTGACAGACGCCCAGAAAAGCGAGAATACCCATCGCGCCGTACTTTATGCCCTCGATGCGAAAACCGGCAAAGTGCTCTATCAAAGCGGCGGATCAATTGCCACGTGGACGCACTTCAGCGGGCTTGCCATTGCGGACGGCCGTGTCTATGTTGTTGACAATGGATCGAATCTTTATTGTTTTGGCTTAAAGTAGGCCATAGCGGGCCAGTAGACGTGGCCGCGCCATACCCCTCTGCGAACTCGCACAGTCCGTGCTAAACTTAATGGAGAATTTACTGTTAAGGAGATGAAATGGGTGGAATGCAAGCGGTGGAAGAGAGGCGGGCGGCCTCTGGGCGAAGCACAGACCGAGTGCGCGAGATACTAAGCTGGTACGAAAGCGACAACCCCGGCACAAAGACGAATATTGCCCGGCTTTTGAATCACGGGCGCCTGGCAGGCACTGGCAAGCTGGTAATTTTGCCGGTGGATCAGGGCTTTGAGCACGGCCCGGCGCGCAGTTTCGCTGTGAATCCGGCCGGGTACGATCCTAACTATCATTTTGAAGTAGCGATTGAAGCCGGATGCAACGCCTACGCGGCACCGCTCGGCTTTCTGGAAGCGGCGGCAGCGCGGCACGCAGGCGAAGTGCCGTTGATTCTGAAGCTGAACAACCACGATGTACTACATCCGGATAAAGACCCCATCTCGGCGGTCACGGGCAGCGTGCACGAGGCTCTGCGCCTGGGGTGCGTAGCTATCGGCTTTACCATTTATCCGGGTTCGGAAAATTCGCGTGAGATGTACCAGCAGCTGCGCAGCTTGACGGAAGAGGCAAAACAAGCCGGATTGGCTGTGGTGGTTTGGTCCTATCCACGCGGTTCGAGCATGAGCAAGGAGGGCGAGCTTTCAATTGACGTGATTGCCTATGCCGCTCATATTGCCGCGGAGCTCGGCGCGCACATCATCAAAGTGAAGCTGCCTACCGATCATATCGAACAGCCGGAAGCGCAGAAAGCATACACCGCCGCGGGCGTCCCGATTGGCACGCTCACCGAGCGCGTCCGTCATGTGGTGCAAAGCTCCTTCGATGGGCGCCGGATTGTG
>DASZAA010000272.1:0-4034 GCA_035945615.1 Terriglobia bacterium
GCGCTTGTGAACACTGGATGCGGGCAGAACAGCAAGGCTTCCGCCGCGCCCAGTCCGGCGAATTCGAACCCGGTTCCAGCAGTTGATACGGTCCGTGTTGTGTCGCAGCGTCTCCACATGACGGTGATGCTGCCCGGCGAATTAGCGCCCTATGAAGAGGTGCGGATTTTCCCCAAGGTCACAGGCTTTGTGCAGTCGATTGACGTTGACCGAGGCTCGCACGTGAAGAAGGGCCAGCTTCTGGCGACGCTGGTCGCCCCCGAGATGGTCGCGCAAAAGGCCGAAGCGCAGGCGAAGCTCTTGAGCGCGGAGAATCAGCGCATCGCCGGGGAAGCCAAGTTGGCTGCCGATGAGAGCACGTATCAACGGCTGAAGGCAGCCGCCGCCACGCCGGGCGTGATTTCGGACGATGAGCTTGAGGTGGCTGAGAAAACAGCGGAGGCCGACCGTGCCCGCGTGGTGGCGCTACGCAACACGCGAGACGCCGCCCGAGCCACCTTGCGCTCCTTCACCGAGATGGAAAGCTACCTTCGCATCACCGCTCCATTCGACGGCGTCGTGACCAAGCGCAACGTTCATCCCGGCGCACTTGTCGGGCCATCCGGCGGGCAGGGGGCATCCATGCTGCGCATCGAACAAGTAGCCCATCTGAGGCTCGTCGTGGCCGTTCCCGAAGCCTACGTAGCGGGCGTCGAAGAGGGCGCGAAAGTCAGCTTCACCGTGCCAGCCTTCCCGGGTCGAACCTTTACCGGCACAGTCGCCCGGCTCGCCGAATCGATGGACGCCACCACCCGTACCATGCCGGTTGAGATGGACGTGTGGAACCCCAGTTGGGAGCTGCATTCCGGCATGTTCCCGGAAGTGATCTGGCCTGTCGATCGGACGCGGCCCACGCTCTTCGTCCCCCAATCGTCAGTCGGCCGGAACATGGAGGAAACCTACGTAGTGCGCATTCAGAACGGGAGGGTAGATTGGGTCAGCGTCAAGACCGGCGCGACCGCGGGCAAGCTGATGGAAGTCTTCGGCGACCTCCACGAGGGGCAAGAGGTGGCCTTGCGTGCCAGCGAGGACCTACGTCCGGGGACGGCCGCCTCCAGCCAGGTGGTGGGCCAAGATTAGAATGTTCTAATCTTAGGCCTTCTCGCCGGCTGCCCATCCTCATCCCGAGGTCTCCATTTCTGGAGAGTTTTATCTCCAAAACAAATGCTTATTGATTCTAAAGGACTTCTTGGGTTCGTTCCGTGACTTTTGTGTGTTTCTGCTACTCCCTCCGGCGATTTTCTAATCTTTGGGACCTCCCTGTAGCGCAGACCGCCGCTTTTGTGGTCTGCGGCCTTTGAATGGACAGAAAACCCGCAGATCTCAAATACGGAGGTCTGCGCTACAAAAAGCCTAGCACCCCACTCTGAGATTTTCGAGACAAATGGGATAAACGAGACGCTTTTTCCACCGGGCCAAGTCTAGCCCCGATAGGTGTAATCCCCTGTGGCAACGATTCGCGCCGGGCCGGTCAGGATCACTTCACCGCCTTCGGGCCATTCGACCTGGAGCGCGCCCGCAAGGGTCTCGACGCGGACACGGCGGCCGGTGAAGCCATTCAGGATCGAGGCCACCACCGCCCCCGATGAGCCTGTCCCTGAAGACGCGGTCGCGCCCACGCCTCGCTCCCAATATCTCACCTCGATTTCCCGCCGTGAAATAATCCTGACAAACTCCACGTTCGTCCGGTTGGGAAAGAGCGGATGCGTTTCAATCTCTTGGCCGATCTTTAGCCAATCCAGTTCGTCAAAGCTTTTAATGAAAAGGGAGCAATGCGGATTGCCCATCGAAGTCACGGTCACGCAGAACTCACCGCTGCGGGTAGCCAGCGAATACTGCACCACGGGCGCGGCAATGTCCTTGGCGCGAAATGGAATCAATTCCGGCTCTAAGATAGGGTTGCCCATGCTCACGCGGAACGTGTGATTCCCGGCCCCACCCCGAATATGCTCAAGCGTGCGCAGGCCGGCCAGCGTCTCGATTTTTAACGTCTTATGACGGTGGCGCTTCTCCATCATGCTCGCGGCAGCGCAGCGGATGCCATTGCCCGACATTTCCGCCTCACTGCCATCGGCGTTGAAAAAGCGCACGCGAGCATGATGCTTGCGGTCTTTGGGCGGCCCAAGCAACAGCAATCCGTCCGCACCCACGCCGGTGTGGCGCTTGCAGATGGCCTTGGCCAGACGGCTGAGAAACGGCGTGCCTGAAACGCCTCGCTGGCCGCGCGCCTTCCATTCAAGAGGGCTGGACACGATGAAATCATTGCCGAGTGCTTCAGATTTGGCAAAGGGGATGCGCATGAGTGTTTTCATTTTCTTCCTCTTCCTCTGGGAGAGGGTATCCCAAGTAGTGGGACGGGTAAGGATCAGGCCGTTAGCGCGTCCGCCGCTGGTAAATGCCCAACCAGCCGCCGTGTGGAAGGCTCTCACTCTCGACCAAATCGAAATCCGCAAAGGCTCTTGGATAAGCGCGCATCAGGTCGTCCACTTCATCGCTGCGCTTGCGTACAACCCAGCCCACCCAGCGGCTCGCGCCCAAGGGAATCTGGCGCCAGTATCTCCGGTTGTAAGGCGTCAGGACCTGCCGGTAAGGAATGCCCACTTTGGGATTAAAACAAGGCCACTCGCCCGCGCCCATCAGCAGCCGCGTGCCGTCATAGTGGCCACTAAAAAATCGGATCAACTCCTGTTCGGCGGGCGATTTACAAGGCGTATTCAAAATGCTTTCTTTGACGATCGCCAGATTGCGCACCCCCGGCCACGTCATCGCCATCGCCTGGAAAACCAGAATTACGCACAATGCCGCCGCGATCACAGCACCCTTTAATCCGGCTTTGCCACCAGGTACGAGAAAGCTAGGGAAAACGGCCAGCGCCGGTCCAAGCTCCAGGCCGTAACGCAAATTGTAATACGTGTGCGGCGGCAGCGTAGGCAGGTAAATCGGGATGCTGCCGTGCGCCATCGACTGCACGTAAAACAGAAAAGGGACCCACAGCAGAACGCAGGCAAACCGCCACCGGCGCATTCGCCGGTCTATCAGCCACACGACGAGGCCAAGCAGCGCCAGCATCAGCGTCCACGGCCCGAAAATCAGCCTGACATCTTCAAAATAATAGTGGGCCGAGAGCCACAGGCTGCCATCAGTTGGATAGCGGTATCCGGTGGTGGCGAGTTGGTGGGCGTAAATGGCCTTCGCCGAATAGGGTCCATTGTAAAACTGCAATGGATTATAAAAACGATAAGCATTATGCAGCAGCCAGAGCAGCGGCCCGGTTCCTGCGATTAAGCAAAACAGCAGCGTCTGGCCCCAGCGGTCTTTCCAATCGCGGCGGCGGCAAAAAAAGACGAACAGGGCAGCGAAAGGAAGCAGGAACCAGCCGTCGTAGCGTGTGAGCGTGCCGAAAAAAGCGGCAACGGCTGCCCACACACACGTTCCTGTTCTACCCGATTGCTGAAAACGGAACAGACCATACACCACCAGCACGGCCCAGAAAACCGCCAGCGGCTCGGTCAAAGGCGTCGCCGCCACATAAAGCGAGTTGGGCGCGATGAGAAAGACGGCCAGCGTGACCATCGCCACAGCGAGGCGGCGGCTCATCTCGAATGAGAATTTGAATAGGAGCCACGCGGTCAGAGCAAAGGCGGCGGAGGAGATCAGACTGCCCGCGAGGCCGGTCTGCCATAGCGTTTTATTCAGGGCAAGCGGCGCCGCAAGAATATGAAAGAGGGGCAGCCACACGCTGCCGATTTCAGGGTA
Organism: Terriglobia bacterium; assembly: GCA_035945615.1. GTDB lineage: Bacteria > Acidobacteriota > Terriglobia > UBA7540 > UBA7540 > RH2-MAG17b. Next base: position 3,796 of record DASZAA010000272.1, read on the forward strand.
TCCGGGGGTCAGCGAATCGAACAGCCGCCGCGCGCCTTCCACGTGCGCGATGCCGTCCCCGTATAGATTGCTCAATCCGCGTGATTCAAAGAACCAAAGGCAGGCGAGATCAACCGCTAGGATGACGGCCCAGCAGACGGCGATGGTCTTGCGATTTAGGTGTGCTCCAGGCTCTTCACTGGGTGAAGGAATGGCGGGATCAGACATCGAAATGCGTCATGGCTTTGAATTCTTTGAAC
>DASZAA010000273.1:0-18229 GCA_035945615.1 Terriglobia bacterium
TGATGACGGCTATTGGCAGGGCTTGCCTCTCGGTGGATTCGGCAGCGGAAGCATTGGCCGCACGTATCGCGGGGACTTCGCGCGCTGGCATCTTAAGATCGGCGTCAACAAATATCAGTCCGTCCCGTCGGATGTTTTCGCGGCTTTTGAGCAAGAGGCGGGCAGCGCTCCCCAAGCTGTGGTTTTGCATGCAGGCAAGCCGCGCGGCTACGGACCCCATCAGCCCTTGTCGGCGTGGAATTGGAATTATCCTGCAGGCGCGGGCAAGTATTATGCGCTTTTCCCAAAGGCATGGTTTGCTTACGATTATCAGCCGTTCCCGGTGCATCTCACGTGCGAGCAGTTCTCGCCCATCCTACCCAATAACTATAAGGAGACCAGCTATCCGCTAGGCGTTTTTATCTGGCACGCAAAGAACACCACGTCGAAAACCGTAAAGGTTTCCATCCTGTTTTCCTGGACCAACATGGTGGGCTGGTTTGCAGGATTCAACGGCCGCCTGACCCCGCCGCTCGGTTCGGGCGATTACAACCATGCTTTCCAGGAGGAGCTGCCCGGCAGCTCGGTGATGAAGGGCATTGTGTTTGATCGCGTTCGCAGCGGCGCCGTCACGACCGGCAACGATGGCCAATTTGCCATCGCCACCCTTCAGGGTAATGGGGTGACGGTGACGCAACAAACTACGTATGATCCCACCGGCAACGGCGCTGCCGTCTGGAAAACTTTTGCCGAAAACGGCACACTCCAAGAATCCGCGCACAATTGGCTCAGCTCCGGACCGAACCCAGTGGCGGGCGCAATCGCGGCCACATTCACGCTTCAACCGGGCGAGAGCAAAAACGTGCCCGTCGTCCTTTCATGGGATTTCCCTATCGCTCAGTTTGGAACCGGACGGCGCTGGTACCGGCATTACACCAAGTTTTTCGGAGCGTCTGGCACGCACGCCGCTGGGATCGCGCGCGCGGGCCTCGAAAGCTACCAGAGTTGGAGCAAACAAATTGACGCCTGGCAGCAGCCCATTATCACCAACGCTTCGAAGCCCGCCTGGTATCGCGGCATGTTGTTTAACGAGCTCTACTATCTTGTGGATGGCGGCACGTTCTGGGCCGACGGCGAAGTGGGAGACAAAAACCCCGCTGCTCATCAATATTTCACTTACCTTGAGTGTTTTGATTACTCGTACTATTCCACGCTCGACGTGCGCTTTTACGGCTCGTGGGCGCTGCTCAAGCTTTGGCCGGAGCTCGAAAAGCAGGTGATGCGGCAATTTGCTGCAACGGTGCCGCTCAACTACGGCAAATATCAGATGACCGCTTCCAGCCACACGCTCGCGCTGCGCAAAGTGGCGGGCGCGCTGCCGCACGACGTGGGATCGCCCATCGAAGACCCTATCGAGCGGGTGAATCAGTACAACTGGCAGGACATCTCCGTCTGGAAAGATTTAAACAGCAAATATGTGCTGCAAGTCTGGCGCGATTTCAAGCTGACCGGCGCGAACGATAAAACTTTTCTCGCCGATTGCTGGCCCTCGGTGAAGGAGAGTCTCGATTATCTCAAGAAGTTTGACACGAACGGCGATGGCATTCCGCAGAACCAGGGCATTCCCGACCAAACTTACGATACGTGGTCGATGCGCGGCTCAAGCGCCTACTGCGGCAGCCTGTGGCTTGCGGCGCTTAAGAGCGCAGTGGCAATGGCCAAGGACATGGGCGATAATGCCGCGGCCGCGAAATACCAAGCCTGGTATGACAAGGCACAGCCCAATTTCGTGAAAGAGCTGTGGAATGGAAACTACTTCGATTACGATACGGGAAGTTCGTATAAGACCGCCATCATGGCCGACCAGCTTGTGGGCCAGTGGTATGCCAATCTCACCGGTCTCGGCAATCTCGTGCCGCAGTCGATGACCCGCAAGACGCTCGAAACCGTCTTCACGCATAACGTGATGGGATTTGAAAACGGCCAGATGGGCGCCGTCAATGGGGTGAACGCCGATGGGTCGATGATCACCGGCAACGAACAGCCGTCCGAGGTCTGGACGGGCGTTACGCTGGCGCTGGCCTCGTTTATGAAATCCGAGGGCATGACTGAGGATGCTTATAAAACCATCTGGGGAGTCTATAACGTAGTTTACGTGAAGAAAGGCTATTGGTTCCGCACCCCGGAAGCCTGGGACCACACCGGCAATTTCCGCGCTTCCATGTACATGCGCCCCCAAGCCATCTGGGCCATGGAATTTGTGAAGTGAGTCGCGGCGGTTGCGTTGCTCGCAAGTGATTAGCTTTGCAGCGATCCTAACCCAAAATTGTGTTACACTCCTCCCGTAAATGGTCGCAAAAGCACATCCCCTTGCGGAAGTTTTCGGCTTTCCAACTGACAACTTCTCCGATGAAGCGGTCAGGTATCGGGAAAAGAAGTTGTGCCCTTTTAATAACAAAGTTCCCAACTGCACCAAGGATAAGGCAAACGATCCGCTTGGTGTTTGCAGCGTCGTTGCCGATGATCATCTTGCGATCACATGCCCCGTCCGATTTCGCCAGAACTGGATCATCGTTGATGATGCTGCCGCCTTTTTCTTTCCCGCAAATGCCCGCTGGACGTCTCTCACTGAGGTTCGGCTCAAAGACAAACACGGGAAGTCCGCTGGTAACATTGACATCGTCCTTGTCTCCTACGACGAGCATGGAAAACTTACCGATTTTGGTGCGTTGGAAATACAGGCCGTCTACATTCACGGCAACGTACGCAATCCCTTTGAGCATTACATGAGCAATCCGAAAGCCAACGCTGATATGAATTGGCGGGACAAACCCAACTATCCGGGGCCGGATTATCTCTCATCATCGCGCAAGCGCCTCGCTCCACAACTTATCTTCAAAGGTGGGATTCTGAACATCTGGAGGAAAAAGACAGCCGTCGCAATGGATTGCGGCTTCTTCAGCACGCTTCCCGTTCTCAGTGAAGTGCCCAAAGAAAGAGCGGAGATCGCATGGCTCATCTACGATCTCGTTCTCGACAAAACTACAAACCGACTCGTTTTGACGAAACATAAAACGGTATATACTGCATTCGACGCTTCCCTTGATCAAATTACTCGTTCCAATGGAGGCGATGTAAACGACTTCATCGCATTGCTGCAAGAAAAGCTGGATGAGAAACTCAACGACACCCCGCCTGACACTCAAACAGTCGATCAGATGCTTTAAACTCACGATCATGAAGCAACTTGCCCTTTGGCCCGCTGAAATCAATTCGGATCGACGCATCGTCAATGTAGCGGAGATTCCGCAGCGTAGTCCTTTTCGTTATCCGGGCGGCAAAACATGGCTTGTGCCAAGCGTCCGGGCTTGGCTCCGTAGCCTTTCCCGTAAACCTAAGATATTCATCGAGCCCTTTGTTGGAGGGGGCATTATCAGCCTTACGGTTGCTTTCGAGAATTTGGCCGATCACGTCTTGATGGTCGAGATCGATAGTGATATAGCCGCGTTCTGGCAAACAATACTCTCGGATGACAATGATTGGCTTGCCGAGAAAGTAGTCGATTTTGATATGAGCGCCGAATCTGTCCGCGAAGAGATCTCGACAACACCGCGTGATACGAAACACCATGCATTCCAAACGTTACTTCGAAATCGCATCTACCACGGCGGAATCTTGGCTCCCGGAAGCGGGATGGTCAAATATGGCGAAAACGGCAAGGGAATAAAGTCCCGCTGGTATCCTCAGACACTGCGCAAGCGTATTCGGAATGTGAAGATGTTCCGTAATAAAATTACCTTCATCCACGGCGATGGGATTGACCAAATTATCGATTGTGCTGGCCGTAAAATGGCTGTGTTTTTCATTGACCCTCCTTACACTGCTGGTGGGAAGCGTGCAGGCTCACGCTTGTATACGCATAATGAGATCGATCACGAAAAATTGTTCGTCCAGACCGCGAAGGTCCAGGGTGATTTTTTAATGACATATGATAATGATGAGAGGGTGCTTCAAATGGCATCTGATTATGGCTTTTCGGTGCAAACAGTACCCATGAGGAATACTCACCATAATACGATGTATGAGCTTCTAATTGGCCGCGACCTCTCCTGGGTGGTTTATTAACGCCGGCAGGGCTGACGGGGTTTCTATGCCCGCGACCTGTTTGTTGTCCGCCCCGACCAACCCGGAATCAGCCGGCTCATTAAACAGGTTCACGCAAGGAAGAATCATTCCTATTTTCTCGTCTTCCATAAAGCGCAGTCTGCAAAGAAAACCCCGCCCGTGAATATCTGATTACAGCGAAGAATCTGCCTTTCCTACTGTTACAATTCGATCCTTCATTGCTCTAAGAATGATGGGCGGATTGATTAGCCGTGCCGGGCAACGTTTCCGGGTCTTTGGTGATCTTACTTCGGGATGGCTCTTTATCTTATCGTGCCTTTCGGTTTTAGCGCGCCGCCAATTTTGATCGCCCTGGAGTCGCGTGATAAAATTTATATTCTGCGGCTGTGTTGCAAAGTGGGCCTGGAAAAGTAAAAACGTCTCATTTGTCTCAAAATTCTCAAAGCCCTGCGCAAACCTTGGATTTGGGATTTCCCGGAGCGGGTGTAGCCCTTTTGGCCTGTGATGCAGAGGCGCGATTGCTCACAAAGATTAGAAAATAGCCGGAGAGAGTAGCGAACACACACAAATTCACGGAACGAACCCAAGGAGTCCTTTAGAATCAACGTTTCTAATAATTGTAGGTGTTCGGACCGCTGAAAGGCCGCAGCGTTTTAAAACAAAACTCTGCGCTCCCAGATGATCCCTCGATGATTAGAAAATGGTTGGAAGAGAACGGAAATAGCGCGCAAAATTCACGGGATGAATATCAAGACTGCTCCGGCGCCGTTCCCCTCACCCGCCCTCCTTCGTTGGGCAGCCCTCTCCCGGCGGGAGAGGGTGGCGAGCCCTTCGGCTTCGCTCAGGGTAAACTCCGCGAGCCGGGTGAGGGATTTCGGCGAGAACTACCTGGTCAGACCACGCCCGCCCATCTCTGCCGGAGCAATGTTGATATTCGTGAATTGCGGAACGAACCCAAGAAGCCATTTAGAATCAATGTTTCTAATGAAAGACGTCTCAAAAGTCTCAGAATGGAGAGATAGGCTTGATCTGTAGCGGCGGCCCCTTACAGACTTTGGCCGCCAGCGTTTCTCCATTTAAAACCCGGCAACCGAATCCTCTAAGGGGCCGCCGTTATGAGACGTACCCCCAAAGATTAGAAAATAACTGGAGACTGGATGTCTGTATCGCCCGCACAACTTGTACCGCCTGGGCCCAAGGGGCACTTCCTGCTCGGTTCGTTGCCCGAAATCCGCAAGGATGAGCTTGATTTCCTCACCCGGATCGTGCGCGAGCACGGCGACGTAGTGCGCGTGAAAGTTGTGAACATTCCCGCCTATGTTGTGAGCCGTCCTGATTTGATTGAATATGTTCTCATCACCAACCAGAAGAATTTCATCAAGTCGGTTTATCTGACGGAAAGCAAGGCGCTGTTTGGCGAAGGCATTCTCACCAGCGACGGCAGTTTCTGGCGGCGGCAGCGGCGCCTGCTGCAGCCCGCCTTCCACCGCGACCGCGTTGCGGTTTATTGCCGCTCGATGGTGAAGCACGCCACGCGGATGCTCGACGGTTGGGGCGACGGCGAGACGCGCGACATCCACCGCGACATGATGCAAGTGACGATGGAAATCATCGCGCACGTTTTATTTGGCGAGAATATTTCCGGCGAAACGCAGGCGATTGGCGAGGCGCTGGGTGTCTTCTTCGAACAGTTCGACGAGCGGTTCGGACTTTATTCCATCCCCGAGTGGCTGCCAACGCCGGGCAATCTGCGCTACCGCAAGGCCATGCGCCAACTGAACGAAAAGGTGAATGCCATCATCCACAAGAAACGGGTGCTGCGGCAAGACAACGGCGACATTCTTTCGGCGCTCTTTGAAGCGCGGGATGAGAACGGCGAGGGAATGACGGAAACCCAGCTCCGCGACGAGATGATGACCTTGTTCTTCACCGGCCACGAAACCACGGCTCTGGCGCTTTCATGGGCCTGGTATTTACTTGGTCAAAATCCTCGCGCGGCAGAAAAGATCGAGGCCGAAGTCGACACGGTTTTGGGCGGGCGCGAGCCCACCTATGAAGACCTGCCCATGATGCCATACACGGAAATGGTTTTTAAGGAATCCATCCGGCTGTACCCACCTGCTTACGCGGTTGTGCGAGCGGCAGTAGAAGATTGCGAGATCGGCGGCTACCATATTCGCGCCAAGTCCACGATTGCCATGTTCCCTTACGTGACGCAGCGCGACCCGCGCACCTTCGACCGCCCCGAGGAATTCATTCCGGAGCGATGGGAAAACGACTTCCAGAAGACCTTGCCGCGCTGCGCCTACTTTCCGTTCGGCGCGGGGCCGCGGCTGTGCATTGGTGATGGCTTCGCCAAGGCCGAAGTGCCGCTTCTTCTCGCCGCCATTGCGCAGAAGTACCACATTGACCTTGCACCGGGTCACCCGGTCCTGCTCAGCCCATCCCTCACCTTGCGTCCGCGCAAGGGTATTAAGGTGGTTGTTCACAAACGGAAACTGGCAACCGTCGCGGCCCGCAGCGGGACCGCTTCTGCCACTACGGATCAGGCTGCTCGCGCATGACTGGCGCGGGAGCCGCGGCGGGTGGCGTAGACATGGGTGAATTCAGCGCCGAAAAGCAGGATCTGCGCTGAATAATAGACCCAGACCAGCAAGGTGAGGAAAGAGCCTGCGGCCCCGTAAGCCGTTGCGATGCGCGATTCGCCCAGATACGTTCCCAGCATCATTTTCCCGAGAGTGAAAAGAACTGCCGTGAGTACTGCACCGGACCAAACGTCCGCCCATGCGACATGCGTGTCGGGCAGAAGCTTGAATACAGCGGCAATTAAGAGCGTAGCGATGGCAAAAGTGAGGAAACTACCGGAGGATCGTGAAAGAGCGGCGGGAATATGAACCTGGTCTGCGGCGAACCTATCCACGACTGCGAGCCCGGCGCTCGAAGCCAGCGAGAGCACCAATAGAATCACGGTAGCCAGTACGAGAACGAATGACAGCAAGCGCGTCCGGATCAGGCCGCCAAGCCCGCTCGCGGACTCCACCTTAACTTTCCATATTTTATCCAGCACGTTCTGGAGTTCGACGAAGACGCCCGTGGCGCCTGCCAAGACGGTGAAGATTCCAATAATCCCCGCGCCCAATCCGAGGCCCCGGCTTTTGATATCCTGAAGAACGCTGTTGACAACTCCCGCGCTATTAAAACCGCTCAAGGATTGTGTTTGACGCACGATTTCACCAGCCGCCGCCTTTTCGCCATAGATCACGCCCGCCAGCGACATGACGACCACCAGAAGCGGCGCGAGGGAAACGACCGCGTAGAAGGCGAGCGCCGCGCCTTGGCTTGTCGCGTTGTCCTCGAACCATGCCACGCTGGTTGTTTTCAGCAAGAACCACGCGGTTCTTATGAGCTTCATCACAGTATTGAAGACGCCCAGCATCTCAGGTGAGGTCTCGCTAGTATACGCTTTCCCCGCCATAGTATAACGGCTTTATGCCCAAGCCGAAGGGCTTGTAGCCGCGGCCTCTAGCCGCCGGTACAACTTCAACCCCTGCGGGAGCCGGGGATGAGGTCGATTCGTGTTCCCGCCACTGGCCACTTACAATTCCGGGCTGCCGCCGGTAACGGTGCGCGGCAGAGGCTTATCGGTTCCGGCATAATCGGCCTTCGCTTCCCGAGCCGTGGCGATGTGTTCGGCCCCGCTCTGCTTCAACGCCTGCCGGGCGCGCTTCAACCATTCCGGGCTATCGCAGTGTACGGAGAGAAGAAGGCCGCCGGTCTTGATGCGCCCTTCATATCGCTTGGCTTCGTATTCTGGCGTGGCCGAGCCTGCAAAGCCTCCGATGAGTCCTCCCACCACGCCCAGCGCCCCAATGCCCGCCAGGATTGCGATAACAATCCCGGCATTGACCAGAGGCGCGAGACTCGATGCAGCAATTACGCCGCTGGCGAACAGCCAGCCCAATATTCCACCGATAATCCCGCCGATGATCGCGCCGGTCATGAACCCTTCCGGGGCCTTGTTGTGCTTCTCGTGGGCCAAGTCCTTTGAGCCTTGGTTTTCCGGCACCAAAGCCGCAACGTCTGTTGCCCGAAAACCGGTGGATTTCAGGGCATCGGCGCCGCTTTGCACGCCCGCGTAAGTTGAATAAATACCAAAAACTCCCGTGTTTTTTCCAGCCATATTGCACGCTCCTTAAATTAAGGCATTGAAGTACCCGCTCCGATTAGGGTTTGCAAGGTTTGCTCAGTGCTTAAGAGACAAGGGGCAAGGCCAACGCCGTGCTTGACTCTTCTTGCAGCTATTTCCGAAGGCAGTTTCCTGGCCTCGTTCAGATGACAACCGAAAAGGGTTTTCAGCATTTACTTGGATGATCTTCCGACGACCTCAGAGGCACAGAAGAAAGCAGGTGGGGCATGGTCTTGTGCGCAAGGGCTTGACCCTCGTCCGGGCTTGCGTTTCCCCGGCGGGAAAAAGGTGCATATAGTTTCGTCTAACTAGTCATCTAAAGTTATTGAAAGCTCTGCTCCGCGAAAGGAGCTCAAATGTATGTAAAACCTCGCAATCTTGGCTGGACGGCGCGGGCACGACGGCTTTACATGAGCCGTAATTTTAAGGAGGTGTAGTATGGCAAAAACAGCGGTCGGTCTATTTGAAAACCGGAATCTTGCGGACACGGTAATTCATGATCTCGAGGCGAGCGGTTTCCCGAAGGACGGCGTCCGCGTCATGGGCGAACCGAAGGATATGCCGGTTACTGGGCCCATGAGCACGCCCCGTACTGATTTCGAGGTCGGTTTGACCCGCGAGTTAGAAGATATGGGCGCGACCCAAGAGGAAGCGGAAGCGTGCGTTCGGGGAATTAAAAATAAAGGAGTGCTTGTTTTCGCCACCGGACCTGATACCCAAGTCACGGCTGCGACGAAGCTCATGACCCGGCACGCAGGGGCGGATGTTGAATCGCTGGGTGGCGATGATCCACATTTGCCGAGCAGTGTTGGCGAGGATGATAAGTTGACCTCCGGCGACCACGCGATGCAGGCTGGGCGAGTGCGCTACTCCGGCGCCGGAGCTCACGTATTCGTCTGGTAGCCGATGAATTCTACAGAGACTACGATTGATCTGTAGCAGCGGCCTCTGGCCACCCGTTTTAACTCTAAAAAACCGGTGGTCAGAGGCCGTCGCTGCAAAATCTGAACCCGAGCCGTTCAAGACCAGAAAGGAATATCCATGAGAAGTGCAACTCGAGTCCTGCTGATTCTTTGCTTTTCGGCGAGCTTATTGGCGCAAACGCCGCCCGATTCGGGCAAGACGGTGCCCATCTATCGCGTCACCGTTGTAGGGCGCACAGTGCCGGCGATCAATTACCGCAGCCTGAGCGGCTCAACCCAAATCGATTTCCGCGGCACCAGCCTTATGCCCAAGGCTAGCGGCAAAGCTGAAGTGACCAGCAAGCAGAGCGCGACGCGAATCCAGGCTGAGTTCAAGAACATGGAACCCGCAACCACGTTTGGGCCGGAATATTTGACCTACATCCTCTGGGCCATCACGCCGGATGGCCGTCCGGCCAACGTCGCCGAAATCATCCCAGACGGCGGCAAAGCCAAGCTCGACGTGAGCGTCAACTACCAAGCCTTCGGGTTGATTGTAACCGCCGAGCCTTATTTTGCCGTAACCATGCCAAGTGATGTAGTGGTGATGCAGAATGTGGTCACGAACGACACAGTGGGCAAAATCATGCAAATCAACGCCAAGTTTCAACTTCTGAAGAGGGGTCAGTATACGCAAAACGTCAGCCCGGATCAGGTTAAGCCCATCACGATGTCTCCTAAAACTCCCTTGGCGCTCTACGAAGCCGAGAACGCCGTTAACATCGCTCGATGGGCGGACGCGGACCAGTACGCGGCAGACACCTTCAACAAAGCCCAGCAACTGCTTACCCAGGCGCAGGATTATCAAGCCCGCAAAGCAGGAAAGAAATCGGTCATCATGACCGCGCGAGAATCCGTGCAAACGGCCGCTGACGCCCGCACTATCGCCATCAGGCGCGAGCAACAGGAGCAACAAACCCAGGAGCGCGAGGCCCAGGCCGCGCGCGCGGCGGCAGCGAAAGAGAAGGCGGAGCAAGAGGCAACTGCAAGAGCGCAAGCGGAAGCCGCGCAGCAGCAGGCACAGGCAGCCCAGGAGCAAGCGGAAGCCGCGCGGGAAAGGGCGCAAGCCGAGGCTGAACAATCAAAGCTTGCGGCTCAGGCTGCGAGCGCAAGAGCCCAGCAGGCGGAAAACCAAAGGGCTCAGTTGCGCGCCCATCTTCTGCAGCAATTAAACTCAATCCTGCAAACCCGCCAGACTCCTCAAGGCTTGGTCGTCACGATGTCCCACGTGTTTTTCGATACAAGCAAGTACACCTTGCATCAGGAAACGCGGGAGATGCTGGCAAAGCTTTCGGGTGTGCTCCTGGCTTATCCGGGAATCACGATCAGGGTGAATGGCTACACGGATAATACGGGCAGCGACGAGACTAACCAAACCTTGTCAGAAAATCGCGCCAATGCCGTGCGGGATTATCTCGTGCAGCAAGGCGTTCCCTCGGCTTCGATCACAGCGCAAGGGATGGGAGAGTCGAATCCCGTTGCCCCGAATGACACCACTACGGGCCGTGCGCTCAACCGGCGCGTCGAGATTGTAATCACGGGCGATGTCATCGGTATCCCGGTGGGATCTCCGGCTCCTTCTGCCGCGCCCGCACAATAAAATTCGGTCCACTGCTGTAGCAGCTCTCTGGCTATTGCTACAGCAGAGTAGCGGAGAGTTCTGTTTTTAAAACTCTGCGGCATTTCCCAAAAACAAAGATTAGAAAACGCCGCTGAGCTCTAACAACGGGACTCTGCGCTACAAAAATCGGTGGCCAGAGGCCGCCGCTACAATTGTGATCTTCCCGTAAATCCTTTCCTTCAGACGACTTCTGCACACTGCCCGCAATCTACCTCCCTGGCAAGAATATTGTCTTGACAAACACGTATATGTGATGTCTAATCCCACTCGTTTATAGAACGCCAATAGTGAGAGAGTGGATTGAGCTAGTGGATTTTACGAACAGGTAAGCCGGCCTCAGCGCGCTAAGCAAATGAGCCGGTCATAGCAGTTTGACCTTATAAAAGCTTAGGGGAGGATGGCATATGTATTGCAAAAAAGGTGTTATTTTAGCGTGCCTTTTAGTGTTCGTGTTTGGCGCTATACCTGCCGTGTGGGGCCAGACCACTTTTGGATCGATTACGGGGTTGGTTACGGACGCTTCCGGCGCGGTCATACCCGGGGCGCAGGTGACGTTGAAGAGCTTGGGAACGGCAGAGACGCGCGTCTTGGCGACGAGTGGCGACGGGCTCTACCAATTTGTGAACCTTACGCCCGGCAACTACAGCATCAAGGTTGATAAAGAAGGGTTCAAAAGCTTTACCCGTAGCCCTGTCGTGGTGGAGGTGCAACAAACGGCTCGAATCGATGTCAAGATGGAGCTCGGGCAAGTAAGCCAGATGATACAAGTAACCAGCCAAACCCCCCTTCTACAGGCCGAGACCTCCTCTCTTGGGCAGGTTATTGGCACGCGACTGACGAACGAGCTGCCCTTGAATGGGCGGAACGCGATGAACTTGACTGCGTTAGCCCCGAGCGTGGTACCCCAGGGCCAGTCCCAGGGTACCGTGACCGGCGCCAATCCGTTTGCATGGGGCAATTACCAGATCGGCGGCGCCATCACCAACCAAGGTTCGGAATACCTCGACGGTGTGCCCTTGAACAATAGTTATGCCAACTTGCTCAGCCTCATTCCCACTCAGGATTCTATTCAGGAATTCAAAGTGCAGACCAATAACCTGGACGCCGAATGGGGCCGTTTTGCCGGCGGTGTGATCAACTTCACCACCAAATCAGGAACCAATGAGCTTCACGGCGCGGCTTACGAGTATCTGCGCAACACGGCGCTGAACTCTAACAATTTCTTCGATAACGAAAACGGGGTGAAGCGGGCTCCTTTTGTGCAGAACCAATTCGGTCTTAATGCGGGCGGGCCCCTTTATCTCCCCCACATCTATGATGGCCGTAACAAGACCTTCTGGTTTGCCAGCTACGAAGGGTTCCGGGAACGCGTAGGCTCGGCGTTTGCAACCACTGTACCCACGGTGGCCGAGCGGGCCGGTGATTTCTCTCAGGGAGCGGATGCTACTAATCCGATCTACGATCCAACTACAACCAACACGGCCTTAGTCGGTGGACAGGCCCCGGCGCGACAGCAGTTTCCCGGCAACGTTATCCCAACTGCCCGGCTTAATACCACGGCGCTTGTCATGCTCAACAAAGAGTTCCCCATGCCCAATATTCCGGGAGAAACCAACCAATCGGTAGTCAACAATTGGGGCGGTAATACCAGCGGCGGGGGTGACAACGACCAATTCGTCATGCGCGTGGACCAAAATATCAGCGATAAACAACGAATGTTTGTCCGTTACTCCTACTGGACGAACTTGAACCTGCCCATCGATCCTTTCGGAACCGGTGTGTGCGTAGACCGCTGCACAGAAACCTTCAATACTAACGATGCAGTCGCCGACGACGTATACAATCTCAGCCCGACGACTATCCTTGATATGCGTGTAACCTTCAATCGCTTCAAGTACGACCGCACGCCGACCACAGCTGGAATCAATTTGTCCCAATTCGGGCCAGCGTGGGGTGCTTATCAAAACGAGACGTTCCAAGCCAGCCTGCCCATTCCTTGCCTCACAAACCAGTACAACAATAACAACATCTTCTGCAGCCAGGGCACGGGAAGCGTGATTTTTGCGCGAGAGGATACGGCTCGCATTGCCGGTAGCCTCACCAAGATTAAGGGCCGGCACACTATCGAGTTTGGCGGGGAGTTCCGCCAGGATACCCACAATTATGCCCAGACGAACGCACCCGACGGGATGTTTGACTTCACCAACGGATTCACTTCCAGCAACCCCGCAGGCAATTACCAACTCGGCGGCAGTAGCGTGGCCTCATTCCTGCTAGGGTACGGCAGCAGCTTGGGAAGCCAAGGCAATCCGGCGCTGATCGCTTCGCAACAACTCTATCCTGCTCTCTACATCCAGGATCAGTTCAAGGCTACCAGCAAGCTGACCTTGAATTACGGCCTTCGTTGGGAGCAGACGGGACCCTATTCCGAGCGCTATAACCGGCTTTCAGAACTGGATCCCAACGTTGCAACCAATTTGCCAGCGTTACCGTGCTCGGTACTGCCGGCTGCTACGGCAGCAGCGTTGGGGAAGAGTCAAATCTGTTTAGGTTCTTTGACAGGTGACCTTGGTCTGGTGGCCACTGCTCAGAATCCCGCGCTCTATTCTACGGTCAAGCCGTGGAAGCAGTTTTCACCCCGGCTGGGATTTGCCTATCAACTGAATAACAGTACAGTCGTTCGCGGCGGCTATGGTCTTTTCTGGATTTCGAATGCAGTCGAGTTCCAGACTTCGCCGAACAACGACTTTATCAATAACATCGGTACGCCTTGGATCACCAGTGTTGACGGCGGCAACACCCCCTGCGCAACCCCCACTCCGACGGGGTGCAACGTGAACGGGGTGATCGGCCCAACGCTGGGCCTGAGCAACCCATTCCCCAATGGCATCCTCCCGCCCCCCGGCCGCAACGCTGACTACCAACAATTAGCGTATGGGAATGGCATTGCCTCTGGTTATCTGCCTAATCCTATGGCGTACTACCAGCAGTGGAATCTGGACGTGCAGCGCCAGTTGCGAGGCGGCACTTTGATTGACTTGGCCTATGCGGCTGCCAAAGGTACGCATTTGCCCGATTACAGTCAGCAGTTGGATGCCTTGCCCGATCAATACCTTTCGCTGGGCAACCACCTTAGGGATCAGGTCCCGAACCCGTTCTTGGGGCTTATTAACAACTCAACCGGACTGGCGACGTCCCCCACCGTCCAGCTCCAGCAACTTCTGCTTCCTTATCCCCAATATACGGGATACTCGATTGGCGCTTCGGGCTGGTCTGACAGTATTTATAATTCCCTGCAGGCCAAACTGGAAAAACGGACAGCGGGCGGAGGAACCTTGTTGGTCGCCTACACCATTTCCAAGATGATTACAACGGGCGATGTGGATTCACTGACCAGTTGGCTTGAAGCGGCCGGCCCAGGCGGCATTCAGGATTGGAACAATCGCAGCGCGGAGCGGTCGCTTTCCAGCTACGACGTTCCGCAACGGTTGGTCGCCAGCTACGTCATAGATCTTCCCGTCGGTCATGGCAAAAGATTTCTGCCAAACGCCACCGGGATTGGCGGCAAGCTCATCTCTGGTTGGGGATTGCAAGGAGTTACCACCTACCAGCGGGGATTTCCTCTTAACTTCGGATTGAGTAGTGGCACCGGAATTGGGGAAAACAACGGTCAGCGGCCTGACATTTCCGGCAACGCCGCTCTCAGCGGCTCAGCCGTAAACCGCCTGAACGAATGGTTCAACACTTCCGCGTTCAGTGCTCCGCCCGCATGGACCTACGGCGACGAAAGCCGCGTTGATCCCGTCCTTCGTGCCCAGGGTATCGAGAACTGGGACGTTTCGCTGGTTAAGGACACGCGCTTTGGGCCGGAGGACCGGCTGGGTGTGCAGTTCCGGGCTGAATTCTTTAATATATTTAACAATCCGCAGTTTGGTCCGCCGAACACTTCTTGCTGTTCTAACCCGAACGCGGCAAGCTACAATGCGAGCTTCGGCGTAGTTAATTCGCAGGTTAACAATCCACGCTTGATTCAGTTCGCCCTTAGATTTACTTTCTGAGGGCTGAACTGATTCTGGTTTTGACGAAAGAGGGACCTTCGGGTCCCTCTTTTATCTTTGCTCGTTGCCCTGTGTTCCCATCTCGCAGTTCAGTGCAATGCCTGCCGTTTACGAATAAGCTTGGATAGAACGCGCGACACGGCCGCCGCTACAACCGCGTTGTCCCACAGTCTCTGAAACCATCTACCATTCTGATGTTAATGTGAGCTCAACCGGGCAGCTACGCTGCGCTCGCGCTGGGCGTCCGCGTTGTCGCCGAGAGATTCATAGACCTGGGCCAGCCGGCGGTGCGGCTCGGGGTCATCCGGGCTGGCTTCAGCGGCTCGCAAGAGATACGCACGCGCTTGCGCGGTCTTGCGCTCTTCCAAACTCTTTTGAGCCAAATTTAGCGCGACTGTGCAGAGAAGGCGGGAAATATCAAGGTTGGTGGGCTTGAGGCGGTTGGCGT
Organism: Terriglobia bacterium; assembly: GCA_035945615.1. Lineage (GTDB taxonomy): Bacteria > Acidobacteriota > Terriglobia > UBA7540 > UBA7540 > RH2-MAG17b. Next base: position 15,380 of record DASZAA010000273.1, read on the forward strand.
GATCAAGGACCGGATAGGCAGCAGCGTCATCTCCAAGAACATAAAGCGAAGCTCCTAGCGGAGCATTAACCTCGAAAATTTCCGGGCGCAATGCCACGGCTTTCCGGAGCGGGGGAATCGCATCCGCGTAGCGTTTGAGGCGGAAATAAGTCAGCCCCAAGTTGTATTGCATCTCGTAGGAACCGGGGTCAAGCTTGGCTGCAAGCTTGAAAGGTTCCACTGCGTCGCTGTAATCGCCGTGCCGGCCATACAACGTGCCGAGGCTTACCAGATTGCTGAGATTGTCAGGATCAAGAAGTTGTTCGCACACTTTCCGGGCTTGCTCCAGAGGTTGAGTATCAAGACTCCGGCCGCAATCGAGCGACTCCCCACTAGCCGCGATATCCTGTTGACGAAGCTTGGCCGCGGCCACGAAAGCCTTTTGGGCGTCCTGCTCACGCCCCGTGGCGTGATAAAGGATACCCAAATGTTCAAAGACGCGGGCGTCCGTTGGAGCAATCGTTGCGGCTCGCTTTAGCCATTTTTCGGCGGAATTGAAATCCTTTTTTCTGAAATAGGCGTACCCCAGGTAGTACGCCGCGTCGGGAAAAGGTGGGTTGGAGACGGCAATCGTCAGATTGCGAATCGCCGAATCCAGGTTTCCGTCCTCCAGATCGAGCCGTCCAAGATAGTAATTAACGTTGGGATCGTTGCCAGTCTCTTTCAATACAGCTTGGAATTGCTTGCGCGCTTCGTCGTGCTTCTGGAGCGCGAAGAGGACAACGGCGAGGGGAAATCGCGCTTGCACGGTCAGGCGAGGATTGAGCGCCAGCGCGGCGCGGAACTCGCGTTCGGCCTGCCCATAACGATGATTGTTCAGATCATCATGGCCTCGAGCCAGATGAACTTCCGGAGTATCGGAAAGAGATTGCGCCGCGGAGGGGTGCGATGAAGGCTGCGCCACTGCTAAGGCGCTTAGGCCAATGAGAATCAGCGCGGCCATCAGATCTGCGCCACTGATCTGTAGGTTTTTTGAAAAGCTATTCATGGCTCGCTGAGGAGCGGCTTCCATTTGCAATTCTCAATGCGCACACGCTTGAGTGGCAGTGATGCGTTGCCTATTTCTGATCCGCGAGATGAAGCCGGGCTTGGTCGTCGGCCGCAGATTTGCGCCTCAGCTCCTGCGATTGGGCTAAAGCACGGCTTGCCAACTCTGGCTTGCCCGCATCTCGATAGGCTTCGAAAAGCAGGTAATGCAAATCGCCGTAACGGTCGATGCTGACGGACTGCTCAAACTGCGCTGCTGCGAGATCGGGCTTCCCTACCTTGAGGTACGCCTTGCCGAGCGCCGGACGGGCTTCAATCAAACTCGGTTCATAGCGCAGCGCCGCCTCGAGATAGGGGATGCCCTTGGCCGGTTCCCGCTCATTCACGTATAATTGCCCCAACAAAAACAGGCTGCGCGCATCGGCAGGATTGAGCCTCAACGCCGTCTCTAATTCCGATTTTCCTGGGTCAATCTGATTCCCATCCAGAAAAAGTTCTCCTAGGGATTGGTGAATGCGGGCGTCATCAGGCCTCAATTGTTCCGCAGCTTGATATTCTACGATGGCCTCCTTATTCTCTTGCCGGGCATGAAGCGATTCGCCCTTAAGCTCATGCGCGCGCCACGAGTTTGGGTAAGAGGCTGTCAACTGGTTAAAACAATCGTCTGCAAGGCGAAGATAGCTCTGGCTCAGCCAGTAAATTGCCTCGGAGCTTCTCTGGTTCTGAGCATAAACGGAGGCGAATGCCTCCGATGCCGGTTCGTTCTGACCAAGCATGAGCAAGGTCCTCGCCAAGCGCATCAGGCCGCCGAGCGAGAGCTGCCTTTGCGACTCCAGAAACTCCACGCAAGCGCGTTCCTGATGCTGTTCGCAAGAGGACTGCGCGAGCACGACCCGATCTGCATTCGAGGCGCTCGCGGCCTTTGCGTCGCGCAAAAAGCTCAAACGCTCTTTGTCAGCGCGGCTGCTTTCGCCCGAGATCCGGTATAACGCGGAAAGCAGGAACTCCCGGCCTGGGCTTGTTGGCAGTTGCTCAAGTTCGGAGCACATACGGCGCGCCTGCGCCGCCGGCACGCTAATCTCAGGAAAACCGGCCAATGCCTGCGCCAGAAACAGCGGCGACAATTTCCAGATCGACGCGATGGCGTCGAGCGCAAGATGAGTATTCCCTTTCAATAGCTGTATTTCTGCCCATCCAAGCAGAGCCGGTTCTTCAAAAGGATAGTGGGAAATCTCAGCCTTGTACTCAGCTGCAGCTTCCTCTGTTTTTCCGCCGTGAACAAGCGATCGGGCCAGCGCCGCATGGAGTCCGCGTTGCGCTGGGTCAGCGGCCAGCGCCTTACGATAGGCAAAAGCCGCGTCATTCCACGCGCGCCGTTCCCCTAAAACATCTCCGGCAAGCCGTAGCGCCCACGCGGAATTCGGAAACTGCGCCGTCATTTGCGCCGTAGATCTCTTCGCCAACTCGAGGTAGTCCTGACCGAGTGCGAACCAGGCGTCAGCTTTGTCGGGATCGGCGGCGGCAAGCTTTCGAAATTGGGCAGCGGCCTTGCCGTACTGGTATTCCGCGAGCTCCGCTGTGGCCAGCGCGCGCTTTGCTTCACGGTTCGAGGGATCGATCATCAATGCCTGGTTGAGCGCGGGAATCGCCTTCTCCGGGAATCCCAGTTTCATGTAGCTGAGGCCAAGAAATAAATTGGTAGCCAGCAGATGCGGGTTTTCTTCGTCAGCCTGACGCAGGTCCGCGACGGCAAGCTGATAATCGCCCACTGCGTGATACGCCAAACCCAAATTGACTCGCGCTGCGACCAAGTCAGGCCGCAAT
>DASZAA010000274.1:0-3453 GCA_035945615.1 Terriglobia bacterium
CGAAGGCCGCCAGCGGGAAATCTATCGCGATATTCTGCTGGATGAAGGCTATGCCGCGGAGACTGCAAGCAGCGGCGAGGCCGCGCTCCGGCTGCTCGGGCAGAAACGCTTTGACTTGGTCATCACGGACTTGAATCTGCCAGGCATGACCGGAATTGATCTGCTTACCGCGATTCAACAGGCCGATCCCACCGTGACCGTGGTGCTCATCACGGGGTATCCTTCGATTCAATCCGCCATCGAAGCCACCAAAAAAGGAGTGTACACGTACCTTGAAAAGCCGGTGGACCGCGACCGGCTGCTTGAAGTGGTAGGAGAAGTCTTTGCGCGCATGGCGCTGTTGCGCAAGTCGATTCTCGGTGTCTCGCCCGCCACGAAAGCCATGCTTCGCATGATTCTGAAAGTGGCCGGGACGTCGCATACGGTGCTTATCCTGGGTGAAAGCGGAACCGGGAAAGAGTTGGTGGCGCGCGAAATCCACGAGCTGAGCCCCCGCAACAAACAGGCTTTTCTGGCCGTCAATTGCGCCACGCTCACCGAAACGCTGCTCGAGAGCGAGTTGTTTGGCCATGAGAAGGGCGCCTTTACCGACGCGCATCAACAAAAAAAGGGCCTCTTTGAGCGCGCCGACCACTCCACGCTCTTTCTTGACGAAATCGGCGATACCAGCTTGAGTATGCAGGCCAAAATCCTGCGCGCGCTGCAGGAGCGAGAAATTCTGCGCGTGGGCGGGACGGAAGCCATTAAAGTGGACGCGCGTATCATCGCCGCCACGAATCGCAACCTCGAGCAGATGCTGAAAGAAGGTAAATTCCGCGAAGACCTTTACTACCGGCTAAAGGTGATTCCCATTGTCTGCCCGCCCTTGCGGGAGCGGCGGGAAGACATTCCGGTGCTGGCAATGCACTTCCTCCGCAAGGCGGCGCTCGACAGTAAGCGCGAAGTTAAGGGCATTTCGCCCAAGGCTTTGGAAGTGATCAAAAGCTATTTCTGGCCGGGAAACATCCGCCAGCTTGAATGGGCCATCGAGCGGGCTGTGTTGCTGGGCGAAGGAGAAGAAATTCGGATTGAGGACCTTCCGCCGGAAATCCTGGAGCCTCCGGCAGACCGCGCGGCGCCGGAAACGCCGGCGGACGGGATCGAGCCTCTCATCCCGGAAGCTTCCTGGGAGGAACACGAAAAGGCCAAGATTCTGGAGGCGCTGCAGAGAAGCAACGGCAACATTACGCGGGCAGCGCAACTGCTGGGCATGACCTTCCGTACCCTTCAGTACCGCCTGGAAAAATTTGGTATTAAACGAGGTTAATGCAGTGCAATGGGCATGATGAACTCGATGTCAATTTCATAGTGGTAATGAGTTAGAGGGCAGACTGAGGGCCAACCAAACAGAGTGGAATTTACTTCCTCTTTATCCTTCCATTTTGGACTTTAGTTCCAATTTGTGATTCAAACCGACCTCCATCCGCCGGCCGAAATCTGTAAGGGACCGCCGCTATCGAACCAGATGTCAGCGATATCTTATCGCCGCAGGGGCAAGCCTTGACTGTCGGGGACTTTATTAAGCGCGATGAGAATAATATCGATGAGCGCCCAGATTCCCAACCCGCCCAGCGTAATCAACTTGAGGATGCCAAGCCCCACATATCCAAGGTAGAAACGGTCAACTCCCAAGCCGCCTAAGAGGATCGAAAGCACCAGCGCCACTACCCAGTCTTTGTGGCTATAGCGGGAGAGTGACGCTCCGCATTTCGCGCAGGTGCCCGCTCCCGGCTGGGTCTCCGCGCCACAAGATTGGCAGTAGCGGTCGCCTTGCCACAGGCGTACTCCGCACCCCACGCAGACCTCAGCCCGAGAATCAATCACACGCCCGCAGTTGCGGCAATGGCCGATTGATGCCCCCGCCAAGGGCTGCGCCGGGGTGGCTGGCCCGCTCTGGGAAGATTGCGCGGCGCTCTCTTGGGCAGCGCCACACTTAATGCAGAAACGGACGCCATCGGCTACCTGTGCGCCACACTTGGGGCAGTACATTGGGATTCACTCTCCATACGCAGATTTTTTCCTGCCATTTCTCGACGTCTTGACGAAACTACTGCGGCATTCCCCCGTCCTTTTCTTGCGCCAATAGGAATAGGGTAAGGTTAGGAACAAACAACCATATTCCTGCTCCGGTTGTCAAGGACCATCGATATCCGGCAATATTGGAGCAAAGTTGTTTTGCTAAACCCAGCCAGACCGTGCTGACGCAGGCTCGAACAATTGTCTGAGCGCAATATATTAACTCTTTATGTATATAACACATAGTTAATATAGACTCTCTTGTCGAACCTTTTTTCCTTATTAGGAATCTAAATTGCTGGGTAAGAACGCGAGAAGGAGGGGAAAAAGGATGATCGCAGCTCAAATGTTACTGTGGATTGTATTCAAGCTTTTAGTAATTGTACTGGGTTTGATTTATGCGGTTCTGGTCTATGCAGCCTATGACATGGAAGGCTCGCACTACCAGGCCCGTCTTCAGTTGACCAAACCGGCGCGTTCCGGCGAGCGATTGTTGATTTGGACCGGGGTGAAAATTGTGGACGCCGCGGTGCGGTTTGCGAAGTCTGTTCTCAACCAACTTTTTGCCGCATCGGCCGAAGTGGGAGAGTGGGCGGTCGAGAAATCAAGCCCTGCAGTGCAGCGTAAGGTGCGCTCAAAATTTTTGTAAGTTATTGATTGCACAATTGATGTTGATTTCACGGCAACAACTCACGGCCCCTCTTGAGGGGCCTTTATTTTTTTGCACTTGCACAAGTAGCCACGGTTTGCCATTTTAAATAAGGACAGGAGCGAGGGCTACCTTAAAACACCGGTGAGTCGGAACAGCCGCTGCTCGCTTTGCGCCGACGCTCCATTTATCTCAGCTTGTTGAGGCGGAGGGATGAAAGAAGGCGGCCACTACTGGTTGGCGCTGACGCACATCCAGGGATTAGGAACGCGCGGGGCGCTCAAAGTTGTAAAAGCGTTTGGCTCGCCGGAGCGCGTCTATGCAGCATCGCTCACTGAGCTTGAGGCGTGCGGGCTAACTTCGAGAATTGCCCGGGATCTCGCCACGCAAAGCGGTTTAGAAGAAGCAGACAGGGAAATTCACGCTGCCGCGAAGCTTGGAGCTGAAATTATTACTCCGTCGGCGGCGAATTATCCACCTCTGCTATGGCAGATACCTGATCCTCCGCTGGCGCTATACGTCCAAGGCGATGTATCTGCGATTTCGGGTCACGCCGTAGCCATGGTAGGCACCCGGCGGCCCAGTGCCTATGGCAGCTCCGTAGCGCACCGGCTGGCTGTCGATCTCGCACTGAGGCAGCTTGCGATTGTCAGCGGCTTAGCGCGCGGCGTTGACTCGGCTTCGCATCGCGGGGCCCTTGAAGCAAAAGGACGCACGGTGGCGGTGCTCGGATCGGGCATCGACGTGAT
>DASZAA010000275.1:0-6235 GCA_035945615.1 Terriglobia bacterium
GCGAGTCAATCAGAATGGCAAGCCGCGGGCGGCGGCGCGCCGCTTCGCGCATAAGCTGGTTGAAGGCATGATAGGCGCGCGGCAACCCGGAAACGACTTCCGTGATGCCCACCATCGCAAACTGGTGAGCGTCTACCACCATTTCAACCCCGGCATCGCGCATCACGTGGCCGCAGCAGCCGAAAAGTTCAATGCCCGGCCGTCGTGTTTTTAGCTCCGCAGCGAGCCGCCCGCCGTAAACGTCACCCGAACGCTCTCCGGCCACCAACATGAGGGTTATGGGAAGGGACAACGGCATATAATTGCAGGTTCGTGGCGCTTCACCACGAAATTCGTTTAACCCCGTCTACCAAATCGAAATGCCGGTCTCTGCTCAAAACGGGCAGGGCGTTTTCGCGGCAGAGGGCGGCGATCCAAATGTCATTGGAAGGGATCGGTTTGCCAACCTTTTTGAGTTGGCGGCGGATTGCAGCGTAGTGGATGCTTGTGACTTCATTCACTTCAAGAACACGCGACAATGCAAGACGCTTCTCCAGCCATCGTTCGTACCGGTCCCGGTGGCGCGATTCTGAAATTCCAAACCGGTATTCACCCAACACAATGACCGGAATGGCAACTACATTGGCTTTTGAAACCTCTTTGAGCGCGTCGTGGTCGTCTTCCGCTATCGCCGAAAGAGCATTGGTATCGAGGATCAAAGCCAATCCTCGGGCTCGATTTTCTCAAACTCCTCTTCAATCAGGGCGTTGATCCGGGCCGTTTCTTCGTGAAGGTCGCGCAGTTCTCCTGCTAAGTCCGCGATAGCCTTTCCACCCCTCGCAGGCCGGGCGGATAACTGCTCGATAACAGCATGAGTCACAAATTCCCGGAATGGGATGCCCTGCTCGGCAGCCTTCGCTTTGGCGCGGCGGAAGATGGGGTCTGGGATCTCCAACGTGGTTTTCATAACATGAGTCTCCCATATTTATGGGAAAACGGCAAATAAGGACGTGGTTTTGCGCGGAGTTTCGCTTTTGGGAGCCCCGCGGCTTGCGATGGCGCGCGCCGGCAAAACCGCATGGTTTCCGAAAGCAGAAATTCCGCACTGCGGATTACGAACCGCTCTTGAGCGCGGGCAGTTCCTGATCTTTGTACTGAAGCTGGTAGAGCTTATAGTAAAGGCCGCGTTTTTCGAGAAGCTCGCGGTGGGTGCCCGCCTCGCGCACGCGGCCTCTGTGCATCACGATGATCTTATTGGCGTTCTGGATGGTTGAGAGGCGATGCGCGATGACCAGCGAGGTGCGGTCGCGCAACATGCCGCGTAGCGCGTCGCGGATGAGCGCCTCGGTTTCGGAATCGACGCTGGACGTGGCTTCATCGAGGATCAGAATTTTGGGGTTGTGCGCAAGCGCGCGGGCAAACGAAAGGAGCTGCTTTTGGCCCGTGGAGAGCGTAACGCCGCGCTCCTTCACCGGCTCGTCAAAGCCGCCGGGCAGGGTTTCAATAAAGCGCAGGATGTTCACCTGCTTGGCGGCCTCGCGCACCTGAGCGTCCGTAATCCAATTCGTGCCCATGCGGATATTTCCGGCAATTGTGCCGGAAAACAAGAAGGGGTCCTGTAGCACAATGCCGAAATTGCTTCGGAGGTCTTTCATGCGCACAAGTCGCACATCCACCCCGTCCAGCAGCACTTGACCTTCCGCCACATCGTAGAAGCGCAACAAAAGGTTGGTGAGCGTCGTTTTCCCGGCTCCGGTGTGGCCTACCACGGCGACCGTTTCGCCCGGCTCTATGGTGAACGAAACATCCTCCGTCACCCTATGATGATCCACGTAGGCGAAGCTTACGTCGCGGAATTCAACCCGGCCTTTCACCGCCGGAAGCGGCAGCGGCTTTTCCGGGTCCTCAATGATGACTGGGGTGTCGAGCAGTCTGAAGATACGCTCCGAGCTTGCCATCGCCGATTGCAGGATGTTGTATTTGTCGCTCAAATCCTGAATGGGCCGGAAAAACCGCTGCGCATACTGAATGAACGCCATGGCGGTGCCAATCGTCACTGCGCCGTGCAGGCTCATGACGCCGCCGCGATAGATGATGACCGCAATCGCCACCATGCCCAGAAATTCCACCGTGGGGTAGAACAACCCGTAGGCCAGAATGGAATCTTTATAAGCCTTCATGTGATCGCGGTTGATCTGCTCAAACTCGATGGCGCTCAGCTCCTCGCGGCCAAAAAGCTGCAGCGTGGCCATTCCCGTCAGGTGTTCCTGGAGATAGGTGTTGATTCGCGCTATGGCAACGCGGATGCGCCGGTACGAATTTCGCACCGCCTTGCGAAAGGCCATTGTGGTGAGAATGATGAACGGCAGAACGGCGAAGGTGAGCAGGGCAAGCTTCCAATTCACTTCGAGCATCACCACCAGAATACTCAGCAGCGTGAAGAAATCTCCGAAGATCGCCACCACGCCTGAGGAGAACATATCATTGAGCACGTCCACATCAGTGGTAACGCGCGTCACCATGCGCCCGACCGGATTGCGGTCGTAATAGCTGATTTGCAGGCGCTGCAAGTGAGCGAAAATCTGGTTGCGGAGGTCGTACATCACCTTCTGGCCGATCAGGTTCATGGCGAAGTCCTGCCCGAACTCCAGGCAGAACGCGGCCACAACGCAGGGCAAGAGCAGAATAAACGCGATCTGAATGATGCCGGTGAGCGGGTTCCGGCTGAGCAGGTGGAGAAGGAAATGCGGCACGCGGGCGCGCCCGGTCGGGTCGAGATAAGCGTCGACTTCAAGCTTCAATAAATAGGGCGGCACCGCCTGAAGAACGCCGTAGAAGAAAATGGCGATAAAGGCGAGCGATACCACCCCGCGATAGGGGCGCAAGTAGGTGAGCAGCCGCCGCATCAGGCGCGAATCGTACGCCTTGCCGAGGATTTCTTCTTCTTGGAAAACTTCAGCCATAGAATTGTGTGGCGCTACGAGCGGTTAGGTTTCCATCTCCAATTCTTCTTCAAGCAGTTGCCGGTTATAGAGCTCGGAATAGTATCCCTGGTTCGCCAGGAGCTGTTCGTGCGTGCCGCGCTCGACAATTTCTCCTTCGTGAAGCACTACGATCTCGTCCGCGTTGCGGATGGTCGAAACGCGGTGCGAAATCATCAAGGCCGTGCGCCCCGCCATGATCCCGGTGAGCTGGCCGAGGATCTTCTCTTCGGTCGCAGTATCGACACTGGACAAGGCGTCATCGAGAATCAAGATGCGCGGGTTGCGGATCACGGCGCGCGAGATGGCGGTTCTCTGTTTCTGTCCTCCAGAGAGCGTAAGGCCGCGCTCGCCAACGAGCGTGTCAAAACCTTTAGGAAAACCGCGAATTTCGGGAAGAATGTTGGATACGTCAGCGGCAGTTTCGACCTCAGGCTCAGAAGCATCCGGCTGCCCGAACTTTACGTTCTCCCGCAGCGTTTCGCTGAAGAGAAACGTTTCCTGCGGGACGAAGCCAATATTCTGGCGGAGAACTTTCAGGGGTATCTGGCGCACCGGGACGCCGTCGATCAGAAGGCCCTCGGCTTCATAGAGCCGGGGAATCAAGCTTACCAAGGTGGTTTTTCCCGAGCCGGTTTCGCCCACAATGGCCACCGACCTGCCAGCAGGAATATGCAAGTTTATATTTTTGAGCACGGGCTTGCCGTTATAGGCAAACGAGAGATTGCGGAACTCGACTTCGCCTTCGATTCGGGTCAGTGGATTGGCCGGAACGAAGCGGTCGTCGATTTCGGGCTGAACGGCGAATATTTCCCACAGCCGTCCCTGCGACGCAAGGCCGCGCTGCACAAGATTGGTGACGTAGCCGAGCGCGATCATGGGCCAGATGAGGTACATCATGTAAACGTTAAAGGCCATGAACGTGCCGAGTGTGATTCTGCCCGACAAAACGTGCCAGCCTCCGAATAGGAGGATGAGAAGAAAGGTGACGCCGAAAAGCGCCGCCAGCGAGGGCCAGAGAAAGCTGGTGATCCAGATGAGCCGCTTGTTCTTTTGCACGTACTCGCGGTTCATGCGCTCGAAGAGCGCCATCTCAGCGTCTTCCTGGCAGAACGCCCGCACCACGCGCACGCCCGAAAGGTTCTCGCGCACGCGCTCGGTGAGATTTGAGTACATGCCCTGCACTTTTTCGAACTGGTCGTGGATCTGCACGCCAAAATGACGGACGGCGTAGGAAACGAGCGGCATGGGCGCGACCGAAATCAGCGTCAACTCCCAATCCAGGCGGAACATGAGGGCCAGTGCGGCCACGCCCACCACCAGCGTATTGGCCGAGTACATGATGCCCGGCCCCACCAGATTGCGCACCGCGCTCAAATCGTTGGTGAGCTTTGACATCAAGTCGCCCGTGCGCGTTTCGTTGTAATAATGCTGCGAAAGCCGGCAAAGATGGGTGAACAGATCGTTGCGCAGGTCGTACTCAATGTCGCGGGAAATGCCGATCAAAATCCAGCGCATCCAGAATTGGAAGACAGCTTTGACGAGAGCCACAGCCAAAATGAGGCCAGCAAACAGCAGCAGGTCGCGGACGGCGACGCGGCGGTTCATGCCGTCAATGCCCGCTTTAATGATGAGGGGGATGGTGATGCCCACCACCTGGGTGATGATCAGCGCAGCGAAACCCGCGACGTAGCGTCCTTTGTAGCGGGTCAAATAGGGCATCAACGGGCGAATGCGCTGGAGCATAGGGATAAAGATGGTGCGGAACGGGGAAAAGTTTCAGCCGCGATAAAATTATACCCAACAGCCCTTGAATCGCGCAATTTCTCGGCGTGCCGTTGAGCGTCTCCGCGTGCATCAGGAGATGCCATATTGCTTTCATTTGGCTTTCGTTGACATCCCTTCCCTGCCCCTCTATATTAGGCTACCTAACCTCATGTCCGATCGTGCGTTCACTGTCGCCAACCAAATCACTACGTTAAGACTGATTTTTGTCCCGTTGTTCGCCATCCTGGTGGTGAATGGACACTATCAAGGCGCCTTGGCGGTGCTAGTTGCGGCGGCCGCTTCCGATGTTATCGATGGGCTGGTGGCGCGTCTCTTTCACCAGAAATCTTCGGTGGGCATCGCGCTTGACCCCATTGCGGATAAAATCCTGATGACCACGGCGTACCTTGTGCTTTCGTTTCGCGGCGCGCTGCCGTGGTGGCTTACCTTCCTGGTTTTGATCCGCGACGCCGGCATTATCGTAACCGCCGCGCTGATCAGCTTGATCTCAGGCTACCGGCCCTTTCCCCCCACAATTCTCGGCAAGGCCTGCACGGTCAGCCAGGTGGCCGCAGTGCTAGCGGCAGTGAGCTACAAAGCCCAAGTTGACTTAATTACGCCCAGCGTCGTCGAGGCCTTTGTGTTTCTGGCTGGAATTCTTACGGTTGTGTCTGGAATCCATTATTTGATCATCGGACGCCGCCGTTACGACCCCGAAGACCCGTCGTCCTAAGCGGGGTGATATGGATATCAAATGCACTTTGAATTAGAATCGCATTTGAACACCGTATGGAGGTTTGATGATGAAAGCTCGATGGATGCGACCTTTGGCGGCCATCTTTCTTCTTGGGTTGTTTGCATTTTTGGCCGAGCTTCCCTCACAGACTGCTCTTCCCTCTGAATTTCCCACACCTGCTCAAGATCAGAACTCGCAGTTTAATCTGGAAGGCAAAATTAACGACTTAAGTCCCGGCAAGTTGACCGTCAGCACCGAAGATAACATCATCTTTCACGTCACCTACGACAATAAAACTGAGATTCACCGCAAGGACGGCACAGTGGGATCGGCGAAGGATCTCGCTCAAGGTGAAAAGATCCAGGTGAAAGGGATGCTGACTCCGGCCGGTGTGATCGAGGCGCAACGCATCGACCTCGAATGACCGCTCATTGCATGAGACCTACCGAATTTTACGCGATTCTCGAAAAAGGACAATTAGGCCCAGTCTACTTTTTCAAGGGGCCGGATGGATTCCTTCACGAAGAGTGCCGCGCCGCGGCGATGGCTTCGCTTCCGGTGGAAACCCGCGAGTGGTGCCTGACCGAATCCAGCTTCAGGCCAGGTCAACTTCGCCAGGACCTTGAAAACGGTTACCAGATGCCCATGCTCGGCGGACACAGCTTTTTCTACCTGTCCGATGACGATGATTTTGAGCACGCAGTGGATGAAGATGTGGAAGCTCTCGACGCCTATTTGAAGTCGCCGCCGTCGTTCTCGACGCTATTCTTCG
>DASZAA010000276.1:0-37461 GCA_035945615.1 Terriglobia bacterium
GCCGCTGAGCCAGCCGACCATCCAAGAGAGATACCTTCTCCGGCCGTATCCGCAATACAACGGCGTCGAGAGTTTCCGCAAGCCGGATGCAATGTCCATGTACAACGGCTTCACCTTGCGGGTGGAGAAACGATTCTCCCATGGGTTTGACCTTCTGGCTTCATTCACCGGCAGCAAGACCATGGACAACTCATCTGCCGCGGTCAGCTATCTCGGGCCAGTGAGTGAAACCTACGTGAACCAATACAATCCAGGGCTGGAGTGGGCCATCTCTTCGCAAGATGTGTCGAGGGCCTTCGTGGGGGCGTTTGTTTACGAATTGCCCTTTGGGAAAGGCAGGACGTTTGCCAACAGTGCCGGACGCGGCGTCAATCTGCTGATTTCAGGATGGGAGGTCAACGGTATTATTACGCTTCAGGATGGCACGCCGTTGTTGATGAGCGGCGCCCAGGATCAGACAGGGCTTTTCACGCTCGGCCAAACGCCTGACAACAGTGGCAGCGCCAAACTGAGCAACCCTACGATCAATGAATGGTTCAATACCTCGGTGTTCTCTCAGCCCCCGCCGTTTACGTTCGGCAACACCAGCCGTTCCCTCCCGAACGTCCGTAATCCGGGTATCCGCAACGCCGATTTGTCGCTCTTCAAAAACGATTATTTCGGCAAGGAAAACCGCTATAATCTGCAATTCCGCTTGGAGGCGTTCAAGGCGCTCAACAATCCGCAATGGGGCGGACCCAATACCAACATTCAGGCGGGCAGCGCCTTTGGTACCATCACTTCCGACACCGGACCGAGAAACGTGCAACTGGGGTTGAAGTTCCTTTGGTAAATGGGGCGGCGCGTAGCGAGGAAACGAAACAGGGGGGCCAAACGTCCAAAATCAATGTGGCTGGCGCGTGAATGGATGGGTGATGCAGAACCTTTCTGTGATCTCACCTATGACTGTTGCGCCCGTAGTCAGACCGCCGGGCGCCTGTAATGGCTTTACGACACAACTGCGTGTACCGGGATTGAAGCCGTAACAGTAGTGCCCTGATTGCCGGAATCAATATTCAGCTGCCCACCGAGCTGCCTCATTCGCTCTTGCATCCCGGCAAGACCTACTCCAACATTCGCATCTACTCGTTCGCGGTTCTGCAGAATGGCGGGAGGAACTCCGCAGCCCTGATCTTCAATTTTCAGGACGGCCTCGGTTTTGCTTATCTCCAACCGGACCGTCGCGGTATTACTGCCCGAGTGCCGCTGAACGTTCGTGAGAGACTCCTGCATAATGCGAAACAAAGCGATTTCCGCGTCCTGGGGCAGGCGAAGTTTCGCCTTTGGGAGATACAGATCAACTTGAATCCCGCTTCGCTCTATAAACCTGTTCACGAACCAGGGTATCGCGCAAACCAAGCCGACCAGATCCAAGTCGGGGGGATGTAACAAATGAGAGAAATTGCGAATTTCTTGCGCTGCCTGATCTGCCAGGGCCTGGCTTTCCGAAAGAATTCTTGCCGTCTTAGGATCGCCGATAACGGGAGAGCAATTCTGGAGCATGCTTAGGTTTATGACTAGCGCCGTGAGGTTTTGCGCAGTGCTGTCGTGGAGCTCCCGGGCTAGGCGGCGGCGCTCCTGATCCTGTGAAGACAGCAGTTGAGCCGTCAGGTGGCGTAGCGACTCTTCATGCGTCTTTTCCCTCGTCATATCGCGGGTGACTTTGGCAAAACCCCGGAGATTCCCAGCCTCGTCGCGAAGCGCAGTAATCACAACATAGGCCCAGAAGCGTGATCCGTCCTTCCGAATGCGCCAGCCCTCATCATGGACGGACCCTTCGGCGGCTGCCTTCCGGAGCAGGATCGCCGGCTTCCCGGCCCGATCATCTTCCGCAGGATAAAAGACGGAAAAGTGCCGGCCGATGATTTCTGAAGCGCTGTATCCTTTAATGCGCTCAGCGCCCCGGTTCCAACTGTTGACGCGGCCCTCGTCATCCAGCAGGAAGATGGCATAGTCCTGCACGCAATCCACCAACAGACGGAACCGTTCCTCACTATGGCGTAATGCCGTTTCGTGATCGAGCGCCTGGGAGCGCTGCTGCAAGGTGGCAATGTTGCGGAGCCGCGCGTCTTCCGTGGCCGATTCCACATAGTTCTCACCGGGAATGACGCTGGAATGTTCCGCGCAGACAGCAAAAAACGGAGCGGAATCTTCCTTGCGGTCAAAATATCCGAGCGGGTAACCACAACAAAGGCGGAAGGGATAGTCCTGAGCTAACAGGTTCCAAAGTTTTTCGACCTGGATAGCGGCCTCACGCTGCTCCTGCGCCCAAAGGAGCGAGACCATCTCTCCGTACACCGCAACCTGAGGTTGATCGGGTTCGGCGCTCGCGCTGGCGTGTTCGATTATATCGCTCATCACGTGCGCGAATCGCGATTCGTCCGGCCGTCCGTCTACCATGAACAAAGAGAGCGCCTTAGCGGCATCCAGCGAAACGTACCGGCCGTGTTTGCGGATCGCGGCCAAGCGGAGACCCCGCGCCATCAAATGCTTTTCCAGCTCGTTCCGGTGATTCTTCGTTGCGATAACAATCGCAGCCTCGCCCGCGCAGAGCGCCGAGCCGATATACCTTCCCAAGGCGTCTAACAGGAAAGCGTCGTCGTGATAGAATTGGACAATGTGTTTCCGGCGATCGTGGCCGCTACGTGGCCTCGCGATCTCAATACTCTGGGAGGCGGAACGTTCGTCTTGGATCGCGCTGAAAGAGTGCAGGCTTAGCGCGGCCGCAGCAGCTCCGGACTTTGGCCTAGTTTGGGTAGCCATTCGTGATCCCCCAATTTGTCTTTCCATTTTCTATTTCTCTATGCCGGGCGTCATGTTAACCCGGGCCACCAGTCAGTAATGGCCGGAGTGCCTTGAGAGAGCGGGCCAATGCTTCGAAAACTATAGTATGCCCTAAGTATAACATTCACCAGATCTCTGGGGTCTAAGATTGCCAAATTGCAACTAGGGCAAACTGAGGCACATATCCCCTCCCAGAGGTGTTAG
Source organism: Terriglobia bacterium (assembly GCA_035945615.1). GTDB lineage: Bacteria > Acidobacteriota > Terriglobia > UBA7540 > UBA7540 > RH2-MAG17b. The sequence continues at coordinate 3,028 of DASZAA010000276.1, forward strand.
ATGAAGCCGGAAAGATGGCGGCGCCATCAATTTTGGATGGATGAGTTATGCCAAAAGGAAACATTTACGGGGCGTCGTAAATCTTTACGAATATTTCACTTGTTGATTATGATTTGACCGGGTAAGATGTAGTGGCAAACCGATACCTAAAAAATCATCGAAGGCGAGATTATGAAAAAAGCAACCTTCTGTTTTGCCGCCGTATTAGCGGCGTGCGTATTTCTCTGTGTAACGACGCTGAAAGCCGATACCATCGTGAATGACGGCCTCACGACCCCACCCTGGTCGGTGGGCGCGACGGTGACGAATGGAAGCACTTATACCGCCGCGGTCGTTGGACAGACGGCCCCGTTCAATTCTTTTTTCGGGGATTCCACCGGAACCCAAGTTTTTGATGAAACTTGGTCCTTTTCCTACACACCGCCGAGCACTATCATGGGCGCCACAATTTCGCTGGGACTTATCTATGCGCCGGCCAGTACGGACACCAGCCCGGCCTTATCATTCACCCTCGACGGCACAATCAACCTCACAAGTTTGCTGGATACGGAGATGGATGCGGTGCACGCGCCAGGATTCGATGACTTGTACGAGGTAGAAACGGTGACGATCCCTGCGGTGGATCTCGGAGCACTGGGGACGAGCCCGGCGACGTTCACCCTTGAATTGCAGGGACCCGGACAGGGAAAATTTGGCACTACGACTGGCATGCAGGCGGCAATCGTCAATTCAACCCTTGACCTCCAAACGAAGGTTGTGACTCCTCCACCTCCGTCTACGCCGGAGCCTGCGACGTTTGTCCTCTTTGGATTGGGGTTGGCGATGGTTGGCCTTGCTGCGGCGAGACGGCACGCCCGGCTGGGGTAAAGGTTGGCTTCGCGTCCGGAAGCCTGTGTGGCAACTGTGGCTGTAGCGGTGTCCCGCCACGAAGCCTGGGGAATTCCATCGTTTCGGTGGCGAGGCGCCGCCGAAGCGGGGCTTTTCCTGATTTTAAAGCCAGCGCGCCATAAGTCTGCGGCGAGCAACCGGCGCGCTCATTGCATCGTCCGGCGCCATTCCATCTCCAGGTAGACCCCTTGATCCGCAATCACCCCGAACCCAAGCCTTTCGTAAAGCCTCAAGGCGCGGTTGTTTCGCTCTACGTGAAGCCTCACGGGAATTCCCGCGTTATCCCCTTCAGCAAGCAGGGTGCGTAACAGCAGCGTGCCAGCGCCTCTTCCGCGGCGCTCAGGCAACAGAGCGATGTCGAGGATGCGAATTTCGTCTTCGGCTCGATTTACATAGAGCCGTCCGGCAGGGTTGCCGCCTTCCATAATGACGCTGAAGGACGCGCCGGGATAATGCCTGCGGAAATGGGCGCATTGCAGCTTGAACTGCATGGCTAGAAAGTGCTGCTTCTGGGCGTCGGACCACGGCGCTATTTCTAATTCTGCCGCGCGCGTGCTTGCGTAAATGCGCCGCATGAGGTCTTCATCCTCAGCCTGTTCCGGGCGAAGGCTGAGAGTTGCATTAGGCGCGCGTGCGCTTCCTTCCGGTTCTATGTTGCCCGGGTCAAGATGGTCCATTTTGTCCGCGAAGGCTCCTCAGTTTCGTGATGGATATATTCCCTGGAGCGCGATGCAGAAGTTGACGCACAGGAACGGCTGCAGATTTGGATGAGGCTGGCTCGCGCCGGCAGTGCCGATGGCGTTGGCCGCCATCGCGCCGTCTGCCGAGTTGCTGTACATATTATAAGTAGTGTCGATGGCGGAGACGCCCCCTTTGGGGCTGAGCTGGGTGGCCGCCGCATTGCTGCAGGACACTGTGTGGGTGTGCGAAGGAATCTGATTAACGGTAAGTGCCACCGTCTCCGAACCTCCGGCTTGACCCTGGGAGTAACCGGCAGACGGTGAGACGTGAATGCCGGTGCGTCCGCGCAGATCGGGCAATGCGAAGTTCGTCCTCCCGTCACCCCCGTAAGTAGTTCCGAGGAGCGAGAATAGCGCTTGATTCTGGGCAATGGGTAGCAACTGGCCGTTGCACAGGGCCCAGCCCTGGGGAGCGTAATTGAAACCAAACACCCTGATTTCACCAACGAACGGTGTGGACATCGATGGTTCTCCTTTGCCAGATTGGACGTTCGTTCACGGCCTCGAAGGGAAAATGCCTACGAGTGCAATGCAGTAGTTCAACACCAGATAGGGTTGAAGGTTTGAATGCGGCTGTGCCGCCCCCGCCGGGCTGAGCGCCCCTCCCGCCATCTGCGCCGTTCCTGAACCGCTGTAGACGTTCGTGCCGCCTGTCTCGGCAGCCCAGAAGTTTCCGCCCGGTGCGATTTGATTCCCATTTCCGCTGTTGCAATTCGCTGGGTGGCTGTGAGAAGCCATCGTTTGTGTCGTGATCGTTTCCGCGGTAGTCCCGCCTCTTTCGCCCGGGTTGCGGGGCGTTAACCCCGGCCCCGATCCCGCGTCTACCACCACGTCCCCCTGCAGGTTCGGCAAGGCGAAGTTTGTTTTCCCATCACCCCCATAGGTGGTACCAAGAATGGAAAACAGGGCCGTATTTTGTTGGATCGACAGCAGTTGACCGTCGCAAAGCGCCCACCCCTTAGGCGCGAAGCCGAAGCCAAACACGCGAATTTCACCGAGAAATGGTTCGCTCATAAAAGCCGCTCCTCCGAATTTCGTTATGCCGTGATGATGACCTGCCTGCTAACTCCGTGGCGGGTATATTCCGTTTAGCGCGATGATATAATTGACCACCTCGAATGGCTGTATGTTGTTATGCGGTTGGCTTCCGCCCATTGGACCAACCGCGCTGGCAGCCATCGCATTGTTATCCGAAGCGCTGTTATAAGCTTCCGTGTTCGCGCCTCCATCAGTGGACCAGTAATTTCCGGAAGGACTCGACTGGGTTCCCAAGTTGTTCGTGGTAGCGCACTTGGCCGTGTGGGTGTGCGCTGGCAACTGCTGCGCCGTTAAAGTAACGTTTTCCGAGCCTCCTTGTTGTCCGAGGGTGTAATTGCTAAGACCCGACCCGGACCCCATGTGGACTGGCACCCGGCCGCGCAGGTCCGGGAGAGCGAAAGTCGATGTACCGTTGCCGCCATAAGTAGTTCCGAGTAAGGAAAACAAGGCTGTGTTCTGGGAAATCGAAAGTATCGATCCGTCACAAAACGCCCAATTCGCGGGCGCGAATGTCCCTGCGAACAATCGAATCTCACCCACATACGGGTCACTCATGTTGCTGCCTCCAGATCAATATTTCGAATCGAACGGCTTTCAGCCCTTCAACCGGCTTGTTGCTAGGGAATAGGGTTCCAGTAGTATTAGTCAGATATATCCAGTTTGGCAACTCTTTTTTTATATTTTTTTAAGATAATGTGCTCGATGCTGTTTAATCCGGGGAAGGCGTGTAGCTTTCACCGCTACAAATTCAAATGTAACCATCGCGTCCGGAGATGCTAAAACTCAATTCCTTTCTGAGCGGAGATGCCTTGCTGGAAGGGATGCTTGATTTCGCGCATTTCAGTGACAAGATCCGCAATTTCAATGATTTCGGGTTTGGCGTCGCGCCCGGTAAGGATGACGTGAAGCATTTCGGGTTTCTTCTTGAGGAAATCCACCACGTCTTCGATGGGCAGAAAACCGTAACTGAGCGCATAGTTGATTTCATCCAGGATGACGATATCGTAGTTCCCGGAGCGAATATGTTGAGTAGCCGTCTGCCATGCTTCCCGCACCATGCGTTTATCTATCTCGATATCCTTGCTTTCCCAGGTGAAGCCCTGGCCCATGGGGCGAATTTCAAGCGTTTCGAGCTTCTTGGCGCTGCGCAGCTCCCCGTATTTCCACTTACCCTTGAAGAACTGCAGCATAATGACGCGCATTCCGTATCCGCAGGCGCGCATCGCCACGCCCAAAGCGGCAGTCGTCTTGCCCTTCCCATTGCCGGTATTGACTATAATAAGCCCCTTCTTTTTCCTTGCTGTCGCTCCCGCGCGGGTCACGCTAATATCCATCGGTTTCGCTCCTGATTTATAGAATTTGTTGGTCCTGATTTCTCACCAAGTTTGCCAGTGGAACGGAGTGCGGGGGTCTGTTATTCATGTGTTTCCTACGTTACGCGAGTATTGTATACTCTGCTGCGATACTCGCGAATAACATGCGGTCCTTCTCTGCGCAACCTGCCCTCCCTTAGCGCCCCCAACGTGTAATTCCGCTTCTTCATTGACTTCCGGATCGCCCTAATGTAGATTCTGTTCTTTCCCTCTTGCGTCATCATTTCAGATATTGGCATCAAACATTGCGGGGATGTACTCCGGGGGCCATGACGGCACAATCTGAAGTCATCGAAGTGACTCTCGCTAGCACTCTCGAAAGCGTCGAGAAGGCGGAGGAGCTTGCCCTGGAAGTGTGCGCTAAGGCGGGGTTTGATGAGGAAGAGCAGCACCGGATCGGGATGGCGGTGCACGAATCAATCATCAATGCTGTCCGGCACGGCAATAAGATGGATTCGAAGAAGCGCGTGGGCCTACAATTTTTTACGCTTCCGGACCGGGTCGAAATTCGCATCCGTGACCAGGGAGCAGGTTTTGATCTGTCTGCTGTTCCAGACCCGCTTGAGACAGGAAATCTGTTGAAAGTCTCAGGCCGGGGTATTTTTCTGATCCGCGCTTTTGTGGACGAATTCCGCGTGCGTCCCCTGAAAGACGCAGGCACCGAGGTTACGCTGGTGAAGTTCAGGCATATGAGCAACACAATCGATCAAGGAGGAAAGCATCGTGAGCATGAAGGCAAAAACGCGCCGCATTGATTCCGTAACGGTAATTGATATTAGCGGCAGAATTACTCTGGGGGACGATTTGGCCGAATTGCGCCAACTGATCCGGGGCTTGCTCTCGCAGGGGCAAAAGAATATTCTGCTGAATCTTGCCGATGTCACGTACATTGATAGCTCGGGTATCGGGGAACTGGTGAGCGGCTTCACCGCCGCGTCTAATCAAGGCGGCCACCTCAGGCTCCTGAGCCTAACCAAGAAGGTTCAGGACTTGCTGCAGATCACCAAGCTCCTTACCGTTTTTGAGGTGTACGACGACGAGGCCAAAGCCATCGCTAGCTTTTCCAAAGCCACCGGAGCCTAGCCTGGGTGGATTCGCAAAGTGCGGTCTGACAAAGCGGGGGGCGCGGTTTTAACCGCGCCGTTGCGCGTGCTCCATTGAATGCCTGCGTTCCGCGCCCGGATCGGCTTGTTTGAACAAGCCGATCCGGGTGCGGAACGCGAAAGCGGCGGAGGGCACGTGAATATTGCCGAGGAAGCCGTATTGGAGTATCTCAACTCATAATGGCACGGTGTTCGTCTGCCCACAGTACAAAGGCTATGGTGGATAGCCGGACTTCGTTGCAAGGATCCCAGCTCTATATAAACCAACCTCTCTCGCCGTGGCTTGTAAAGTACACAATTAGACACAAATCCGTTGACAATTTCAACGCAACTGAGTATAACGGTTAACCGTTTGTGCTTGCTCTTTTGCTCCAGGCAATGATTTCTTTGGGCGGCGCATTGACACATTCCGGCTACCCAGTAAGCAGGTAACAATCATGGATTTCGTATCGAGACGAAAATTCCTCAATGGAACGCTGATGGCGGGGGTCTCTCTGCCCGCAACTTCGTGGCTCGAGCGAGCCCAGATTGGGAAGCAAGGGCCTTCAGGGCAACCCAGTGTCACCGTCGACCCCGAACGGAGCTTGCCCGCCCTCGACCGCAACCTGTTTGGTTCATTTATCGAGCATCTCGGCCGCGCTGTGTACGGCGGCATCTACGAGCCAGATTCCAAGTTTGCCGATGCAAATGGCTTCCGCAAAGATGTGATCGAAGTCATTCGCAATGCTCAGGTGCCGATCGTGCGCTACCCCGGAGGAAATTTTGTCTCCGGCTATCACTGGCTCGACGGCGTTGGTCCGAAGAAGGACCGCCCGCGCGTCCTTGACAAGGCGTGGAATTCGATTGAGACCAATCAGGTTGGGACGAATGAATTCATTGTTTGGTGCCGCGCCGCCGGGGTCGAGCCGCTCTTTGGCACCAACCTGGGCACCGGAACGCCGGAGATGACTGCCGCGCTGGTGGAATACTGCAACGTCGAGAGCGGCACCAAATGGAGCGATTTGCGCCGCCAGCACGGTTACGAGAAGCCTCATAACGTGAAGTATTGGTGTCTGGGTAATGAGATGGACGGACCTTGGCAAATCGGCCACATTCCCGCCACCGAATACGGCATCAAGGCGCGCGACACGGCGAACCAGATGCGCATGGTCGATCCCTCTTTGACGCTGTTTGCCTGCGGGTCGAGCACTCCTAGCCTGCCCACCTTCCTTGAATGGGACCGCCAGACGCTTGAACAGTGCTACGACCTGGTGGACGGCCTCTCACTGCATCGCTATTTCGGCAACGACAAGGAAACCGGCGGCGATTCGTCAAAATACCTCGCCATGAACCTTTCCATGGACCTCCAGATTGAGGAAATGATCGCCGTGTGTGATATGGTTCGGGGGCATAAGCGGTCGCGCAAAACGCTTTCGCTTTCGTTCGATGAGTGGAACGTGTGGTATCGCGCTCGCGGACCCAAATATGACAATGGCCACCGCCAAGTCGCGCCGCACCTGCTCGAAGAAGTTTATAACCTAGAGGACGCGCTGCTGGTTGGCGGCTTCGTCAACACGCTCATCCGGCGCTCGGACCGCGTGCGCGTCGCGTGCCTGGCTCAGCTCGTCAATGTGATCGCGCCCATCATGACCAACGAAGACGGTTTATATCTCCAGACCATCTTTTACCCTTATTCCTGGGCGCTTCAGTATGCGCGCGGCAAGGCGCTGGACCTGCTGCCCGAGTCACCGACTTACCCGGTCACGGGCATGGGCGAGGTTCCAGTTCTCGACGTTTCTGGAACCATCGACGAAGAAAATAAAAAGGCCACTCTTTTCATTTTGAACCGCGATTTGGAAAAATCGCGCGAGTTGAGCATCGCATGGCACCGCGCAACCCCTAATCGCGTGATCTCCTGCCAAGTCCTAACGGGGCCGGACCTAAAGGCTACGAACGGTTTTGACGCTCCCAAGCGTGTCGTGCCGCAGCCGCTTGAAGCCCCCAGAGCAGGTTCCCAGATGACCCTGCGGCTTCCCGCGCGATCTTACACTCTGCTACACGTTAGTCTTGCCTGATTGGCTCGGCAGGCACGCTCTACCCGCTTTTTGCAGCCCCAAAATGCCGGTTTTCCGGTTGATTCGTAGGTTATTGCAGTGGCCTTGTTGGGCCGGAGCAGGGTTAAATCTCCCGATGTGTTAAACTCGAACGTTTGCGACCCTTCCGGGATTTTGGTGTTACGAGGTTGATGTGCTGAAAATGGGTATTGCGGGTCTTTCGCAGGCCGGAAAGACCACGTTCTTTCAAATCGTGACCAAGGCGCACGGCGCTGCGCTCACCGCGGGGCGGCCTGAAACACATGTCGGCGTGGTTTCGGTCCCTGACGCGCGTCTCACTCGCCTGAGCGAAATGTTCCGGCCCAAGAAGACCGTCTACGCGAGCGTCGAGTACGTGGATACGCCGGGAAGCATCATCGACCTGCTGCGCGCGGGTGCTCAGAGCCAATCGCTGCGCGAGATGCAGGCCTTGGCGCACGTGGTAAAGGCGTTCGGCGAGGATTTTTCTCCCGCTGCGCTTCAGCGCGACATCGAAAACGTGGACCTCGAATTGATTCTCTCTGATCTCGCAGTGGCGGAAAAAAGGCTTGAGCGGCTAGAAAAAGACGTGAAAAAGCAGAAAAACCCGGCGCTGGAGCAGGAGCTGCGGGCGCTTGAAATTGCGAAGGCGGCGCTCGAAAAGCAGACGCCTTTGCGCGAAGTCGCGCTCACGCCCGAGCAGGAGCGGGCCGTGCGCGGCTTCACCTTTCTCTCGCAGAAGCCGATGCTCTACATCCTGAATCTGGATGAAAAGGAGGCGTCGCGAGCGGGCGCAGCGGAAGAATACGCAGCCGCGGCAGGATTGAAGCAGCGCCCGAAGACGCTGGTATCAGCGGTGTGCGGCAAGGTGGAATCCGAACTTGCCGAGCTTGGCGACGCTGAAGCGGCCGAATTCATGGCCAGCTTCGGCTTGCGGGAGTCGGCGCTGGCGCGCATCATCCGGTCGAGCTATCAGTTGCTCGGTCTCATTTCCTTTTTCACTGTCGGCGAAGACGAATGCCGCGCCTGGACCACCCGCTCCGAAGCAACGGCCCTCGAAGCCGCGGGCGAAATTCACAGCGATATCCAGCGCGGATTCATCCGCGCCGAGGTGGTTAGCTATGACGACCTGATTGCCGACGGCAGCATGGCCGAAGCTCGCGCTCATGCGCATTTGCGCTTGGAAGGGAAAGAGTACCGGGTGCGGGATGGCGAAATTATGCACTTCCGGCACTCGGGATGAAGCGTCAGGTGACAGGTTCCTGGTGTCAGGTCTGAGGTTCCAGGTTCTGGGCTTCAGGCATCCGTATGCAGCCTGCATGGTCCATCGTTAAATGTCTAACACTGGAACCTGACACCTGATACCTAACACCTAACACCTGTTTCTATGTCCCCCATCACACTCAGCCTGATTCTCGGCGTTGTTGCGGGGCTGGCCAATATTGCCGGCGGAGTCATCGTCTGCGCTCGTCCGTGGAGCAGAACGTTTCTTACCTACTTCATCGCGCTCGGGGCGGGCTTCATGCTGGCTACGGCTCTGGTCGAGATGGTCCCCGAGAGCATTCATCTGGCCCCGTCAACAGCGCCGGTGCTGATCCTCGCTGGTTATTTGATCGTCCACTTTTTCGAGCACTCCTGGCCGGCCCATTTTCATTTTGGCGAAGAGACGCACGCGCAGGAGTTCGTCAATCCGCGCGTGGCCTACACGGCGCTCGGCGGCTTGCTGATTCACACTTTTTTTGACGGCGTGGCCATCGCCTCGGGCTTTCTGATTTCCGCCTGGCTGGGCACGGTGATTTTCGGCGCGGTCATTCTTCACAACGTTCCCGAAGGTTTCACCATGGCCTCGATTATGATGGCGGCGCGCAAGAGCCGTGTAGCGGGGCTGGCGGCGGTCACGGCGCTTGGCGTGTCGAGGATGATCGGCATTCTGGCCATGGCCGCGTTCGCCGACCGCGTGAAATACGGCCTCGCGCTCTCTGGCGGCGTGACGATTTACGTGGCTGCTTCGGATTTAATTCCCGAAGTAAACCACAAGCCGGGTTTAAGAATCGCGCTGACCGTCGCGGCGGGGATCGGATTGGTGATCCTGCTGCGCTTCGTATTTTTCGCCCACGCCGGGCTGTAACGGCAACGTCTGATTCTGTAGCGGCGGCCTCTGGCCGCCGGATTTTTAATAGTAAAGACCGGCGGCCAGAGGCCGCCGCTACAGCCAACGACCGTCGCTGACTTATGGTGTCCAGCATAACGTCGCGGTCTTTTCAGCTTGACGCAGAAAGGCCGCGGTGTTACGAGGAGAGCTTTACGATAGTTCTCGGGCATGTGGAAAAAACCGCGGCGTTAAAAATCGAACGCTGCGCTACAACCGTGACCGTGATTTCTCAGGAACCTTAAATAGGTCATTCCGCGCATGAGCTATTCTGCCCAGGTTCTCGATCATTTCCACCATCCGCGCAATGCGGGTGAGATTGAAAGGCCAACGGCAGTAGCGGAGGCGGTAAACCCCGTCTGCGGTGATGTGCTCAAGCTCTGGGCGGTGGTGCGCGAAGGCAAAATCATCGAGGTTAAATTCAAGGCCGCGGGCTGCGTGCCTGCTGTAGCCTGCGGCTCGTGGTTGGCGGAGTGGCTGAACGGCAAAGAGATGAACGGCCTCGCAAAGTTATCGGCGGAGCAGGTTGAAATTTCGCTCGGCGGTTTGCCCCCTGCTTCAAAACACGCCTCGGCGCTTGCCCTCGACACGCTCCACCGGCTGCTTGACTCGGTTGAGCCGCGAGAATAGCATTTTTTCATGCGGCCCATGCAGGTTCGATTGCCCGCCGTGGCAGGGCGCTTTTATCCTTCGACTCCCGCCGAGCTGATGCGCGACGTCGACAGCTACTTGGAACCCTCAGTAGTTATTGAAGGCGCTCTAGGGTGCATCGCGCCCCACGCGGGCTATATGTATTCCGGGCGCGTGGCGGGCGCAGTCTACAGCAGGCTTCCGGCGCGTTCTTGTTTTCTGATTCTTGGCCCCAACCATTTTGGCCGGGGCAGCGAGCCTCTGGCTCTTACACCGGATGCGCATTGGAGAACGCCGCTTGGGGACGTTCCCATAAACTCCGGCTTGACGGCGATGATCCAAAGTTATTGCCCCGCGCTGGCGGAGGATGCCGCGGCGCACGAGCGCGAACACTCCATCGAAGTGCAGCTTCCGTTCTTGCAGCGGCGGGCTGCGGACTTCAGCTTTGCGCCTATCGCAGTAGGGGCGGTTGGTTATGAAACGTTAGTTGCGCTTGGCCAAGGCATTGCGCGGGCGCTCCGGGAATTTCCCGATCCGGTCATGATCGTTGCTTCGAGCGACATGAATCACTACGAGCCGGACGCCTTGACTCGCATCAAAGATGGCGAGGCAGTAGAGCGGATTCTGGCGCTCGACGCCAAGGGTTTGTACGAAGTTGTGCGCCGCAGGGACATCAGCATGTGTGGCATCGGACCCGCCATTGCCATGCTGACCGCAGTGAAAGAAATGGGAGCAAGCTCGGCAATAGTTGCAAAATATGCGACATCCGCCGATGCGGGTGGCGACGCAAGCGCGGTGGTGGGCTATGCGGGAATTGTTATTCAATAGGCAGGATTATTTATGAATCGGCTGTCCTTCTTGGGGGTGGGGTTTTAACCATGCCCTGCATTGTAAAACCGAATTCGTGATTTATCCGGTAGTCAACGAGGTTTACGAACCCACGTAACGCGCGTAAAGCGAGCGGGCTAACGCGGGGTCCTGAGTGCCTTTGACGATGGTCCGCCCGTTTCCAAAGACGGTGATCTCGTAGGGTTCGAGCGCGCACTGCACCAGAAAACTGTTGCCCCGCACGGGGCCAAATTGAGCCAGGCGCTGCTTCAGCGCGTCGAGATCAACCTGGCTTAACTCCCGCTGGCGAATCTGCACGGCGTCGCGGCCGCAGAGAGAGAGCTGCGCGTGCGATTTGCCTTCGAGATAAGTAAACTTGCGTCGCGCGCAGGCGCGGCATTCTGGGTCGCGTGGCATTGCAAGCTGTTGCAGCCGGTTCGTCCACACGTCGTAAGAGATGAGTTGTTGGTGAAGATCACTCACTTGGCCCGAGAGGATTTTTAACGCCTCCGCCATTTGCACTGCGATCACCCAGTTTACGGCCGGCCCAATCACCCCGGCCGTGTCGCACGTTTCATGAATGCCTTCGGGTGAGCGCGGCATCACGCAGGAAAGACACGCGCGGCCGGGCAGCACCGTCATGGTCACGCCGTAGGCGGCCACGACAGCGCCGTAAATCCAGGGAATGCCGAGCTTCACCGCAATATCGTTGAGCAGGAAGCGGGTCTCGAAGTTGTCCGTCCCGTCGAGGATCAAGTCGAAGCCCGCGACCATCCCTTCAATATTATGAGGCTGCGCATCCTCAACCAAGCCCTCGACAGAAACGTCGGAGTTGATTTGCCTCAGCTTCCGCTCCGCTGCCGCCGCCTTTGGGAATCGCTGGGCCGCGTCGGATTCGTCGAAAAGAATCTGACGTTGCAGGTTGCTCTCTTCTACGTAGTCGCGGTCGATGATGCGCAGGACACCGATTCCCGCGCGCGCGAGCAGGTTCGCTTGCGCCGTTCCGAGCGCGCCACAGCCGAGAATCACGACCTTTGCCGCGCGAAGCCTTTCCTGCCCTTCGCGGCCAATGGGCGCAAATAGAATCTGGCGGGAATACTTGCCGGTTTCCACGCATCCTCCTACACCCGGACTGTGGCTGTAGCGGCGGCCACTGGCCGCCGGCTTTTAGATAGTAAGGACCGGCGGCCAGAGGCCGCCGCTACAGCGTCTTTTCCGGTGTTTTCACACAGACTCCCAAACCCTGTTTCTACATTACCGCTTTTCGCCGCCCAGCGTAAAACGCACGCCGGCCCGGAACGTGAAAGGCAGCGCGGGGTAACCAAACGCTGCCTGGTAGTGTTCAGAGAGAATGTTTCCCATGCTGGTGAACAGCGTGACGCCTCGGCGCACGTCATACCAGCCGCTGAAATCCAGCAGTTGGTAGCCAGCAAGCAGATTGCGATTGGGCAAGATCAGAGTATTACCGAAGTTCAAATCGGTGAGCGTAGTGCTATCGTCCGAGCGGCTTACAAAATACCCATTCAGATTCAATCCAAACCGCTGGCGCGCATACGTAAGCACAAGACTTGCGGAATACGGCGGCCGGCGGAACGGACGGGCGCCCACCAGAGGCGCGAATACTCCAATTGGAATCCCTGGATACGCCGGGTTGAACGACGGGCTGAGGGCGTCGGTCGAAAACGACTGCGTCACCACGTCGTCGAGGTAAGTGTAACCTGCCTTCAGGCTGAGATTGCGAAAGAGGTTCATCTGGAAATCGGTTTCGGCGCCCTGGCTGCGATAAGAGTCCGAATTGATCTCCGCGCCGAAGGGAATGGCCGCGACCACTGCGCCGGGCACGCCAAGCTGAGGAAGGGCGCTATCCGGCACGAAGTCGATGAGATTGTAGAACTGCTCATGGAAGAGGGTCACGCTCAAAAGGGCGCGCTCGTTCCACAAGCCTTGTTCTATACCCAAGTCGAAATCGCGGCTACGCTCGGCGCCGATGGGCAAGACATGGTATTGCTGGATCAGGGCCGGCCCGGCGGCAAGCCCCGACAATACTGTGTAAAGGGAGGATCCCTGGTCGAAAATGCTGGGTTCTTGAATGCCTTCGCCAAAATTGAAACGGGCTTTTGTCCGGCCCCAGAAGGAAGCGGAAGCCGGGCGGCGGAGGTAATACGCGAGCGAAACGCGCGGCGTGGCGGCAAAGCCAAAGACCGCATTTTGCTCGAACCCCACGCCTGCGTTGGCGAAGACGCGCTGCCCCAGGCTTCCCCGGGCTTCGACGAAGGAGTCGTAATTGTCGCGGGTGTCATTGGTGCGGGCAGAGCCGGAAGACTGAGTGAAGCCGCTCTCGTGCGTGTATTGAAAACCGCCGGTCAAGCTCAACTGCGGCGTGAAATCGTAATTCGTTTGCGCGCGGAGGGATCGAACCACGGTAGGCGACTCATAGAGGCTGGGATATACGCCGCCGTAGCTGAGGATGGCCTGCCCACTGGCGCAATATCCGTTTGCTCCGCAAAAGCTCACCGGAAGGCCAAGATAGTTGCCTTCAAACGGGATTCCCGCCGGCGAGGGCGTATCGAAAGAATAATGAATGGAGCTGGATGTGAGGCGAACCTCGTTATGCCAGCGGTTTGTAGTTTGATTCTGCGCGGTAAGGCCCAGATAAGTGTCTTGTTGGCGTTGGAATGAATCATCCGGGATGCCATAAACGGCAAGCGCATTGGCACTGCCGACTCCCGTGGCGTCGTGATGGATGGTGAAGCGCAGGCTCGTCCGCTGCGTGGGTTCCCAGCCGAAATTGCCGGCGTAAGTTGCGTTGTGAAACGAGCTGTTGGGCAAGCCGTTTCGCGTGTCGAAGCGCATGAAGTCGGAGAAATAATCGAAGTGCCCGATGACGCCACCGATCGACGCTTCCTGGCGGAGCGTGCCGAAGTTGCCGCCGTCTACAGAATAGGTGAATTCCGGCACAGGCGTTGTGCCGTGGCGCGTGGTGATCTGGATGACGCTTGCCAGGGCGTCGCTGCCGTAGAGGATGCTGTTCGGCCCTTGAAACACCTCAATCTCGTCCACACCGCTGGTGGCGAGGTTCGAAAAGTCGTATACACCGCCGATTTCATTCGCTGGGACGCCATCAATCAGAACCTTGTTGAAATCATAGTTTCCGCCCCGCACGAAGACCGAGGCCTCGCCGCCGCGTTCGCCTTCTTGCACCACGTTGACGCCAGGGACAAGGCGAAGCGCATCGAGCACGTCGAGTTTATTGAGCGCGGTGAGATCACTGTGATTGATGACACTGACTGGCGCGCCCACCTGTGATGCAGGCACAGACCACCCGGTAGCCGAAACCACTGCTTGCTCGCGCAAAGGGCCGACGCTTAGCTCGACCGGAAGCTTGCTGGCGGCGCCGGGCCGCGCTTCGGTCCATGCGCTCTCAAAAGGCGCGAAGCCGGCAGCCTCCACGCGAATGCGATAACGGCCTGGGGCAAGCTGGTCGAACCGGTATTCGCCTGTTGGCCCAGTTTTTGTCTGAATAGCGGCTTTGCCCTTGCTCAAGAGCGTGACTTCTGCGCGAGCGACGGGTGCGCCGAGCGGATCAGTAACGATGCCGCGCAGGGCTGCGTCATCATGGGATTTGCCAGAAGCCATCGCGGCGACGGGAAAAACAAGAAGGAGGAGCGTAAAAACAAACGCCTTGAATGAGACTGCGGTAATGCGGGAGACGGATCGATGCATGGTGTCCTCTTTCGCCCTCGGAAGAGCGGACGTTGTGGATTTCCAGCAGGACCGGTCTCCTGACTTGCGACGTCTTGCTCATTGCCTGCGCCTTCCCACCCGTGAGGGCAGTGGCGTGTTGCAGGTTTTACGTCGCTTACAGTTGCGGGGCAGTGGCGGATTTTCACCGCGCTTCCCGTTCATCCAGCCGGATTGTGGCTATTCTTTTAGATGATAGACCTCGTACAAAAACGATTGGTGAAATCCGCGCTACGCGGATGGCTCATCCGCAGACGGGCCGTAAATCGATGGCACTTTTCCTCCCATCGGCCGCAGATAGGCCGCAAGCTGTCCCCGGTGGTGAATCGCATCGAAGAGGACATTCCAGAGGAACACGCCCACTGGCTGCTCGGACACAACCTTTCCTTCGTAGTAAAACTGCACCGGATGGTTCCAGGCGGCTTCATCCATCTTCGATATCTGGCTGGCGAGATCGTTCGAGCATCTCTCAAATATCTGAAGCATTTCGTCCGGCGGCGGTGGAGGAATCTCTTTCCACTCGGCTTTGTGCTCCCTGATCGCGTCAAGGCACACCTTCATCTCGGCCGCCAGCGTCCAAACAAGCTGCTCAGCGGAAGGCGACCGCTCATGAGGCTTATAACTCAACTTATCTTTGGGAAGCGCCTTGAGCACGCGCGTAAAGGCGGGAAGCTCGGCTTTCTGCCGCTCTAAATAAAACTCACGGAGCATTTGAATAAACCTCGGCGAATTGAGTCAGGCTGTTTTTTCCACGATTGCGGTTCCCATGAGGGATCGTACTGCGATTCCAAAGTTGACGCAAGAATAATCTGCCGCGCAACGGCCACGGAGAAACCGCTTCAGTTGCGAACATCATCCGTGAACAATTACATCTTGACTTTCGTGTTTTATTCGCCAACAATGGAAGGCATCTGGGCGCGGATCATCCCGCGCCCTTACAGGGGTGAATTATGGCGCTGACGCGGCGGCAAAAGCAGGTTTTGGACTTCCTGGCGGACTTCATCACGCGGCGCGGCTATTCGCCGAGCTTTGCGGAGATCGGCGAGTCGATGGGCCTTTCGTCGGTGGCGACGGTCCACAAGCACATTGGAAATCTGGAGAAAAAAGGCTTCATCAGGCGCGGCTACAACCAGAGCCGGTCGATCGATGTGGTGGCGATGCCGGGGTCGGCGCCTTTTGCCAAAGTCCCGGCCCGCGCTACGTCCCGCAAGCTGGCGGTGTTGAGCGCGGCGAATCGGGTGCCAAATGAAGAGGCGCTGAAATTTGAATTCCCCCTTCTCGGCCTGATTGCAGCAGGCTATCCGGTGGAGGCCTTGCCTGCGGCCGAAACCTTTTCGCTGGGTGATTTTGCCCGGGGCAACGGCGACATCTTTGTGCTCAAGGTCAAGGGCGACTCGATGATCGGCGACCACATCTGCGATGGCGACTATATTCTCGTGGAGCGAGCCAGCCAGGCGGCGAACGGCGAAATTGTGGTGGCGTTGATTGACGGCTCCGACGCCACGCTGAAGCGATTCTTTCATGAGGCACCAGGCAGGGTGAGACTGCAACCAGCAAACTCCCAAATGGATCCCATTGTTCTTCCTGCCCGCAGCGTGCGTCTCCAGGGGCGCGTGATTGGAGTGCTGAGGAAGTACTAGCGCCAAAAGGGAAGGCAGCTTAATAGTTCTTTGCCACACGAGCGGTGTTCGCATGAATCTGAACCGTGTCCTCCACATGCCGCGCGTAGCCGCCAGCCAGCGTGACCGTCACCGGAATGTTTTTCCGGCGCGCCTTTTCAAAGACCATACGATCCCGCGACATCAGGCCGTCAAAGCTCAGATTCAGCCCGCCTAATTGATCCTCACGGTACGGATCGGCTCCGGCGATGTAGAAGATGATATCGGGCGCAAACCGGCCCAAGGAAGCGTCCAGCCCTTCGTCCAAAGCAGCTAAATACTCTTCATCTCCCACACCGTCTGCCAAATTCACATCTAAATCGCCCGGCGGTTTGAACGCGGGATAGTTTCTTTCCTGATGGATCGAGAAGGTAAACACCGTGGGGTCGTCCCGGAAAATAAAGGCGGTTCCGTTTCCCTGGTGAACGTCGCAATCCACCGTCATTGCCGTCTGGACCACCCGGTCAGCTTGCAGGCGGCGGATGGCCACCGCAACATCATGAATCACGCAGAAACCTTCTCCATGATCAGGAAATGCATGATGGAATCCACCGCCCACATTCATCGCCACGCCGTCTTCGACCGCCCGCCGCCCCGCGAGTGTCGTGCCGCCGGCGGCAAACCAATTGGCATTGACCAATTGAGGCGAGTAGGGCACTTCCATGGTCAGGATTTCCTGGTAAGAAAGCGCGCCCTCCTTCAGCTTGCGGATGTACTCGTGGGTATGGACGCGCGCAATATCATCATCTGAAGCCGGATCAGGCGCCAGCACGTCGCTCGCGCTCACGACTTCCTCGCTCACCAGTTTTTCTTTCGTCAACTTGTATTTTATCGACTGAAAAACGTGCTCGCCCAGGTTTAAGTCGTATTGATCGGAATAGACGAGTTTCATGGCGTACTAAGCGGGAAGAGCCTCTCAGTGCCGGAAATGTCTCATCCCTGTAAAGAGCATCGCCAAGCCCAAGCGGTTGGCGGCGGCAACCACCTCGCCATCGCGCACAGATCCACCGGGCTCGGCAATGGCGGTCGCGCCGGCCTGTGCCGCCTCCTCGACGCCATCTGGGAAGGGGAAATAGGCGTCGGAGGCTACGACCGTGCCTTTAAGATCGTGCTTCAACTCGCGGGCCTTGGTCGCGCCGAGACGCACGGCATCCACACGGCTCATCTGGCCCGCGCCCACGCCCACCAGCGCGCCGTCTGCCGCATACACGATGGCGTTTGATTTTACATGCTTCACCACACGCCAAGCGAAAAGCAGGGCGCGCCGCTCATCGGGCGTTGGCTCCCGCTCGGTGATGCATTTCCAAGCAGCATCGTTCACTCCGGCCAAGTCTACCGTCTGTGCTAGCAAGCCGCCGCTGACACTCCTGAGCTGCAAGGCAGGAACAACCTCGGACGGCGCGCCTGGCATTTCCATCAGTCGCAGATTCGTCTTCCGCCCGAGGATTACAGCCGCGCGGGGATCATAGCCCGGCGCGGCGACGGCTTCAACGAAGAGCTTGGCCAGCTCTTCCGCCGTTTCAGCGTCCACTTTACGGTTAAAAGCAATAACTGAGCCGAAGGCGGAGACGGGATCAACGGCCAACGCCCGCAGGTAGCTTTCCCGGAGCGTCTTCCCAATTGCCGCGCCGCAAGGGTTCGTGTGCTTGATGATCGCCGTCGCGGGTTCGGGGAACTCGCCGGCCAGTTGCCAGGAAGCGTCGAGATCAATCAGGTTGTTGAAGGAAAGCTCTTTGCCTTGCAATTGCCGCGCCGCCGCAAGACCGCGGCCTGCCGCGGCCGGGTTGCGGTAAAACGCCGCTTTTTGATGTGGATTTTCACCGTAGCGCAGGTCCATGATCTTGGGGAAATTCAGCCGTAGTGTGGCGGGCAATTCGTCTTCACTTGCCTGCTTTTCAAGCTCGCTCGCAATGGCGGCATCGTATGCCGCCGTGCGGGCGAAGGCTTTGCGCGCCAAGCGGGCGCGCGTTTCCCTGGAAAGCGATCCCGCGTTCCTGTTCGCCTCTTCGAGGACGAGGGCGTAGTCAGCAGGGTCCGTGACCACCGCCACATCTTCGAAATTTTTGGCGGCGGAGCGGATCATCGAAGGGCCGCCGATATCAATATTTTCAATCATCTCATCCATCTCAACCCCAGGCCGGGCAGCGGTCTTTTCAAAGGGATAAAGGTTGACGGCCACAAGGTCAATCGGACTGATGCCGTGCTCCTGCATCTGCTTTTGATGATCCGCTTTCGAGCGGACCGCCAGGATTCCGCCGTGGACTTTCGGATGGAGTGTTTTTACCCGTCCATCGAGCATTTCAGGAAACCCGGTCAGCTCGGCAACGTCGCGCACTTTAAGACCGGCTTCTCGCAGCAGCTTGGCCGTCCCTCCGGTAGAAATGATTTCAACGCCCAGGGCGGCGAGTCCTTTGGCGAACTCAGCCACGCCTTCCTTATCGCTCACGCTCATCAGCGCGCGCTTGATTGTTTTCATGAAGACTCCGAAGTATCAGTGATGATGGCGCCGCAAAAGGGAAAATTTTATCCGCTCCGAGAGAAAACAAAAAGAAAATTATCTTGGATGATTCATGAATCGAAGTTTTTCTTACCTCTCGACCCTTGGCTCTGCCGCTTGCCGCTCGTCACCCCTTCACAGCGCGAAGCTTGACCTTGCCCGCTTCAACACTCACCGTAAATTGCACGGCATCACATTCGAGGGAACGCTTGATCTGGCGGGTCTTCTCGCGGATAAACGCCGCAAAGTTTTCGGGCTCCATGCCTGTCGCAGGCTCGCCGGCCCGGGCCCGCGCGCGCACAATCGCTTCGCGGAGCAGATCAGCCTTGAGCGATTCGGCGTCAGGATCAGAAAACGAAATGGTGAAGGATTCCGTTGCGCTTGTGGCAACGACGCGTTCGATGCGGGCGGAATCGCCTTCGTCCTTCGCCTTTTGCTTCCGGCGCCAAAGGTTTTTGTGGGCAAAATAGCTCTGCGCCAACTGGCTGAAGCGGTACCGCTGGCGGAACGTCATTTCGCTAATCCCGCCGCTGTACTTATTGATTGTTTTCTCCACTCGGAAAATGAGGACGCTGGGGGGGCGGGGCATTCCTCCGGCGAAGTAGGTTTCGTACTCGATTTTCAGACGGCGCAAACTATCCGCAAGCTGTTCAAGTTCTTCATCGACGGTCACGAAAGAACCTCACGGGAGACGCCTAAATTATTGTTTCCTCAGATCAGAGCGTCAACCCAAAAGTCGTAGCGGCGGTACCCACGGTCGGTGCTTTCCCGACCGTAGGTTTTTCCTCCGTCTAATTGCCACGCCACGCGGATGTATTCGCGCCTTGAGGGAGTCCGGCGGCGCTTGCTGCGTCTGCGGCGGCTTCGCCGCGCGCAGCCTGTTCCGCCATCCAGCGAATCATGGTTTCCTGATTTGCCGGCTCCCAGCCATGCCCCATTTCAGGGCGACCAAACCCGAAGGTTCCGTTCACGCGTGGGCTGGTGGTGTGGGCGAGGAAATCCTGCAGATCGTAGACGGCCAGATTCAAATAATAGCTATCCATATCGCCCACGTAGATGTGCAGCTTTCCCTTCAGCAAGGGCCCGATGGTAGCCCAATTTTGCTCCAGATACGCGGTCAAATCGTATCCGTGGTCGCGCATGTACGCGGCCACATCGGGGTCGATTTCTCCCGTTAACTTGTCCCACAACGGCACGGGGTAGCCGTCTGCTCCCGCCGGGCCGTAAACGGCTTCCCATGCCTCAAATTGCTGGCCCGAGCGCCCGTGGCTTCCGAGGACGGCTTCGAGCCGGCTCATTTGCTGCATCGTCATGACAGGTTGCCCTTCGGTTGTGCGCTCCATTGGACGCGGTGCTTGCACCCACTCACGGCCCGGCGCGAAGAATGCGTTTGAATCGCTGTAAATATCCACAAGCTGATCGTGATGGAAATCAACCGGATCAGGGTACAGCGTCCAGGTGCCGCCGAAGAAACTAGGATGCTTCACTTGCAGCGCCAGCGATTCCCATCCACCCGTCGAGCCGCCGGTCAGCAGGCGCGCCCACGGTTGGCGGATCATGCGGAAGTGGGCTTCGAGATAGGGAATCAGCTCCGTCATAATGGCGTCGCCATACGGACCGTTGTTGGCGGAATTGACAGCGTAGGAGTCGTCGAAGTAGGGCGTGGGGTGCTGGAACGTCACCGCGATCATGCGCGGGAAATGGGGCGACGTCCACGCCTTATAGAAGTCGTAGCCGCTCTCGATGTTGTACCGTTGGTATCGCGGGGGCACAGGATGCTGCTCGAGGGAAAATCCAAAAGGCGGTTTCAGGCTGAAGTGGCCTTGCTCGTAGATCACAGGGTAATACACGTTTGGCTGCGTGTCATAACCCTTGGGCAGCAACACCACTGCGCCCAGGTAAATAGGACGGCCCCAGAACTTTGTCAGAAGCGCGCTCTGGATTTTCACCCGCTTTACCCATGCGGAATCCGGCGGAATCTTGACCGGAGGAATCACGTGCGTGAGGCTGAGCTTCACGTCGTAACCCGCTTTGGGATCGAGATGAACCTTTTCAACATCGCTGTAAAGATTGCCGGGAGAAATGTTGAACTGCTGGCCCGCCCATTGATCCACGTGGACCCAAATCGTGTGCCCGTCGGAGCGATGGCACTCGGTGTAAATGTTAATCAATGCCTGAACGTAATAGTCGCCGGGCGGAACGCCGGTAAGACTGCGCGTTGGAAAACCGGCGCTGCCCGCATCCATTACCGCCGCCTCGCCGGGCCGCAACTGGCTCACGTCTGCTCCGAAAAGAGGCGGCGCGTCGCCCCAGGACCCTACTTGCAGCCTAGGCTCGGGATTCTCATCCCGCGAGATCATGACAAAGAGGCGGCCCGTGATAGGCCCAGCGTGCGCTGAAGCCGGAAACGAAATCTCGAACCGCGGCGATGCGAACGGCTGAGCCTGTCCGTCCGGCTGGGCCAATCGAGCGCCTTCAGCGCACAAGGCCGCCGCGCAGGTCAGGATGATCAGCCATGCGCTCCAAGCATACAGAGAGCGGTGTTCACTGCTTTGCCAAGATGTGCGTCTCATGTCTTCTCGGACCTCTTAGGGTTCGTTCCGCGAATTTTATCTGTTTTACTCATCCGGCTATTTTCTAATCCTATGTTTTGTAGCGGCAGCCTCTCGCCACCGGTTTAATAGTAAAGACCGGCGGCCAGAGGCCGCCGCTACAACAAGCCGCAAGGTTATTAAGACGAACCCTGCGCATCAAATCCAGCCTATTACTTCGCTTTGAGACTTTTGAGACATACGGGATAAATGGGACGATTTTTCTCGTCAATTTTCCCGAACCACAGATATGACTGTTTACGCCAGACAAGACAGAATACCATTGCCGCCAAAACCTTTCTTAGGTTTACACAGACTGCGCCAGCGATTAAAGTAAATGCTTGGGAGGCGACATGGCTGAAGCGTTCTTAAACTACGTGGGAGGCGAGTGGGCGGCTTGCCGTTCCAAGCGGATTTTTCCAAATATCAATCCTGCCCGCACCGGTGAAGTGGTGGGGGAATTCCAAGCGTCGGCGGCGGAAGACGCGGTCGCGGCGTGCGATGCGGCTGCGAAGGCGCAACCCGCCTGGGCCGCCCTGCCCGCGCCGCGGCGAGGCGAATACCTCTTCAAGGCAGCGGAATTGCTCGAAAGCCGCCTCGAAAAAGTTTCTCAGGAGATGACGCGTGAAGAGGGTAAAACGCTGCCCGAAGCGCGTGGGGAAGTGAAGCGCGCCATCAACATTTTGCGCTACTACGGCGGCGAGGGCGCGCGCTCCTTCAATTATCAGATTCCCTCCGAGCGTGAAAACGTTTTTTGCTATACCGTCCGCAAGCCGTTGGGCGTTGTGGCACTGATCACCCCCTGGAATTTTCCCATTGCGATTCCGGCCTGGAAAATGTCGCCCGCGCTGGTGTGCGGCAACACCGTGGTGGTGAAACCGGCGTCGCTCGCGCCGCTGTGCACCTACCGGCTAGTCGAAACGCTTCACGAAGCCGGCGTGCCCGCCGGGGTCGTTAACCTGGTTACGGGCGCGGGCGGCGCCGTAGGTCATCCCATTGTGGAACATTCCGCCGTCAGGGCTGTCTCCTTCACTGGATCGTGCGAGATTGGGAACGCGCTCTACGAAAAGGTGGCGAAGCGGAAAATCCGTATTCAGCTTGAGATGGGCGGCAAAAACCCCACGATTGTTCTCAAAGATTCAAATCTCGAATACGCTGCCGACGTGCTGATTAACGGAGCGTTTTTTTCCACCGGCCAGAAGTGCACAGCCTGCAGCCGCGCGATCATTGAAAAAGATATTTACGATCCGCTACTTGAGATTCTCGTCGCCAAGACGCGAAAGCTTAAGGTAGGGGACGGTCTTGAGACCGGGGTTCAGATCGGACCGGCCGTTGACGCCAAGCAGCTTGAGACGGATCTCAAATATATTGAAATCGCCAAACAAGAGGGCGCAAAACTACTCGTCGGCGGTAATCGCTTGACCGGCGGAATTTACGACAAGGGCTATTTCGTTGAGCCGACGATTTTCGGTGATGTACAACCCGGCATGAGAATTGCTCAGGAAGAGGTTTTTGGCCCGGTCCTCGGATTGATGACAGCCAGGAATTTCGAGGAAGCGATGGAACTGGCGAACGTGGTGCGCTTCGGGCTTTCGGCCTCCATCGTCACGCGGGACGTGACGCGCGTGCATCAGTTTGTGAACGGCATCGAAGCGGGATTGATTACCGTCAACCTGCCCACGGCGGGCGTGGAATATCAATTGCCGTTCGGCGGGACTAAAGAGTCGAGCTTCGGGATGCGCGAACAGGGGCCGCAAGCGCTCGATTTTTATTCAGAAACACGCACCGTGTATATGAAATATACGCAATAGGGTTTGTGTGACTATTGCAGTTGTATGATTCTGTAGCGGCGACGACTTTAGGGCTTCGGCCGCCGCCACTTCATGGCGGGGTAAACCCACCGCACCAAGAGCTGCCGGAAACACATCAGGAAAGGAATCCTCATGAAAAAAACGCAAAAATTCTTAAACAAGCTCAAGCTGCCGGCAACGGATAATCATGCTCTCGAACCCAGTGCCAGGCGGTTCCGCGACGGAGGGCAATACCGTCTGGAAATTCCGAGCGTTGAGGGGCCGCGCGTCTTCCGTGAGGTGCTGGCGGCGGCGAAAGACCGTAAAGTCCCGATACATCGCGTCAGCCAGGGTAGCGGTATCATGCTGCTCCCCAATGACGAAATCGCCGAAATGGCGAGGATCGGCCAGGGCGAACGCATTGAAGTCTGCCTGTTTGTCGGACCGCGCGCGACGTTTGAAACCGGCGCTCAGGCCGCTTCCACCGCGGGCAAGGTCATCAGCTTGCAGCATCGCGGCACGGACCAACTGGTTTATGCTATCGAGGATGTGAAGCGCGCTTGCGAGCTGGGCATTCGCAGCGTTCTGCCAGCGGACCTCGGATTGATCTGGGTGCTGAATGAGTTGAAAAAAGACGGGCAACTGCCCAAGAACCTGGTGATCAAAAGCTCCGTCACTCTACCCGCCGCCAACCCGGCTACAGCGAGAATCTTTGCCCAAGCCGGGGTCTCTACGCTCAATATTCCCACCGATCTTTCGCCCGCCCAGATTGGCGCGCTGCGTATGGCGGTGGATATCCCAATCGATCTCTATATTGAGGTCCCGGACAACTTCGGCGGCTTTGTGCGCTATTACGAAATGCCGGACATCATTCGTGTAGCAGCGCCGGTCTATTTCAAATTCGGCCTGCGGAATGCGCCGGATATTTATCCGTCGGGCGGTCACATTGAAGACTTAGCTGTGAAGATGGGTTGCGAGCGCGTGCGGCGTGCCCGGATTGCGCTGGACCTGCTTGAACGCTACGCGCCTAACGCTAAAATGTCGCCTCTGGGCAGCAGCGATCTTGGTATTCCAGAAGTATGAGCGTTAATCCCTTTTCCTGAACATGCCGCAGTATCGGCAGCATTTTGTCACGGCTGTCCAAAGTAAGTATCCTCCGGCAGAGCCGGGGGAACTCCTATTGGATTAGTCGACGCTGGGCAGACCACCGGCGCCAATCTGCACCAACATCCAATTAGGATGGCGCTTTTTCTGTCTCTAAGTAGGCGGTGCAGTTCGCGTCTCCGTAACCGCGCTCCGTACCCGACCAGCCTTTGCTCACGCCACCTTCCTGTGTCCCCGGAGCGCAGACAAGATCAAAATAAGCCCGGCACAGAAAAGCGCAAAGCTGCTTGGTTCTGGAGTCGTCGCGACAGGGCTGGGAATATCTATAAAATTTACCGGGCTATTCAGCCCACCGTTGCCCGGAGAGACCAAAGTGCCAATACATGCCCCGGTGGCGCCGTTGAACGCAAGTATATCGTTGCCCGTGGGGTTTGCTACGTAGAGCTCGCCGTTAGGCTGGAACGACAGGCTGTTAGCACTCCCTAAGCCACAACTCCCGCTGCTGATGAATGTCCCCATCGGAGCACCCGTGGTGCTATTGTACTCAAGAATCTCACCCGGGTTCCCTAGCCCGACAAATAGATTTCCATTCAAGCCGAATGCCACGGCCAGAGGTTCGGGGAAGCCATTGGTCGAGAAGGCCGCGATTTGCGTTATGAATGCCCCGGTAGTCCCATTGAACTCGGCAACGTTTCTTTCGTCGGCCACATAAAGGTTACCGTTCGGTCCAAACACGAGCTCTTGCGGAAAGTTGAGATTGGTCGAGGCAAACACTCCGATGAATGCACCCGTCGTCCCGTTGTACTCCTTAACGTCGTGTCCGAAGAAATCGCTCACAAAAAGGTTACCGTTCGGTCCATAGATCATGTCCGTTGCAGCGATGAGCCCGCCACTCCCGAGGGAGACAAAATCCCCAATAAAAGCCCCCGTCGTCGCGTTGTATTCAAGGACGCTGCCACTCACATCTAGGCCGCCGACGACTTTGTCGCTTACCACCAGAAGGTCGCCGTTCTTGCCCAGCAGGATTCCGTCAGGAGTCATCAAGCCACCGCTGCCTGATGATACAAGCGTTCTGGTGAACGCACCTGTCGTCGCGTCGTACTGCAAGATGCTAGCGTTGCCAAAACTGCTAACAAGCAGGGAGTCGGAACGCGCGCTGCCTGAGAATGCGAGGACGCTAAGTCCAGCCAGGAGCACAAGAATGCGAATTCTGCCAACTGAAATCGCTTTGATTTTTGTCATTCTTCCCTCCATTTGTTTTCAGTATGTATTTCGGTCTCCCGAATCCCAACCCTCTAGTTACGACGCTAAACTTGGGGTATAATGCCGCGCAAGTGACGCGAACTGGCAGAAGCTGACTCTTACGGACATTCCAGCGTTTGCCGCAAAGGGGCGGCCAACGATGCCCGAGGACGGAAGAAAAAGACTTGATTCCTGGAAGGACATAGCGGCATACCTTAAGCGCGATGTTCGGACAGCGGTTCGGTGGGAAAAAGGAGGCCTGCCCGTGCACCGCGTCCCTGGTTCTCAGCGGCAGGCCGTCTTCGCATATAAAGAAGAAATCGATGAATGGCTTGAAGGAAAGCGGGCCCCGGACGCCAGTCTAACAAAGAACGCGAGTGCCGTGGCTACCCCCATCTGGAGCGAGTTCCCCGAAGCCCAGGCAACCCAGCATCAAACCGAGAATAGTGCGGAAACGCTAGCGCCTAACGCGGTTGTCGTGACCGTAGATGGAACGGCGGATAACCTCGCGCCTGCCAGGCTTGGCCGCAGCCGTCGGCGGAAAACGGCGTGGACCGTCACGGCGGCGCTCGTTGTCATTATTCTGGCCTGGGCCCTGCGGCCTCAAAGCGGTCCTAAGGTCTTGGGATTCCGGCAGCTTACGAATGACGGCTACAAGAAGATCCGCGGGCGGCCGTTGCTCACGGATGGCGTTCGAGTCTACTTTTGGGAGCAGCGTGGGTCAGGTCTAGTTCTCGCTTCGGTGCCTATTCAGGGCGGAGAAGCCGCCGAAGTGTCAATCCCCAGGGGCTTCCTGCCCACCGATATTTCAAAAGACGGCTCTGAATTTCTTGGGGACGAAAGCACCTCGGTCGGAGTCGAAAGCATAGTGACGCTTCCTACTGCAGGCGGGCCGCTCCATTGGCTGATGCGGCCTATGCAGCCTGCTCGCCAAGAGATTTGGGCACCCGGCGGCTGCTGGTCACCACGGGGGAAGTGGATTGCGTTCTGGGTGCAGAGTGACGTCTTCGAGGCCGGGGCGGACGGCAGCCGCGTTCTAAAGCTCGCGCATGTGAATGGATGGCCGAGTTGGCCGCATTGGTCGCCCGACGGCAGGAGGCTGTGCTTTTCAGTCGAGAATCCCAAGTCTGAGAAATTCGGGCTGTGGGAGATAAATGCAAACGGTGCCCGCTTTCATCTTTTAATCTCTCCCGAAAACAGCGGCTTCAACGTCTTGTCCGGCGCTTGGATGCCCGACGGCAGGTACATCATCTTCGATGCCGAGCGAAATGGACGCTACGACGTTTGGGCTCTTCGCGATAGACGCGGGCGGCATTGGACCTCCGAACCGAAACCGGTGCGCCTTACTTCAGGCCCGCTGAATTACCGCTGTCCGCTTCCAAGCCGCGATGGCAAAGAGGTCTTCGTTCTCGGTGAGGATTCTCGCGGTGAGTTGATGCGGTATGATCCGAAGTCACGTGAGTTTATCGATTTCATGAATGGAATCTCGGCGGCAGAAGCCGACTTCTCCAGGGACGGCCAATGGGTAACTTACGTGAGGTACCCGGATTATACCTTATGGCGAGCCCGTTCGGACGGGCGCGATGCTCTCCAACTCACATTTCCGCCGCTTCAGGCGCGCGAACCCCACTGGTCACCGGATGGCCGGCAAATCGCCTTTCAAGGTATCAGCTCCGGCCCCAAGTTCAAAATCGACCTGGTCTCGTCGTCAGG
This sequence comes from Terriglobia bacterium, assembly GCA_035945615.1. GTDB lineage: Bacteria > Acidobacteriota > Terriglobia > UBA7540 > UBA7540 > RH2-MAG17b. Next base: position 30,164 of record DASZAA010000276.1, read on the forward strand.
CGGTCTCATCCGGGAAGCGGTTCCGGGTCGCGGTGAGGAGAGTGTCGCCACTTGGTCGCCGGACGGGCAATCTCTTTTCTATGGTGAACCCCTCTATCGCCATGACGTTTCGCAAATGTTCATCCATCGTCTGGATCTTAAAACAGGAAAAACTTTCGAAATTCCGGGCTCGGCTGGGATGTGGACCGCTCGATTATCACCTGACGGCCGGTACATCGCCGCCCTCGACGCCACACCAATAGCAGACTCGCAGCGGTTGTTTATCATCGAGACCGCAACAGGGCGGCGGATTCTTACGATAACAATGCCGGAACTGATTAACGAACCAACCTGGTCCCGCGACGAACGATTCGTATACTTTGCGACCGTCAATACTCCAGTGCCGGCCCTTTACCGTGTTCGTGTGCGCGACAAGAAGCTCGAGCTAATCACAAGCTTAAAGGGCTTCCCTGTTGCCGGACTGTGGACGGGCGTGGCGCCCGACGGCTCGCCGCTGTTGCTTCGTGATATCTCAACTGAGGAGATCTACGCAGTCCGCGTGGGGCTACCATAACCCGATCAGAGCACGTTCGCTCGGCTGGTTGCTGCTTTCAGAGCGACTGCACGTGGGCTAAACGATCTCGCCTGCTAATGTGGGCTTCGCAAAGTGCGCACAGAGATGGCGCATCACATGTGCGCACTTGACCTCTACTTCCACTTTACAGCGGCATCACGCTCTGGGGCCTGGTAAGTCTGAGGCAAGTTGCACGCCTAAGTACGCCCACCCTACACGTTTTTTAGCAAAGAGTTACAGCCTTTACCGGATTGAGCAGGAGAGCAGTTAAGCTGAAAATAGAAAGGTACTAATCAGCCCTTAAGTTCCCAAAGATTTGTACCATTCAACAGTGAGGTGCGTCATGACAAAGCGTTTTCTTGTTTTTATGTTTGCCGCCATTTTTATGGTAGGCATTGTTTCTGCGGCGATGGCGGATTCCAGCCGAAACGATGATCTGGCCCGCATCCAGCGGTCAGCCGAAGTGTTTCATGAGATTATGGCCACGCCGGACAAGGCCATTCCCCAGGAGCTATTGGAGTCGGCAAAGTGTATTGCCATTATTCCAGGTGAAAAGCAGTTTGCCTTTATGTTTGGAGGCAAGTACGGCAAAGGCCTCGTGACCTGCCGCACGGCGCACGGTTGGAGCGCCCCCGCATTTCTGGCGGTTGGCGGCGGCAGCTATGGTCTCCAAATCGGAGGTTCCTCTACAGACATCGTCATGATCTTTCGCAATAAAAGCGGTTTTGACAGCCTGCTGAGCGACAAATTCAGGCTTGGGGCGGGCGCGACGGCGGCGGCGGGACCCGTAGGACGCCATGCTGCGGCGGATACGGATATCAAACTCCATGCCGAAATTCTCACCTACGCGCGCAGCCGGGGCGCGTTTGCCGGCGTGAGCTTGAACGGAGCGGTGGTGCAGCCGGATAGTAGCGGGAACAAAGCGTTATATGGACCGAACGTCACCACAAAGGAGATCGTAGACGGGCGTGTATCGACTCCTGAGTCCGCCCGGTCGCTGAACCGGGAAATCTCGCGCTATGCGCAGATGGCGGAAAATTCCCACTAGCCAATTTGTGGTTCGAAGCGGTAACGGCCCTGGCCGCCGGTTTTTCTATTTTCAAGACCGGCGGCGAGACGCCGCCACTATAGCTCCGGTCGCTTCAAACTGCGCGCTTGCGGAACCTCATTTGTTTGGTTTGGGACGTCCAGCGATAGATTGAAATTGCGCTTCCCAAGACCGAAATTGCGATGAGCCCCAGCATGGCATATTCAAAATCCCTCGATTGAGCCCATTTGAGCACTTCCTTACCCACGAAAATCGCCAACACCCCCTCGATGGTAAAACGGATAAAGCGGGCGACGGCAATTGTGGAAAGCAGCTTTTTTCGCGGATAATTGGACGCCGCCGCTGCCGCAACGAATAGGGTGAATGGGAAGGGTGGAGGCATTAAGGAGGAGATGGCAAGAGCCCAAGGGGCGCTTTTCCTCATTTTCCCTTGGACATATTCAAAGCGCTTCCGCGAGACGTGTTTTTCCAGTTCTTTTTCTCCGCCCTTGCGGCTGAGCGCGTCAATCGAGAGGCAGCCCAAAACCGATCCGGCTGCCGCCATGAAGGCGTAATAAGGCACGAACGAGTGCCGTCGCGCACTCATAGCGATGATGAGAAGGTCGTTGCCGAGAGGCAGAAAGAGAAGAGAGGAATCGAGCGCGCCAATGGCGAGCAGGCCAAATCCGCCGAAGTGCGCGAGTATGAGAAAGGAATGGCGGAGAAAGTTATTCAACGATTCGGCTTTGCCTCAAGAGCGCCATTATCCGCCGTGAGATGCTCAGCAAGAGAGGCATTTTAGCAGGAATCGGAGGCGCGCTTCAACTTGATCTGCAGCGCCATTCATTATTGTGATTGCGCTTTTTAGGTTGTAGCGGCGCTCTGCGGCCGCCGGTCTTTATAGCTTAGCAACCGGCGGCCTCTTGCAGGATAAATTCCCCGCCAAAGCTATTCCACTGCAATGGCTTGCGGGACTTGGCGCAGGGTGCATTTTTCGGAATAAACGGTCCGAAGCCGCCGCTTGAGCCGTGAACGCGCCCTGATCAAGCGGGATTTTACCGCGGACGCGGAAAGTCCAAGCGTCTCGGCCGTCTCCCGCATCGACAAGTCATCGACGTTACGCAGCATAAAGGCCGTGGATAGCCGTGGGCTGAGGCCGCTAAGGGCATCGTGGAGAATCTCCTGCGCTTCGAGCTCGGCGTAGCGGCGCTCAGGGTCATCATTCCAGCTTTGCGATTTCGCCATGGGAAGATCAGCCCCGTAGGGCGCAACTTCTTCGAGTGACACTTGCCGGTCGCTGTGCCGCTTGCGGAGCTTCATCAGGGCCTCGTTCACCGCAATTCGCACAAGCCAGGTGTAGAAGCGCGAATTGCCCTGAAATTGTTTGACATTGCAATAGGCCTTCAGAAAGGCGTCTTGCAGCGCGTCTTCGGTGTCTTCGTTGTTCCTTGCGATCTTCAGAACAACGTTGTAGACATTCCAGTAGTATTGGTTGATCAAAACACAGAATGCTTGATTGTCCCCTTGCCGGGCCGCAGCCACTAACTGGGGTTCTTCTGCCAAATGGGTTGCCATCTGGTGCGCACCTCGTTAAAGTTATTGAAGATTGCTTACACTTTCGACAGTAACGGTCGCGCGTCCAGACAACAATCCAGTGAATCCACTAGGCTGAACGAATACTCACTGTAGGTTCTTCGGGAGCAAAGTAGCATTCTCCGGAACAGAGATAACTATAAGTAGCGCCATAACTTGGCGATATCTAATTCTGTAACGGCCCCTAGCTGCTGCTACAGCAAATGACCGTCGCAGATTTATGATGGTGTCTATTGAATGAATTGCGCGGCGCGGGCTTACTTTCGATAATGTTCTGTTAGCCGGATTATCGCTGCTGCCGCCATGAATCTAGGCCCTGCGCTGCGGTCATGAAGGAGGGGTCCCAGATCTGGGATTGCGCTTCGGTTGGCGCGCCGCCCCAGAGCCTCAGCCGCCGCCGCGCGGACGCCTGCATTCTCGTCGAGCAGGGCTTCCTCAAGCGCGGTGAGCGACGCGGGGCTAGAATCGGCAGCGAGCAAACTCGCAGCAAGAGATTGTCCTACGGCGCCTTGGTCCTTGAAGACATCCTCGGCAAAACCAACACCCATTCCAAACGGTCCCAGCAGGGCTTCGGCCCCTTGCGTGATCCCGATTTTAGCCAGCGCGTTCGGATTGTGGATGTCCCGCTTAGCAGTCCCGATCTCCTGCGCTACGAAGTTATCCGAGGTTTTCACACGTCGGGACAAAACTTCGATAAGAATCTGGCGGCTGGCGCTGCGGTCTCCCAATTCCCACAGCGAGTGCGCTGCGGCTAACCGGACTTGGGGGGATTGGTCATGGAGAGCTGTTTCAAGGCTGGGGATTGCGCGGCGCGATTTCATCCCGCCAAGCACGGTCGCCGTAGTCTGCCGCACAAGAGGATCTTTATCCTCGAACCCCTGCTCCACTGCGCCGACGGCAGCCGAGGTGGGGCCAATAGTGCCGATGGCTTCGATGGCCTCTGACCGATTGATCGAGTTTGAGTCCGTCATCCCGGCGCGCAAGATAGACCACGCCGCGTCGCGGCTATTCGTTGCGCTTGCTTGAGCGGCTTGACCAGGAAGAGTGGGAAGTAAAAGCAGGAGAGATACCAAAACACTTGTCATGATCATAGTTGAGGTTGAGCCTGTCGCTAAGACAATCTTGCGGATCAAGCGGCTACAGTACTTCTCGCAAATAATTACGGCGTTTCATCGATGGAAGGTTCGCCGTTCCCAATCCATAATTTTTATGCTTTCAAAACTGTAGATCACAGATTATGATGCCGTGGCAGATCGAATTGGACCATCCAAAAGGAAAAGGGAGAGCACATGCCTCTGATACACATTATTGTGGTTCTGATCGTAATCGGTGTTCTCCTTTGGCTTATCAATCGGTTCATCCCCATGGCAGGATCGATTAAGACCATCCTTAACGCGGTGGTTGTGATCGTGGTTATTTTGTGGCTGCTCGAGGTTTTCGGACTGCTAGGTACGGTTTCGACGATTCGCGTGGGGCATTGATCGCATTGATGAGGCTAGATTGAGAGATCGATGGGTTGGCCCAAACGCGCTGATTCGCTGCATCCGGCGGGTTCCTACGCACGACCTCTATATCGTAACTGCCTATCCCAGGCCGCCACTCTGCAATACCGCTTGATGGTCCGAATCGCCCCCCACCCAATAAATAGACCTCTATTTTTTGCGCCCACCGCTCTGCTGACGCCGCCAAGATAATAACGACAATGTGGCAAACAGCGAATATAATACCGCCATGCCGAGGCGGCCGGTGGAGTCGCTAGGGATGCGCCCCCGTGCTTTGAGTGACAACGGAGGAACAAAAAGGAGCGGTTCGTGGCAGATCACAAATTAGGACGACGAAATTTTCTGATGGCGGGAGGCGTTTCTGCATTGGGCGCTTCGATTACACTTAGCGGCGACCCTATTCTCGCCCGAACGGCTCTGAGTCCGTCCAACGCTCAGGCCTCTCTGCCTATTGGAAGCTCAGCGGAGCGGCAGAAGATTATCCTCGATACCGATATTGGCACCGATATCGACGATGCGTTTGCGCTCGCCTTGATCCTCTCAAGCCCCGAGTTTGAACTTCTGGGCGTCACCACTGACCACGGGCTGACCCAGAAGCGCGCGCAAATTGTCTGCCGCATGCTCTACGAGGCAGGCCGGGATGATGTCCCGGTAGCGGTGGGCCGGCAGACGCCACAATTAATTGGTAAGGACACGGAACTTGCTGGATACTGGTCGCAATACCATTGGGGCGAAGGCTTCACCAAGAAGCGGCCTGTGGACACACCGGCGGCTGATTTTATTATCGAAACGCTTCGAAAGTACCCTTATGAGGTCACTCTCTTTTTGATTGGTCCCATGCCGAATATCGGAGACATCCTTAAGAAAAATCCGGATGCCCTCAAACTGGCAAAGCACATTTATGCCATGTTCGGCTCGTTTAACCGGGGATACGACCAGAACAATTACACGACGAATCAGCAACCTGCTTCCGGCGCCGTATATTCGGTGAATCCTGTCCCCAGCGCCGAATACAATGTAGCAATGGACGTGGAGTCGGCAAAACTTTTTGCCGCTTCCGGCGCAGCCATCACCTACGCTCCGCTCGACATCAACACATTTCTGATTATGCCGGAAGACGACCAAGACAAAATTTGGAGAAGGCGTTCGCCGCTCACTGACGCGCTGGGCAGTTTGCACTCGCTCTGGAGCACCGGGACGCCGAGCCGTCCATGGGTGGTCTTTGATTGCTCGCCCGTGGGCATTGCCTTGTGGCCCGATTTATTCACCACGCGCCCCGCCCATGTGCACGTGATCGACGGCGGGTTCACTGTGATTGACGAGAGCAAGCCTCCCAACAGCGAAATCGCGCAGTCCATCAACAAAGATGAGTTCCTTGACCGCCTTTTGAAGCGATACATTTACCAGACGCTGGGAAGACCATAGAGAGGGCTTCACGTCCGGTGAATACAAGGCAACTGAGGGATCCCCGCGCGAAACCGAGGGTTTTCGTTTATAATGGGCAATGGTTTTATGTATGAATGCAGACAACCCAGTCTGCATTCGTATCATCTGGCCATGTTAGGAATTTTCTTGCGTGGCAAGCGAGAATCCCCATTAACTGCCCTGCTTCGCTTTCCAAGCGAAGGGACGTTTCATAGAAGCTGAGCGCCTTAGCAATCTAAAAAGTTGAAACACTCTGCCCAACACGGTAGACATCGAGCGCGATTCGCCGCCACCGTCGCGGTGGCGATCTTCGCGCAACTGCACCTGTTTTTCGTAATCAGTCTTCACCATCATGGCGAAGCCTTTGTTTTCACGAGTCCCGGGCATTCGCTCGCTGCGGTTTTGCAGAAGAGCCAGCCTTCGACGCCTTCTGATAGTCCAATTTGTCCTGCCTGCCACATTTCCCGTCAGGGGTCGGTCCAGCCGCAATCGTTGTATCAGACCCCCGCGCTGTACTTCCGGTCGCAGCGGGTGAATGTGGCTCGTCAGGCAGAATTTGTTGGTATTCACCCGCTTTTCATCCCCGGACGTTCCCCGCCTCTTGCCTAAGCTAATCACTCTCAAGCCGTCGTCGACGGCACAAAATCCAAACGCTTAGGAGAGACTTATGCACCCGCGAATTCACGGGCGTACCTCTATTTCTATCGAGGGCGTTCGTTCAGGTCTAGACTTATCCGTACGGTTTCATTTTGCTCTACTCACGTTTTGTCTGTTCGCGCTAACCTGCGCCACCGGTTTTGCTCAGTCAGGTGCTTCGGGGACCATTGCAGGCGTTGTGCTCGACCCCACGGGAGCGGTGATCCAGGGCGCCACCGTCACCATTGATAATCCCGTAAGCCAATACCAGCGCACTGCGACCAGCAACGCTTCGGGCGAGTTCAGATTCACCAATGTGCCCTACAATCCCTATCACATGACGGTGATCATCAAGGGCTTTGCCGAGGACGTCCGTGACATTGACCTGCGCTCGGCGATCCCCCTCAGCTTAAAAATCAACCTCAAGATCAGCGCAGGGACGCAGACGGTGACAGTAACCACGCAGCCTAACGACCTGATCGAAACAACACCGACCAACCATACCGATATTGACCGGGCCATGTTCAGCAAGCTGCCGCTCGAGAGTCAGTCGTCGTCGCTC
>DASZAA010000277.1:0-4473 GCA_035945615.1 Terriglobia bacterium
AACTGAAAGGTGTGGGAACGGGATCGCCTGCCTGCACCTGAAACTGACTGAAATCGATGGTACGGGCGTCCAGGCGCGGCGGCGTGCCCGTCTTGAGTCGGCCAACTTCAAAGCCAAGGCGCCGAAGCGCCTCGCCGAGCATCACCGCTGGAGGCTCGCCTGAGCGGCCAGCGGGATACGTCTGCTCGCCGCAATGAATAAGGCCGTTCAGAAAAGTCCCGGTAGTGATAATGACCGCGCCTGCTTCGACGGCACGGCCGTCGCGCAGTTTGATTCCCCGCGCGCATTGGCGCGGGGAACTGACCTCATGATGAGGCGGCGCATCTTCAAGAACTAAATCCACAACCTCGGCTTGCTTAATGCGCAAATTGGGCTCGGCTTCAAGCATCTGGCGCATCTTGACGCGATATTGCTTTTTATCGGCCTGAGCGCGGGGCGACCACACGGCCGGCCCCCGGCTGGTGTTGAGCAAGCGGAATTGAATCCCAACTGCGTCAATGACCTCGCCCATGATTCCGCCCAAGGCGTCCACTTCGCGCACCAGATGCCCCTTGGCGATGCCGCCCACAGCGGGGTTGCAGGACATCTGCGCGATGAGGTCAAGATTGATGGTGTAGAGCGCCGTTTTAAGGCCCATGCGCGCGGGCGCAACCGCAGCCTCGCAGCCCGCGTGCCCAGCACCCACCACCACCACATCGTATTTCTCAGCAAAACTCACTTTTCCATTACCTTCGGCCACAAACACGGTTATTCTAACAGGTTGCCGGAAAACTTGCCGCTGCGTCTTCATTCACCCGCACGACGGCCAAAGTCTCTGCTATGCCAGGTGAACAGACGCCTCGCAGCAATTCTTAACGCCCTTTTTCGGTCATTCATCGTTCACTCGATAAAGCCGGCCGGAACTACGCCGATACATACTTCGTGTTCGAAGGAGGACGATGATGAGCCGTTCATGGAAGATGGGCGTGACGTTGATGGTGCTGGCTGCGGCTTTCTTTGCTCAATCGTGCTTTCAAGCCGCGCCTGAGCAGCCTGCGCGCGCATCTCACAACGCATCTGTGGCATTTCCGCCGGTATGGGTTTCGGAAACAACTCATGCGGTTTATCGTGTGCAAATCAGCGGCGGCGTTTTGCGCGCCGAGCAGGTAAATACTCCTCCCGAAGTGGCCAAGCAGGGCGCCTACGTGCGGACGGAAGCCCATAAAGCGGGAGGCAAATGGGTGGGGAGGAGCCAGGTCTATGCGAAAATTACGCTGGCGCCGGGCGGGAAGTCTCAGCAATCGAACTGGTGCCATTTAGAAGCCAACATCGAATTTCTCACGCTCACGCCCGAACGTATCACCGGGCGCTCCGAGGCTCCGTTGCAAATGGATATTTCTAAATGCCGGATTTTGAAGAAAGAATGGAAAGATTTCGTATGGGTTCCTGCGAAATGAGCCGGGCGCGCAGCCGCCACTTGCGTAGCAACGTAGACAACAATCTGAGGATCAAGTGAAAGCGGTGAGGATTCATGAACACGGTAGCCTTGACGTGCTGCGGTACGAAGACGCGCCCGTGCCGGAGACTCGACCCAATGAGGTTTTGGTCCAGGTCAAGGCTTGCGCTCTTAACCATCTCGACCTGTGGATGCGCGCGGGGGTGGAAGGTTGGAAGCCTAACTTTCCACATATCCTTGGCAGCGACGTCTCCGGCATGGTCGCCGGAACTGGACCTCTAACAAGCCGGGTGAAGCTGGGCGACCGTGTGTTGATTTGCCCCGGTATCAGTTGCGGCCAATGTGAATTTTGCTGGAAAGGCACGGATAGCGCCTGCCGTTCCTACACAATTCTTGGCGCGAAAGTGGATGGAGGTTACGCCGAATACGTCAAGGCGCCAGAGGCGAACGTCTTGCCCATACCTGGGGATCTGACGTTTGACGAGGCCGCTGCCGTTCCGCTGGTGTTTCTTACGGCATGGCACATGCTGGTCAACCGGGTTGCGTTAAAGCCCGGTGAGGACGTGCTCATCATCGGAGCCGGGTCGGGTGTGGGCAGCGCGGCCATTCAGGTGGCCAAGCTTATCGGCGCGCGCGTGATTGCTGTGGCGGGCAGTGATAAGAAGCTGGAGAAAGCCCGCGCTCTCGGTGCAGACGAGGGGATTAACTATGCGCGCCAGTCGATTAAAGAGGAGGTGCGCCACCTCACCGCCAAGCGCGGTGTCGACGTGGTTTTCGACCACGTCGGCGAGGCTGTATGGGAAGACTGCTTCGATTCACTCGCTACGCTCGGACGCTTCGTCACGTGCGGCGTAACTACAGGAGCACAGGTAACGCTCAATCTTCAGCCGCTCTTTGGCCGCCAGCGCGCCCTGTTCGGGTCTTTTATGGGGGGCAAGTGGGAACTCGTCGAGGTTTTGAAGCATATTGGCGCAGGCAGGCTTAAAGCGGTCATCGACTCGTCATTTCCCCTCAAGGAAGCGGCCCACGCCCAAAAAAAAATGGAAAGCAGGGATTTTTTTGGCAAGATTTTGCTGCACCCCTAAGGTGCACGGTTTACATGCGCGCCCGGACGCGCAAAAAAACACAACCTCCAGCCGTGCCGAAGAGTCTGCAATCCCCGCGTGTTATATTGAAATTCCGGTGAAGCCATCCTTCCTCCTCAAACGAAAAAACGACATCGAGTGGCTAGTAGCCCCGAATTTCGCTCAGTTTCCGTGGTTATTGCACGCTTTCAGCACGCGCCGGGGTGGCATCAGCAAGCCGCCTGCGAAGGGATTGAATCTTGGGGGCTCCCATCGGAATCACCCGCATACCGTCGCCAGCAATCGTCAGATGTTCTTTGGGGCGATTGGCGCAGCCTCCTTCGCACTCGCCTTGATTCATCAGATTCACTCGGCGGAAATCCTCCAGGTAAGCAGGTCTGCAAAGCAGAAGCTGCAATACTGGCCCTCTGGGTGCGAATCGGGCGAAGAATGCGCGAGCGCGGATGCGTGCGGCGACGCCCTGATAACCACCGAAGCTCGCCTGCTGCTCTCAGTACGCACTGCGGATTGCCTTCCCATTCTAGTGGTGGACCCGGATTTGCGAGTGATTGCCGCCATTCACTCAGGCTGGCGAGGCGCGCTGGCGCGAGTCACGGAGAAGACCATTGGCGAGATGCAGCGGCGCTTTGGCGCGAATCCGCGGCGGCTATTCGCTGCGCTTGGACCCTGCGTTCATCCCTGCTGCTACGAGGTCGGCGAAGAAGTCGTTGATGCGTTTTACGGCCGGTTCACTGGCAGCGAACGCTATTTCCAGAAAGCTACGGACCTCGATTCCGGCAAGCGGAGTTTCCCCGGAATGCCTTTTCTCTCGATGGCGCCTCCGGGCCACGAGCGTCCCACCGGCTCGGGTCTCTGCCTCGATCTTGTTGCCGTAGCCCGCGACCAGCTCAAGAGCGCGGGCGTGCCCGCGTCGCACGTCCAGGCGTCTGATTTCTGCACGTCATGCCGCAGCGATTTGTTCTTCTCTTATCGCAAGGAAGGTAGCGCAACCGGAAGGATGATGGCGGTGATCGGGATGAGGAAATAACTCTTTGGCATCGGCGTTCAACCTGCCTTTTCGTGTGGGGTTTCCAGCATTAATTGCCCGCAAGCGGCGCGCACATCCTGTCCGCGCGAAATGCGGATAAAGGCGTCTACTCCACGCTGAGCAAGCACCTCGCGGAACGCCAGCACGCGGCCAAAATCCGGGGGACGGAACGCCAAGCCCGATCCCGAGTTGTAAGGAATCAGGTTAACTTTGGCCCGCATCCCGCCGAGCAGGGCGGCGACGCGGCGGGCGTCATCGTCGCTATCGTTCACGCCGTCGAGCATCACATACTCAAAGGTCAGGCGCTCGCGCGGGCGCAAGGGATAAGCGCGGCACGCTTCCATCAGATCATCAAGCGGATATTTGCGGTTGAGCGGCATCAGCGCGGTTCGCTGCTCGTTTTCCGAGGCGTTGAGGGAGATGGCCAATTTCGGGCGCACCGGCTCGCTTCCTAGATCGCGGATGCGGGGAATGACGCCCGATGTTGAGACCGTCATGCGCCGCGCGGGAATTGCCAGTCCGTCTGGGTCTGCCAGCAACCGGACCGATTTCATGACTTGCTCGAAGTTGAGCAAAGGCTCCCCCATGCCCATGAAAACAATGTTCAACCTCGCGCCGGCACGGAGCGCCTGATCGCGGAGGATTGAGTAAACCTGGCCTGCAATTTCCCCCGCTGCCAGGTTTCGTTTGAGACCCATCAGCGCGGTGAAACAAAAACGGCAATCCACCGCGCAGCCCGCCTGGCTCGAAATGCAAAGCGTCACGCGGTCGCGCTCTGGCATAAAAACGGATTCCACTGCCTGGCCGTCTGCAAGCTCTAGCAGATAGCGCGCCGCCCTGTCGCGCGAGGGAAACTTCTCCCGCACCACCGGAAGCGTGATGTGGAACTTTTCATCGAGCTGCCGCCGGAAACGTTTCGAAAGGTC
>DASZAA010000278.1:0-7045 GCA_035945615.1 Terriglobia bacterium
TTGGCACCAGCACGGCAAGACCGTTTGAGAGGGTCGGCAACGGCACGAGCGGCTGATACAGCTTCACCGCAAGCGCGTCAAACGATCCCTGGGGAATCATATTGTTCTGGAATGGCTTTCCGGTGGATGGATTCACGATGATGCGGTTGCTCGCGGAGTAATCTCCATTTCTTTCCGCCGCGGTCGGCACGGTGATGTTAGACGGACTCGATGATCCGATCTGCCGCGTGGCTTGATAAGAGAAAAAGACAAATGCCTTGTCTTTTTTGAGCGGTCCTCCAAACGTCGCGCCAAACTGATTCTGCTTGTAGGGCGAGACCGTGGTGGAAAAAAAGTTCCTCGAATCCGTGGCGTCGTTGCGCACGAACTCATAGACTGAGCCGTGAAACTGATTGGTCCCTGAGCGTGTGGAGAGCAGCATCGTGGCGCCTGGACCGCTCAGGCTGGCGCTGAAGTTGGAGGACTTCATGGTGAATTCCTGCAGCGCGTCGGGGTTCGGCAGCGTGGGCGGACCGTCCCATTCGCGGTTGATATACTCCATGCCGTCAAGAACGTAGTTGTTGTCGGGAGCGCGCAGGCCATTTGTGGTCACGCCCTGGTTTTCCTGCTGGTTGCCCTCGGTCCCGGTGTAGGTGAGAAACGTCCCCGGCGTGAGCGTGACAAGCTGCAGTGGGTTCCGGCCGTTGAGGGGCAGTTGGCGGATTTCGCGGCTCGCGACCGTTGTCTGCACTACAGACGAGGTAGGTTGCACAACAGGCGCCGCCGACGTCACTTGCACCGTTTGAACGCTCGCGCCCACCTGAAGTTCAAGGTGGAGATCGACGCTGTGCCCGGTGAGCAAATCGAGCCCGTTGCGCACGAGGCTCTCAAACCCGGCATGGGAAACGGTGACTTCGTATTCGCCGATCGGCAGGCTTGGAAACCGGAAAAGGCCCTCAGCATTGGTTTGCGCCTTGTAAGAAAGCCCGGTCTGCGTGTTGCGGCAGACGACAGCCGCTCCGGTTACCACAGCGCCGCTTGGATCAACCACCGTGCCCGTCAACAAGGCCGTGGATTGCGCTCGCGAGGGCTGCGGCAAAAGGATCAACCCCAAAGCGACCACGAAAACCGCGGCGAATCCCCTTAAAATGCGCCGCCCTGTTTCACCTCCGTTCCCGCGCATCGTGTATCCTCCTTGGAAGGGCAGCATTAAATCGCCGATCTCAAATCGTATATCAGATATCACTGCCGGGGTTTGGTGTCAAGATAAATCGGAATACTTCTTGACCCCTCAATCGCCCTGCGAATCAGGCGATCCTGGCTGATTATGATATATATCACTCGGTGGACGGCATCGAGGGAAATCGAAAAATCTCAGAGCTGTTAAGAGTAGAGACAGCTTTCGGGGGTTACGCGGCTCGGTGAGGTTGACTTAGTTCTTTAAGGGTGTGGCCTCATCCATCGTTCCTAATTTTTTACGGCCACCGCTGCTAGTCTTTACCATGCTTGGAGTTCTCCATCTCGACACCGGACATGAGATGCGCGGCGGCCAGAGGCAGCTTTTGGCGCTGGCGCGCGGCCTTCGGGACCGCGGACACCGCCAGGCGGTTGTTTGTCCGACGGGAAGCCGGCTGGAAGCATTTGCACGCCGCGAAGGATTTGACACTCACGGACTCTCTTTCCGTGGCGTTGGCGCGATGACCTCCATTTTCAGGCTGCGCGGCCTGATCCGGGGGTTCAATATCATTCACGCGCATGACGGCCGTGGACAGACTTTTTCTTTGCTTGCTTCAAGGTTCGCTCGGTCATCCGGGCCGGTGAAGCGCGTGGCAAGCCGGCGTGTTGTGTTCCTACCCCGTGGCCGGTTCGTTCACCGTCTGAAATATGGCCGGGGCTGCCATGGCGTGATCGCCGTTTCGGCGTTCGTGCGTGACCTGCTTCTTGAGTCTGGAATTGCAGCCACCAAGGTTCAGGTCATACCGGACGGAATCGATTTCCCGGTTAGCCTACCCGATCGGGCGGCGCGTCGTGAAATGCGCCGGAGCTTTCAGTTAGAGGAGGGTGATTTTGCCATCGGCCATGCGGGCGCCTTCACGCACGAAAAGGGGCAGGAGATCGCAATCCAGGCGTTCCAACGCGCGGCGGCCAATCTGCCGAGCGCGCGGTTATTGCTTGCTGGGGTAGGCAAGATGAAGCAGCCGCTCACCCGAAAGTATGGCTTGGATAGTCAAAAGCAGCGCATCCAGCTAGTGGGCTACCTAGATAATCTTGCCCCCTTCATGAATTCTATCGATCTTTTTCTGATGCCCTCGCTGGCCGAGGGCTTGGGCTCTGCGGCGCTGATCGCAATGGCGCACGGAGTTCCGGTTATTGCCAGCCGCGTGGGTGGATTGCCTGAGATTGTGGAAGATGGCATAACCGGCTGGCTGACGGAGCCGGGTTCGCCAGCCGGTCTCGTGGAAAGGATTACGGCCGCCGCCTCGCATCCCGAATTGCTGCGTTCAATGGGGGCTAAAGCCCGCGAAAAAGCGAAGGGGTTTACTAATGCTATAATGGTGGCTAAAACCGAGCGTTTCTATCAGCAGATCACTGGGGCGTCGTAGCTGTAGCGCAGCGTTCGCGTTTTTTAATGCTGCGGGTTTTACTTGAGCACAGGACTGCTGCAGGGTTACAAGGCGAACCCCGCACAACAATGCCCCTTCTTTTTTCGTGCCTCTATGTTCATACCGGTTTACCTATCTTACCTGTTCGCTGCTCTTTTTGGGCTTGTTTTCGGTAGCTTCTTGAACGTCTGCATCAGCCGCCTTCCCAATCACCAATCTGTGGTGAGGCCGCGCTCGCGGTGCCCGCGATGCGAGGAATTCATTCACGGATACGATAATATTCCCGTTTTTAGCTATCTGGCGCTGCGCGGCAGATGCCGGAATTGCCATGAGCATATTTCAGCTCTTTATCCGTTGGTTGAGATCATCACCGCCTGCCTTTTCGTGGCGGCCTTCGCCGAGTTTGGGACTACGGCGTTGTTTCTTAAGGCGATTGTTTTTTCCATGCTGATGGTGGTCCTGATTTTCACCGATTTCCGCGCGCGGATGATTCCTCATTCGGTAACGATCACAGGGATCGTGCTGGGCCTGATTCTCAGTTTTTTCACTCCGGTCAATGACAGCTTTGTGGAATGGATTTTTCGCCGCGCGGGATGGACGCTTTCCGGTCCGTTTTCATCTTTCGCCGGCGCGCTTACCGGAGGCTTATTCGGAGCGGGTTTGCTTTATCTTGTGGCGTGGTTTTTCAGACGGTTCGGCAACCCCGAAAAAGAATATCTTGGGTTCGGCGACGTAATGCTGATGCTGGTAATCGGCGTCTTCCTGGGGATTCCTTTGACTTACGTCACTATCCTTTTAGGTTCGCTCGCAGGCACTCTGATTGCTGTTCCATCCCTGCTGCTCAAGAAAAACCTGCGCAATTATCAATGGCCCTACGGAAGCTTTCTCGGCGCGGCGGGCATCTATGCTCTCTTTGGAGGGCAGGCGCTCATTTTTGCGTATCTTCACTGGGCGCGACTGAGGTAAGCAGACGATGGCAAAACAAGTTGTAGCGGCGGCGTCTCGCCGCCGGAGCAATTGAAAACAACGCCAGTAGCGTCACGCCGCCGCTATAGTGCCTTCCCTAGGCCACGGCGTGTATTCTGGGATCGGGCACGATCAAGTTTCCGATGGAGCTGCTGATTGAGAGAATGACCTGGGAATCCCACCAGCCGGGACGCATGGCTTCCTGGATGGCCTGAACATTCTCCCGAATTGCTTCCCACACGCGGGGAGAGGTCGAGAGAAAAACGCGAACGATCTTGGGGTCAAACTGCAGGCCAGAGCAAGCCCTGATTTCCTCATAGGCCCGCTCCATCGGCAAAGCGCGCCGGTAAGGCCGGTCGGATGTCATGGCGTCGAGCGTATCGGCGACAGAAAATATTCTCGCCCCCAGCGGAATCTCCTCGCCCTTCAAGCCGCGCGGATAGCCTTTGCCGTCAAAACGCTCGTGATGAGAGAGGACAATTTCAGCCGTCTTTTGAAGATGCTCGATCCGCTTCACAATGTTATAGCCGATCACGACGTGGGTTTTCATCACCGCCATTTCGGCCGGCGTGAGGCGGTTGGGTTTCAATAGAATTTCGCTGGGAATTCCGATCTTGCCGACATCGTGCAAAAAGGCGCCAAGAGCCAAGTCCTTCCAGAGCCTACGCGGAAGGCCCATGCGCTTCGAAATTTCGAAAGTGTAGAGCGCGACCCGATGGGCGTGGCCAGCCATCTCCCGGTCTCGAATATCAAGCAGTGACCCCAGCGTTTCAACCGCCGCTTCGTGACTCCGGCCGATCTTGGCAATCGCCGATTTTAGCTGCGCGGTTCTTTTGGCCGCAAGGTTCTGATAGTAATCGCTGCGCACTTGTACTTCATTGTATTGGCTCTTTTTGTGCGCGGCCCTGCGGACGCTCGCAATCAGCGATTCGACGGAAAAAGGCTTCACCAGATAGTCGATCGCGCCTTGCTTCATGACCTCGACGCTCACGCGGGCGTCCTGTTCGCCGGTGACGACCAGAAAAGCGGATTGCGGGCAGACCTTCTGCCCCTCCTTGAGCACCGCCATCCCGGAGATTCCGGGAAGGTAGAGGTCAGTGACGATGATATCGAAAATTTCCTGCCGCAAGAGTTGCAGCGCCTGTTCGCCGTTCACGCAACTCTTACAGTGGTAGCCTTCCTTCTGAAGAGCATCGTTCATTATCTGGCGGACGATCGGCTCGTCATCAACCAGCAAGACGCGCTCGCGTATGTTCCGGCCTGCTTCCATGCTTTCCCCGCAGTAGCCCTGTTCACAGCAGAAACGTTGTGAGCTGGGAATTTCAAATGGCGCGGCGAACTGCTCCGCCCAGATGATCATCGGCAGTCTTTTACGCAGAGTTGAGGGTGTATTTAAAGGTTTGAAATATGACAACTGTGTGACGGTTGAGCGTCCCCTTAGGCGCAGCGCGAGCCACGCCCCTTCATACTGTTCTGGATTCTATTTTAATCCTCATATCAGGCGGTCAGATAGGGAAACATTTGCTATCCCTGGCGGTGTCTATTCTATTAGAGGAGATTCGACAGCACGCCGCGTGGTCCACAGTGGCGCTACGAGCCGACACTCCTGGACGGTGTTCCCGTCGAAGTCGTTACCGAGATTGATGTTGCCTTCAATTTGTCAGAGTGAAGCCGTCGTTTTTTAGTTGGATGCCACAGCCAGGATGACATTCCCCGCAACATCTCATTAAATGATCACAGGGTTGTGGCTGCGCTGAGAATTATGTTGTAACGGCGTCGGAAGCGAGTGTATCCTGAATTTAGCCCACCTGTTAGACGGAGCAATGGATGAATGTTCTTATGATTTACCCGGAGTTTCCAGATACGTACTGGAGCTTCAAATATGCGCTGCCCATCGAAGGTAAAAAATCAGCTTATCCGCCGCTCGGTCTTCTTACCATCGCGGCCATGCTGCCATCTCATTGGACCAAACGCCTTGTCGATACCAACATCCGGCGGCTGAAGGACTCCGACCTAAAGTGGGCCGACGTCGCCATGCTCAGCGGCATGATCGTGCACCGGCAAGAAGTGATCGAGACGCTCGACCGCTGCCGCGCTCGCGGCTTGCGCACCATCGTGGGCGGCCCGATCACTAACAGCGTTTCCGAACTTCCCGAACACGCCGACAGCGTTGTTTACGGCGAGGCTGAAGATCTGATGCCGAAGCTCATCGCCGACCTTGAAAGCGATGCTCTGAAGCCCTCCTACAAAGCGGTTGAATTGCCCAGCCTCCATCACACGCCGGCCCCCGACCTGAGCTTGATCGATACGAAGCACTATAGCGCTATGCCCATCCAGTATTCGCGCGGCTGCCCTTTCAACTGCGAGTTCTGCGACATTATCGAGATTTACGGGCGCGTGCCCCGCACTAAGACGCCGGCCCAGATTGTGGCGGAGCTGGATCAGCTTCACGACCGGCGGTGGCGCGGCTCGGTCTTTATTGTGGACGATAATTTTATCGGCAATAAAAGGAAGGCAAAAGAATTGCTCGTGGCGCTGGCCGATTGGAACCGGAGCCACCGCACGCCGTTCAGCTTTTTCACCGAGGCTTCAGTGAATCTTGCGGATGATACCGAATTGCTGCAGATGATGAAGGACGCCAACTTCACGCGGGTCTTCATGGGGATTGAGACGCCAGTCGAGGCCAGCCTCAAGGAAGCGCAGAAGATGCAGAATACGCGCAAGAACTTGGTTGAGAGCGTTCATCGCATTCAGGACTATGGTCTCGAAGTGATGGCGGGCTTCATCGTTGGCTTCGACAACGATCCCGAGGATATTTTTGACCGCCAGGTGGAGTTCATCCGCGAGAGCGCCATACCTCTTGCGATGGTCGGCATCCTGCTGGCGCTGCCCGGCACGCAGCTTTTCCGGAGGCTCAAAAAAGAGGGACGCATCCTCGACGAGGGCCACGGCAACAACATGGACGTGCGGCTCAACTTCATTCCCAAGATGAACGCGCAGAAGCTCGTCCAGGGATACCGGGACATTCTTCAGCGGATTTATACGCCCGAAGCGTACTACGAGCGCGCCCTGCGCTTTCTCGACCGCTACAAACATCCCAACCACCGCCCGCGCGTTTTCTCTGACTATCTTGCCGTCGCCCGCTCTTTTATCCGGCAGGGCGTGCTCAGCGAATCACGCACCAGCTACTGGAAATACGTCGTAAAGGCGGCGGTGAAATACCGCAAGCAGTTTGATACGGCCATGACATTGGCGGTGATGGGTTATCATTTCCAGATGCTCACCCGGATCATTTTGGAAACGGAGTAGGCCGGAATTCGTTTCCCGGTGCGCCGGAATAGAAACAACGCTGTTGTTCACCCCGCAAATCAGGGCATGCCCAGCGAGTGTACTGTATTGCGTTCTGTAAATCCGATTACGTAAACTAGTACATCGTCCAATGATCTGACACATCACCTCCCACGAGGGCATGGAATGCAAAAATACGACATCATCGT
>DASZAA010000279.1:0-10532 GCA_035945615.1 Terriglobia bacterium
GAAGAAGAAACGCTCGAAGCCCCCGCCACCACCGCAGGTGCGCCGGGCGCGCCCGGTAAGGCCGGGGGCGGGAAGACGGCAAACCTCGATCAGTTCACGATCAACCTGACTGAAAACGCTCGCAACGGCAAAATTGATCCCGTCCTGGGAAGGGATCACGAAATCCGCCAGGTGGTGGATATTCTCACCCGGCGGCGGCAGAATAACCCAATCCTCACCGGAGAGGCCGGGGTGGGGAAGACGGCCGTAGTTGAAGGGTTCGCTTTGCGCGTGGCGCACGGTGACATTCCACCGTCGCTGCGCAATGTCACCATTCGGACGCTTGACTTGGCGCTACTTCAGGCAGGCGCCGGTATCAAAGGAGAATTTGAGAACCGGCTAAAAGGCTTGATTGAAGAGGTGAAGTCTTCGCCATCCCCTATTATTCTCTTTATCGACGAAGCGCACACCATGATTGGCGCGGGAGGGCAGGCCGGTCAGAATGACGCCGCGAACCTCCTGAAGCCGGCCCTGGCGCGCGGCGAGCTTAGAACGATTGCCGCTACTACCTGGTCCGAATACAAAAAGTTTTTCGAGAAAGACGCGGCGCTGGCGCGGCGCTTCCAGGTGGTTAAGGTGGAAGAGCCGGACGAGGTGAAATGCATGACGATGCTGCGCGGCATCGTGCCCTCGCTTGAGAAGCATCATAAGGTTCGCATCCTCGATGAAGGACTCGCCGGCGCGGTGCGGTTCTCGCATCGTTATCTGGCGGGACGGCAGCTTCCAGACAAGGCGGTGAGCGTTCTCGATACGGCTTGCGCGCGGCTTGCTCTCGGCCAGAGCTCCACCCCTCCGGCAATTGAAGACCTTGTCCGGCAGATCGACGACTTGGCCGTGCAGCAACGCATCCTTGAGCGCGAAAGCGCCATTGGCGCCGACCACAGCGAACGCCTGGCGGAAATTGCTACCCAAAAGCAAACCGCAGAAGGACGACTTAAGGAATTGAGGGAGCGGTGGAAGAAGGAAGGCGACATGGTGACGCGCATCCGTGAGCTGCACACGCGGCTTGAGGCTGCGACAGCCCCGGCTGGGTCCGCAGCTCCGGCCGTGGGCGCACTCTCGCAGGGAGGAGCAAAAGAAGTCGCAGCATCCGCAGGGGCAAGCGCCGCGCCCGCGGCTGAGACGGGTGGCGCTGGTGCGGCCGCGGCGGCTGTTGATCCTGCCGCCTTGCGGGCTGAGTTAAGCAAAGTTGAGCTTGAGCTTGCGGCTTTGCAAGGCGAAACTCCGATGATGCTGGTGGCCGTGGACGCGCAGATCGTGGGAGAAGTGATTTCCGCATGGACGGGCATTCCTGTGGGCAAAATGATGAAAGATGAAATCAGCACCGTGCTCACGCTTCCCTCGCTCCTCGGTAAGCGCGTGATCGGGCAGATGCACGCGCTCGATGCCGTCAGTCAGCGCATCTCCTCTTCGCGCGCGCGGCTTGACGATCCCAATAAGCCGATTGGCGTCTTTATGCTGGTGGGTCCGAGCGGCGTGGGAAAAACTGAAACCGCGCTTGCCCTTGCCGACCTGCTCTATGGAGGTGAGCGGAATCTGATTACGATCAATATGTCCGAATTCCAGGAGGCACATACGGTTTCGACCTTGAAGGGCTCTCCTCCAGGATACGTGGGCTATGGCGAAGGCGGCGTCTTGACAGAGGCTGTGCGGCGCCGACCGTACTCTGTCGTCCTCCTCGATGAGGTCGAGAAGGCGCATCCCGACGTGCTTGAGCTTTTCTATCAGGTGTTTGACAAGGGCATGATGGAAGACGGCGAGGGGCGCGAGATCGATTTCAAGAACACCATTATTATTCTGACGACGAACGCGGCGACGGATTCGATGATGAAGCTGTGCGCCGACCCTGAAACCATGCCAGCCGCCGATGGACTAGTACAGGCCCTAAAGCCAGAGCTCAATAAAATCTTCAAACCTGCCTTCTTGGGACGGATGATTATTATTCCGTACTTCCCCATTCGCGACGAGTCAATGAAGCAAATTATCCGGCTGAAGCTCGGCAAGATCAAGAACCGTCTCTACGAAAATCACAAAATGGAGCTCGCTTACGATGACGCGCTCGTGGACGAGGTGGCAAAGCGATGCACGGAAGTAGAAAGCGGCGCGAGGAACGTGGATAACATCCTGACCAACACACTGCTTCCGGAGATTTCCCGTCAGTTGCTGGGCCGCATGGCTGAAGGGGAGAAAATGGAAAGAATTAGTGTCGGAATCGGCGCAGACGGGGCATTTGTATACAACTAGCGTTACCTGACCAAAAACAGCGGCGCGTGCGGCGGTTGCCGTTTGGAGGAGCTGAAGGCGATCCTGGATGACGTGAAGGGAAAGTCTGGTGTTGGCTTGATGTCGCCCATACTGGGATACTTCGCTGCGTTCAGCATGATAGGAGCGAAGAACTCAGAGTGACGGCGAATGGCTTGGAATGATAACAGCGGTGGCCCTGCACCATCGATTTTGGTTATGCCGCACTAGCAAGTGACAGCCATGATCAAAAAAGGCTATGGCCGTGGCTGCTATCTTTTGAGGTCTTTTGGTTTGTCCTAGCGAGGAACTTATGGGAGGCGGGGGCACGCTCACACCAGCGTCAAAAACTCCATCGCCGATGTGTATAACCGACCCTAGACTTTCAGGAGTTAGGGCGTCTCTTCTTTGTTCGACGAGGTTTCGCCCTGTTTTGGTGACGTCGCCACTTGTCGAGAGATTGCTGATGGAGGCAGGGCAGCTACAGAGTCCGTTCGGCATGCCGCTAACTCCGCCGGAGACGGAAACAATTGAGAAGATTTTTGAAACTAGCGTAGATTCGTCGCGTATTCGCCTTGTGAGAACCGGTATTGCCAATGCTCCAACTACGCTGGGAAATCAAATCCGTATTGCGCCAGACCAGAAGACCAATACGCCGGACTGGCTTTCGACTTTGGTTCACGAGACGACCCACGTCTGGCAATATCAGACGCAAGGCACCAGCTACATCACTGATTCGATCTATCATCAATTGCGGGCCAAGCGCGCCATGGGGACGAGAGACGGCGCGTACTTCAATTATCAGCTTAGCAAGGGAAGATCCTTCAGCGACTATTCAGCAGAGGAGCAAGCGCAACTGGTCGAGGACTATTACGATATTACGGTACTCTATGCAAAAACGACCAGCGTGCCCCGGTGGGTTAGCGAGCGGAAACAGGATTTGGCTCTCTATGAAGCACTGATTGAACAGCTCCGCAGCGCGATTCCCATGCCCGATAGCGCGATCTATGACAGAAACCTGATGGACCTGCCTTTGAGTGACCAATTTCCAATCGCGGACTCGCCTTACGGAACGATTTCAGTTGTTCCAATATTCCAGGCAAGATTTTGAGAACGAAAAAAAGAGAGTTCCATGCCGTACACACAAGAAAACCGGCTAATCGCCATCGACACGCCCTTGGGTCAGGATGTTCTTTTGCTTCACGGCTTCAGCGGCCGGGAAGGCATCTCCCGCCTGTTCAGATTTAACCTCGATTTACTCTCTGAAAATGACTCGATTACGTTTACAGACATTGTCGGCCAGAATGTAACCGTTTCGGTAGAGATGGCGGGTGGGAGCCCTCGCTACTTTAATGGCTGCATCAGCCGCTTCAGCCAAAGTGGAAAGGATAGCCATTTTACGCATTACCAGGCGGAAATGGTGCCGTGGCTCTGGTTTCTTACCCGCAATGCCGATTGCCGTATTTATCAGAACTTGGCTGTACCGGACATCATCACGCAGGTTTTTAATAAACTTGGGTTTCAAGATTTCCAGAACAAGGTGCAGGGAACTTACAACCCATTGGAGTATTGCGTCCAATACCGCGAGACGCACTTCAATTTTGTCTCCCGCCTGATGGAACAGTACGGCATTTTCTATTTCTTCCAACACCAAGAAGGCCAGCACACGATGATCCTGGCGGACTCGAACAGCGCGTTCCAAGCATATGACGGGTCTACCGGAAACGCAGCGTGTGATCTTGTGTCCGGCGGCGTTGAAGCTGAAGATCTGATAACGAATTGGAATATCGAGCAGGAGCTTCGCACCGGCAAGTACACGCTGACGGATTACAACTTCAAGACTCCAAGTACGAGCTTACTCTCTAACGATCCGACTGTCGTTCAAGTGGCGAATAATTCAAGCTACGAAATTTTTGATTACCCCGGCGAATTTCTGACGTCGAGCGACGGCGAAAGTATGGCGACGCTGCGAATGCAAGAAGAGGAGGCCAGCCATCTTGTGATCAGCGGGGATGGCAATATCCGCGGTTTCACGTCAGGATACCGTTTCACCTTACAGGACCATTACCGTAGCGATATGAACACCACCTACGTGCTCACGGAGGTCGCGCACGTAGCTTCGGCCGGACAGTCTTACTACACGTCCAGCTCGGACGGTGGATCCCATTACTCCAATCATTTTATTTGTATTCCCCAGTCCGTTCCATTCCGGCCTGTGCGCATCACTCCGAAGCCGGTTGTGCAGGGTCCGCAGACAGCTGTGGTAGTGGGTAAATCGGGAGAGGAGATCTGGGTGGACCAGTACGGCCGGGTCGTCGTGCAGTTTTTCTGGGACCGGCAGGGGCAGCACGATGAGAGCAGTTCCTGCTGGATTCGCGTTGCGCAAGCGTGGGCCGGGAAAAACTGGGGCGCGGTGTGGATTCCACGTATCGGCCAGGAGGTGATCGTCGAGTTTCTCGAAGGAGACCCCGACCGGCCGATTATTACCGGGCGCGTCTATAACGCGGAAGTGATGCCGCCTTACACGTTGCCGGATAACGGGACACGGAGCACTTTTATGTCCCGAAGCAGCAAGGGCGGAGGTTCTTCCAACTATAACGAGCTCCGGTTTGAAGACAAAATGGGATCCGAGCAGATTTTCATGAACGCGGAAAAGGATATGGACTGGCGCATCGAGCATGACTCGCGCGAGTTCGTGGGGAATAACAGGTCCCTGATTGTCACCACAGACCAACTTGAGCAAATCGGCGGCAAGAAGAACTTGCACGTCAAGGGCGACCACATTGAAAAAATTGAAGGCGCCATGTCGCTGCAGGTGGTAGGCGACCAGAAAGAAAAAGTGGGCGGAAACCTGTCTCTGAACCTCACGGGCGACCAGAAGGAGCAGATTGGCGGCGCCATGTCGCTGGCCATCTCGAGCGATCAAAAGATTCAAGTGGGCGGAGGCTATTCGCTTCAGGTGAGCCAATCGCATAATGAAAAGGCGGGGCAGAATATCGCTGCCGAGGCAGGCCAGACAATCCATCTCAAAGGCGGGATGAGCGTGGTGATCGAGGCGGGCATGGAGGTTGCGCTCAAGGGGCCGGGAGGGTTTGTTTCGGTGGGGCCTTCCGGCGTCACCATCCAGGGCACGATGGTTTTGATCAATAGCGGCGGCGCCGCCGGATCGGGCCCGGGCGCGCAAACCCAATCGCCGGCCAGCCCGGACGCGCCGGCTGATCCGGCCGATCCCGACAAAGCAGATGATGGCAGCAAAGGCGGAAAATTGGATTCGTAAGTTCAACCAGCAGAGGGTATGCAGCCCAAACAGCTTTTTTTAAATCGGAAATTTAAAATCGCAAATCTGAAATCGCGCTATGCCTCCAGCTTCTCGAATAACAGACATGCACACCTGCCCGATGGTGACGGGCATTGTGCCGCACGTCGGCGGCCCAATTCTACCCCCGGGCGAGCCAACTGTGCTGATCGGAATGCTCCCTGCCGCGCGCATGACGGACATGGCGACCTGCGTGGGGCCGCCTGATTCGATCCTGATGGGCTCGCCTACCGTCTTAATTGGCAATTTGATGGCCGCCCGCATCGGCGACCCGACCGATCATGGCGGCGTGATTGTTTTAGGCGAGCCGACCGTCGAGATTGGCGAAGTCGGAATGGGCACCCCCACAGTGGTGACGCCCACGCCGCCACTCGTGATTTTGGCGCAGGCCATGTCAGGTTCAGGCTCAGCGGCGGCGCAAGCTGTATCAAATGCGGCCCAGGATCTGGCGCAAGCGTCGCAAGATGGCGCCGCGACAGTGGCTTTTAAGCTCGCCAGCCAGCCGCTCGCGCAAGCAGCAGGCGGAACTGCGCAGCAGGACGCTGCGGTAGCGTCGCCGGGCGGCGTTCCTCAGCCTGAGGTGGACGATCCAAAGCTGCAGAATTTGGTGAATGATCTGTATAAGGGCGCCAAAACCGCGAATCCAATCGGTTCTGGAAGCACGGCGGATGCAATCCGCCATGAAATGGCGACGGGTGAGAAGGTGGGGGGCAGATTTCATGCGCAAAAAGGCAGGGAATACGCCCGCGCTCTGGAAAAATGGCTAGAGAAAAATCCCTCTGCTTCTCCTAAAGATAGAGCTGCTGCGCAGACTATCCTCGATGACACACGGTCGGCTCTGGAGGGCCAATAATGGCGGCCCAACTCTCATATGAAAACGTAACGGAAGGTTTGCTCCAGAGCGCGCCTGAGCTGCGGCCGCTACTCGACGAACACATTCAACAGTATGATGAACTTTTGCCCCATGTATTTTTTGGCGATGTTACGCGGTTTGTGATGGATCGCGTGCGGACGGAAGGAGGAGCGGGCAATCAAGACGCTGTTGTGCGTCGAATCCTCGGTTTTCTTGAGGAAGCTATGGCCTCGTCCGATGAAAATGTTCAGGAACTTGTGTCGCTTTCATTCTTGGAAAATCTCGATCCGTCTGATCCGGCATACGAAGAATTGAAAGCCATGCTAGGTCCTAATCTGAGGCGGGAGCTCGAAAACTATCGTAAGTGACTCTGAGCACGGGAATTCATGCAGCCAAAGCCCGTAAAAGGTCACTGCAATGGCTGACATCCCAATAATAATGTGTAATTCTTAATAAGACGCCATCGCCCATACGCAATGAAGCTCATTCTCGAGGTCCGCTCCGGACCCCAATCCGGGAAAAAGATCGACGTGCCGGCGGGTCAGTTGGTGCGAATTGGGCGGACTGCGCGCGCCGATGCCGCTTTTCCCGACGACTCTCATATGTCGGGAGTTCATTTCGCCATCCAATGCGAGGAAAAAGTCTGCTGGGTCAGGGATTACAAAAGCACCAACGGAACACTGGTAAACGGCCAGAAAATCGTGGAAGTGGCGCTACGAGGGGGCGATAAGATCACCGCTGGCACGACCCAGTTTCTGGTGCGCATCGAAGCGCCCAAAGCCGAAGCTGCCCCTGCCATGCCAGCGCCGGTAACGGCCCCGCAAGCACGTTTGCTTGCTCTGTTTCGCCAGGATTTTCAGCCGCTCTTTGCCTTGCTGGATGCGGCCCGCGAGCCGTCTGTCCTCAAAGTGCTGGTAGAATCAAGAGAGGAATGCCAGTCGCTGTTTGAAGGGCCCCAAGGGGATCAGCTTGCGCACTTTGCGCCCTATCTGGTACGGCTGGCGCCGGATTCGCAAATGCTAGAAACGCTGGCGCATCAGGCGTGGGGGAAAAACTGGGGAGTTTATCTCACTTGCGACCGTTCCTTTGCCGAAATTCGCAAGCATTTGCAATACTTTCTTCGCGTCACGCTCGACGGGCACCGGGAGGCTTTTTTCCGTTATTACGACCCGCGCGTGCTGCGTCTTTTTCTACCCACCTGTTTGCCGGAGGAAATCGACCAATTTTTCGGCCCAATCCGGTACTATTTGATGGAGGATGAAAAGGGAGGCGCGCTGCTGCGATTTTCGAATTCTGGCCGAGGGGCCGGATTGCGCACGCTGCCGCTATCGACCGAGCCGCCTGGCAGTGAGCTGGGCACGATGACAGAGCCTATCAGTCCCGACGTGTTTTTTAAGCGTTAGCCGGCAAAGGCAGAGACAAAAAACGGGTTAAGATGGCTTGCTTATCCCTTGACCTTCTACCCTATTTCTCTTTTTTTATGTTTAATTTGCGCAAGGAACAGCTCAAGATTTTTGAAACCATCGCCGCCAAGGAATATGAGGAGCGCGCGCTGGCCCAATTGCGCGAGCATTCGCCCGCGCAATGCGCGGCGCTGGGTGAATCCGCGCTCGTTGAAATCGTCCATTATGGGACCGGGAAGGCGAAGGCTTACGGCATCGTCGCTGAGCCGGACGTGTGCAAATACCTCGGCATCATGCTCCAACTGGGGAAGGATTTCGACTGCAACCCACGATATCCCTGGGCGGCGCGCACGCTGAATGATGCGAGCCTGGGTGACCCTTCGGCGCGAGTCAACCGGCTGGCCGCAGAAGCTCTCGAAGCTGTAGCAGCATTGGGCGCCAAGCGAGCCGGGAGCGGGGGCGAAACCACAGGTTAGGTCGCGGCGCGCGCCAGCGGCGGCGAGGAGTTTGTGGGATGCGGGCGAAAGGCGTTTTTTTGCCCTTCACGCGTTGCTTCCAGGGAACCCTTGCGTAAATAAATCGTCCCATTTGTCTCAAAAATCTTAAAGTGCCGTGCTAGATTTGGGTGGTTGTAGCGGCGCCCTCTGGCCGCCTGGTTGTGTAGTGCAGAGTTCCGCAGTTAAAACTCTGCGGCAACATAACACCCCATCGCGGCTTCGGCCGCCGGTCATTAAACAGGGAAAACCGGAAGCCAGGGGCCGCCGCTACAGCCTCACAGTACAATCAAGCTTTACGACTCGAAAAGAGAGTATCTAACGCCCGTGCAGGCAAGTTTGGAAATAAAATCCGGCCCACGCGCCGGTGAGATCATTGTGGTGATGGAAGGGGAAAGTGTCACCGTAGGGCGCACAACCAACGCCAACTTTCCCCTTCCGCAGGATACTTTTCTCTCACGCGTACACTTCGCCATTGACTGCGGCAAGTCTGCATGCCGCTTGATCGATCGCAAAAGCGCCAATGGAACCATCCTGAATGGCGTGAAGGTAAGCGATGCGGCAGAACTGCACGAAGGCGACGTCATCATGGCAGGCCAAACGAACTTCATGGTTCACCTCGCGGCCGCGGCTGAGTCTGGTACTGTGCCGCTGGCCGCCGAACCGAGCACCGACCGGCCTAGACCCATTCAACCGGCTTCGCAACCTGCTTTCGCGCCGGCCTTTGCAGCGGCCGCTGCCTTACCCCAGGACACAGTGGCAATTGGCTCGTGGTTTTTTGGACTTATCCCCGAGGGCTGGCGCGTGGTTGAGGGCTTTGGGCTGCGGCGTCACGAGCGCAACGCTTTCCCCAGCGAAGTGATGGCGAGCGAAACGGTCCTCGCGCCGGGCCAGGCTTTTGAGGGATATGTGGAGTCTCAGCTTGAGCTGGTGCGCTTATTGGTATCGCAACCTCAGATTCAACCGGATAAGACTCCTGCCATCCAGGGCGCTGAGGAAACCAAAGCGTTTGTGATTCGCTACAAGATGGATGATGGCCGGCGCTTCTTCCAGCGGCAAATTTATGCCCGCAGCACCCAGTACGCGGGTGCGCTCGCCATCACCACGATCGAAAGCGAAGTTTCCGCCGCGCAGCCTTTTTTCGATCAGATTCTTCGCCATCTCGCTTTCCGGCGGTTGTAGCGACGGTCTCTGGCTGCGAGTTGTTATTATATAAAAACCGGCGGTCGAAGCCTGCAACGGGCCGCCGCTACGGTGCCATCTCGCTGCCCGTTGTTTTCGCAGCGTGATTGTAAGGCTGGAACGGCGCGGCCTATAATTAAGGCGAGAGATAACGGACGATAGGCAAAGGATGAGGGGTAGGAGACAAGGGACTCTTCCTCTCGTCCCTGCTTTTAAGCCCTCGTCCTTGTTTTAAGGATTTGTATATGGCTACTCGAACAATGTACGAAAAAATCTGGGAAGCTCACGTAGTTCACGAGGAACCAGGCCAGCCCGCGCTGATTTATATCGACCGGCATTTGATCCATGAGGTAACGTCGCCACAGGCTTTCGCCGGACTAAGGGCTGCTGGCCGCAAAGTGCGCCGTCCCGACCTGACGTTTGCCGTGATGGATCATTCCGTGCCCACCACCGACCGCCGTCTTCCCCTACTGGACAAAATCGCCGAGGCGCAATTCGAGGCGCTGGCACGCAACTGCCGCGATTTCGGCGTGCTTCTGTTCGATATGAACAGCCCAAACCAGGGCATTGTCCACATCATCGGGCCAGAGCTGGGCATCACGCAGCCGGGGCAGACGATTGTCTGCGGCGATAGCCATACATCAACCCACGGAGCGTTTGGGACGCTGGCCTTTGGCATCGGCACGAGTGAAGTCGAGCATGTGCTGGCCACGCAATGCCTGCCGCAGACGAAATCGAAGACGATGCTGGCGCGTGTGGATGGACGATTGCCGCAAGGCGTCACGGCCAAAGACATCATCCTCTCCATCATCGGCAAAATTGGCATCGGCGGCGGCACCGGACACGTGATTGAATACGCGGGTGAGGCCATCCGCGCGCTCTCGATGGAAGGGCGTATGACGGTTTGCAATATGTCTATCGAGGGCGGGGCGCGCGCCGGCATGGTCGCGCCCGATGAGACGACGTTTGCTTACCTTGAAGGCCGCCCGTATGTGCCGCGCGGA
>DASZAA010000280.1:0-6686 GCA_035945615.1 Terriglobia bacterium
GAAGTGTTGAAGCAGATTAGCTGGGCGGTGGGCCACGCGAAGTCTTATTGTGACGACATCGAATTTTCGCCGGAAGACGCCGGACGCACCGACCGCTCCTATCTCCTCGAATGCTGCCATGCCGCGGTTGAGGCGGGGGCTATGGTGCTCAACCTGCCCGACACGGTGGGGTACTGCCTGGAGTCGGAATACGAGGCCATGTTTGCTTTGGTGAAGGCGAAAGTTCCCGGCATGGATCATGTGGTGCTCAGCACGCACACTCACGACGACCTTGGCTTGGCTGCCGCAAACACGCTGGCAGGGATTCGAGGCGGGGCGCGGCAAGTGGAGTGCACCATCAACGGCATTGGCGAGCGGGCTGGAAACGCGGCGCTCGAAGAAATTGTGATGGCGATTAAGGTGCGAAGCGATGCGCTCGACGTTGCGACCGGGGTCCGAACCGAGGAGCTTTATCCATCCAGCCAACTTCTCGCCCGGCTCACCGGAATGGTGGTGCAAAGAAATAAGGCGGTTGTAGGCCGGAACGCCTTTGCGCACGAGGCAGGCATCCATCAGGATGGCGTACTTAAGAACGCTATTACCTATGAAATTATGCAGCCGAAGAGCGTAGGGATGCCTTCGAACGAGATGGTGCTTGGAAAACACTCCGGCAGGCACGCGTTGGCGCAGCGATACGAGGAGCTTGGCCATCACCTGAGCAAACCGGAGATCGACCGCGCTTATCAGTCTTTCACCGCACTGGCGGACCGCAAAAAGGTGGTGTACGACGAGGACCTGATCGGCATCATCTCCGAAGGGTTCGAAAACGTGCCAGACGCTTATACATTGAAAACATTCCAAAGCGTTTCCTCGAATGAAGGGCAATCTACAGCTACCGTAGAGCTGGTGAAAGACGGCCAGACTTACCATGATTCGGCCACCAGCGACGGCCCGTGCGATGCCGCATTCCGCGCCATCGATCGCATCACCGGGATTCCGGGCGCTGTCAGCGACCTTTCGGTGGCGACGACCGGCCAGGGGACGCTGGGCATGGCGGACGTCCACATTCGCGCGCGGTTTCAGGGGCGCGAGTTTACCGGCGCTTGGACAAGCCAGAATGTGGTGGAAGCCGCGGCTCGCGCTTATCTGCAGGCCGTCAACCGCGCCGCCTATGAACTGAAACGTATTGAAGAGGCTGCGTCCACAGCCAAGCCCTTGCACACTGACCAGCGAGTTGATCAAATGTACCCCGGCGGCTACTGACCCGCACCTTACTTTTGCGCAAAGAGCGCGACGCAAAACTTTCTTTCGTGCTGCTTCCCCCTCCTTTGAGCGTGTATACTTATATCTGGTGTATTTTTTACCGTTGCTATGCCTGTTAATACGCAGCAGCAAGTCGTGCAGCTTAAGAGGGGCGCGGCGAGGGTTAATCGGCCTGCTTGCGCTCTGCGGCGCGCTGGCGGCGAATATGAACATAGGATATTGAAGTCGGCATGAAGATTAAGGCCCTTTTCTTTGGACTTGCCCACGACCTCACTGGCATTACGGAAGAAGTCACGGAAGTGCCCGCAGGTGAAAGCCTAGGCAGCCTGTGGCAACGCTATCAAGAACGGTTTCCCCGCCTGGCGAGGGTAGCGGACTCGCTCCTGATTGCAGTGAACGAGTCTGTAACCGAACGCTCGAGGGTATTGCAAGACGGAGACGTCGTCGCCTTCCTCCCCCCGGTCAGCGGCGGGGAAGAGCTTGATTGCCGAATCACAGGGGAGACAATTCACGCCTCGCGCCTTGCGGCGGGCCTGAGAGTTCCCGAGAACGGCGCCGTGGTGGTGTTTGAGGGCATTGTCCGCAATCACTCTCGGGGCCGCAAGGCTTTGTACCTCGAATACGAAGCTTATGAACCTATGGCGCTCGGTTCTATGGAAGAAATCCGCAGCGAGGCCAAGCGGAAGTTTCCGGTTGACCAGGTGGTCATGATTCATCGCGTGGGCCGGCTTGAGATCGGTGAAACCAGCGTAGCCATTATCGTAACCGCTGCGCACCGGGCGGCCGCGTTTGACGCCTGCCGTTACGCGATTGATGAGCTGAAGCAACGCGTCCCAATCTGGAAAAAAGAATATTTTGAAGATGGTTCCGCGTGGGCTGAAGGCGCTTGGCACGAGAGCACTCTGGCCGCAGCTAAGCAATAAGGAAGGATTGTATTTGAAGCCGCTGGGCAGCAGAGCCTGACGCGGCGGCGACCCTATATGGAAAGCTTTCTCAATACGGCAGTTAAAATCGCGCGAGAAGCCGGAGCCCTGTTGAACGAACGCTACGAGCGCCCGCACGAGATTTCCTATAAGCGCCCGATGGATATTGTGACCGAGGCGGACCGCCGCTCGGAGGCGCTGATTACCGAACGCTTGCGCAAAAGCTATCCTAGCCACGGCATTGTGGCCGAGGAAGGCGGCGGCAACAAAAGCAGCTCTGATTACTGCTGGTACGTGGACCCACTTGACGGCACCACAAACTTCGCCCACGGCTTCCCCATGTTTTGTGTTTCTCTTGGCTTGGCGCGGCGGAACGAAGTGATTGCGGGCGTTATTTATGATCCCACGCGTAACGAGCTTTACACCGCGGAACAAGGCGGCGGCGCGTTCAGGAACGGTGTCCGCCTGCGAGTCTCGACGATCGAAAATCTGTCTGAGGCTCTGCTCGCCACCGGATTTCCCCCTCACACGACCGATCACGAACGTAACATCCAATACTACTTTCGCTTCACGCAGCTTTCGCATGGGGTGCGAAGGGCGGGGTCGGCGGCGCTTGACCTTTGTATGGTGGCCAGTGGCCGCTTGGATGGGTTCTGGGAATTGAAACTCAACCCCTGGGATAAAGCCGCCGGGGTCCTGATGGTGACTGAAGCGGGCGGCCGGGTGTCGGACCTCTCGAGCGGAGCTTTCGGATTGCTGGAGGATGAGATATTCGCTTCGAACGGCCTGGTGCACGAGCCGATGATCCAAGTATTCTCGGAGGTTCTGACGCGCAGCCGGTAAAGGCGGCGCGGTGTATTGGGGGCAAACAAAAAGTTTTTCAAATTCTGCATCACCGTAATGTAAGTGAGGTCATCATGGCGCGGCCCTCGGTCGCTCCCAGCTTCTGGAAACGAAAGCCGCTGATTCAGCTCGCGCTGAACGCTCCGGAGGCGGATTATCCGCCTGGGAGCTTCTCGGCCGATCCTGAGATTACCGAGACCCAGGTTTTTCTGCCCAGGCTTCCGGCGGAGCATGATGGGCTCAAGATCGTTCATCTTACAGACATTCACCTCAGTATTTTTTCTTCCGTAGAAGAAGTCCGGCGCGTTGTGGACCTTGCCAATCTGCTCGATCCTGACCTTGTGGCGCTTACCGGGGACTACGTTACTTATTCGCCCACCTACATCTGGCCCGTGGCGCAGGCGCTGGGCCGGTTGCGTTCCAGGCTGGGCGTCTTTGCCGTGCTCGGCAATCATGATTTCCGTGCCGGCGCGGACGATGTCGCGCGCGCGCTCCGCGATCATCATATTGTGGTTCTGCGCAATGCTCATTGTCCTCTGCCTTTGGCGGAACGGCCGGCAAGGAAGCAAAAGGACCGATCATCCGCAGGTTCGGGCGCGACGCTTTGGATCGCAGGAGTAGATGACCCCTGGGTAGCCCAAGCGGACCTCGGCAAAGCATTGAAGTCGATTCCACGGCGCGATCCTAAAATTCTCCTCTGCCATAACCCCGAAGCCATCGGCGAGGCCGCGCAGCATGGCATCGATCTGATGCTTTCCGGTCATACCCACGGAGGCCAAGTGCGGCTGCCGCTTCTGCGCTCGCTCTATCGCTCGATCCCAGGCGAGCGATTCGTTGATGGCTGGAACCAGCTTGGCGGCACGCAGATTTACGTGAGCCGAGGCATTGGGAAAGTTGTAGTTCCGGTTCGCGTCGCTTGCCCGCCTGAAATCACCTGCCTCTGCCTGCGCCGGGAAGCTGTTGGATTAAACTCCGCGCGTGCCTCCCGCCCTGTGATGTAGATTCAAACCCCATTCAAAAATCGTGCCAGGGCATCCCGTTGCGCTGGATTTCGGGAGAGCATTCTGCGCCGCAGGTGGGCGAACTCGTCGGTGGCAATGTGCTGTATGGTGCCTCGCCCGCGCTGAGGGGTAAACGCGAGAACGTGATCGAGGTCAGGCCGTCTTTTCAGAGGGTTTTTAAGGCGGATGGCTTCGCGGGGCGGGCAGAAATCAACGAGGGACGAACCCGTGTCTGTGTCGCGCCCGTCCGACGCGGCGCGAGCCAGGCCAACTAACTGTTTACGGTCAGTTTCGTAGCAGAGGAAAAGATCGCCACGCTTTACTTCTTCGCGCAGGAAACGCAGGCTGGACGCGCTGCGGATCCAACTCTCGTCTCCCATTGGGTAAGCGCTGCGCGCGCGTGACTTAAAATACTCGTCGAATGCCCAGCCGCGCCGCGTATTGATCTTAAAAACCCAGACAGACATGGGATTGGTTCATTTTTTCATTAGACCATTGATTCAATAACCCACTCACTCAATCCACTTGAATCACCCGCGCCTGGCTGACGGCCGGGATGGATTGAATTTCCTTCAGAATGCTCGCGGAAATCTGGTTGTCGACATTGGCGATGGCAATCGCTTCTTTCAGTTGTGGATTGCGCCCCAGATTAAAGTTGGCAATGTTGATGTTGCCTGTGCCGAGCACAGTGCCCACGCGACCGATGACTCCAGGCACATCCTGGTTGCGGATGAAGAGAATGATGCCGCGCAGCGGCGCTTCAACATCGATATCGTTCACCCCCAGAATGCGCAGCGAATTGTTGGGTCCCACCATGCCCAAAACCGATGCCGCGCCCGACTCCGTCCGCAGCGAAACACCGAGAGAGTTCGAAAACGAGGCGCGCCGCGCGCTTCGGAGCTCCGTGACCTCAACGCCTCTTGATTGTGCCACGTGACCGGCATTGATCAAGTTAGCCTGCGTTTCCTCGGAAACCACATGGTTGAGCACACCCTTGAGCACCGCATTCTTGACCAAGTGGGTGTTAAGCTCCGCCAAGCCGCCATCGTAGCTGATCTTGACTTCGTTTAATCCTCCGGTCACGACCTGCGCCATGAACGAGCCGAGTTTTTCTCCCAGTTGAACATAAGGCTCCAGCTTCTTGTACTCCTCGGGCGAGACGGAAGGCATGTTGACGGCGTTCCGGGCCACCCCTTGCAGAAGATAATCCCGCACCTGTTCCGCAATGCGGATGCCTACAATCTCCTGCGCTTCCTCGGTAGATCCGGCAATGTGCGGCGTGGAAAGAACTTCGGGATGGGCAATCAGCCGCGGGTCCGCGGGGGGTTCTTTCTCGAAAACGTCCAGCGCCGCGCCCGCCACGTGGCCGCTTTCAAGCGCCTGCAACAAGTCCGCCTCATTGATGAGCTCGCCCCGGGCGCAATTCACAATGCGGACGCCATTCTTGGTCAGCGCCAGCGTGCGCGCATTGAGCAGGTGCGTCGTTTCCGGCGTGGCGGAGCAGTGGAAGCTAATAAAATCGGCCGTCTTCAACACCTTTTCGAGTGACACCAGCTTGACGTTCTGCTGCCCGGCGACGAGCGAAGAAACGTAGGGATCGTACGCCACAACTTCCATCTGGAAAGCTTGCGCAAGACGCGCCACATCCATGCCGATCATGCCCAGGCCGACGAGGCCCAATTTTTTGCCTCGAAGCTCAATGCCCAAAAACTTTTTCTTTTCCCATTTATTTTCCTTCATGGAGCTGGTGGCCTGCGGGATGCGCCGGGCCAGCCCTAGCATGAAGCCCAGGGTTTGCTCGGCAACGCTGGTAGCGTTCCCGCCCGGGGTGTTCATTACCACCACGCCTTTTGCCGTGGCCGCGTCCATATCTACGTTATCCACGCCCACTCCGGCGCGGCCAATGGCGCGGAGCTTGGCCGCGCCCGCCAGCAAATCCGCCGTCACTTTGGTGGCGCTGCGGATCACCAAAGCTTCCGCGTCGCTAAGCTGTTCCTTTACCCCGTCTTTATTGCCCGCGAGGTAGACCACGTTGAACGAAGGCTCAGACCGCAGAACCTGTAGCGCGCTTTCCGAGACGTTATCTGAGACAAGAATTTTCATGGAGTTTTCCTTTGGATGGGGTGGCGGGCGGCAAGCTGCCGCCCGGCAGCTCGCGCCCAGGGTTCATTCCGGTCTTGCCCGGCCTACCCATGGCCAGGTCGTAAGGCGCTGATCAACCGTTCTTCCGTTCAAATTCCTGCATGAACGAAATGAGGGCCTGCACGCCCTCAAGGGGCATACCGTTATAAATAGAAGCGCGCACGCCTCCGACATCGCGGTAGCCTTTGAGCGCATAAAGGCCCTGTTTGCCGGCCTCGCTGAGGAACGTCTCAAGCGCCTGCGGCGTTGGGAGATCGAACGTGACGTTCATGATCGAGCGGTGCGCCTTATCCACAAACGGCTTGTAGAAGGCCGATTTATCCAGAAAATCGTATAAGAGTTGAGCTTTCTGGTTGTTGCGGCGTTCAATTTCCGCCACGCCGCCGCCGTCCTTAATCCAGCGCATCATATGAAGAGCAAAATATATATTAAACGTGCTCGGCGTATTCACGAGCGAGTTGGCCTTGTCCAGCACGGCGTAGTTGAGCAAGGGCGGGGTCTCTGGAAGGGCCTGCCCCAAAAGGTCTTTGCGGAC
>DASZAA010000281.1:0-17425 GCA_035945615.1 Terriglobia bacterium
GTAAAAATAGCAGTGTTGGCGCCGATTCCAAGAGCGAGCGTGATGATGCACACTAGCGCGAACCCCGGCGAGCGGCGCAAGCGGCGGAAAGCATAGCGAAGGTCCTGCCTCAGCGTGGACATTTTAGCGTCTCCTCACGGACTATTACGTATATCATGCGCTATATGTTCCAGTAAGACGTATGAATATGCCGTTTGGTTATCAAAACCCTGTCGATGACTGGGTAGCCACATCAGTGCTTTCCTGGCCATGGCTTTTTCGTTCGAAACAAAGGCCCACGACCAATCATAATGCGATTGATCCTCGCTACCAACTCTATAGAGCAACCTGCTAAAATAATCGCGTGAGCACCCCTTCATCTTCACTCTCGTGGGCTCATCCTATCGTTCAGGAGTGGTTCTCGCAACACTTCGGCAGCCCCACCGAGCCGCAGGAGCAGGGCTGGCCGCATATTGTTGCGGGAACTGACACGCTGATCTCCGCGCCCACCGGCTCGGGCAAAACGCTCGCCGCTTTTCTCGCCGCGATTGACCATCTGGTGCGCAAGGCGCTGCGCGGCGAACTTGAAGACCGCACGGAAGTGCTCTACGTTTCCCCGCTGAAAGCTCTTAGCAATGACATTCATAAGAACCTGGAAGTTCCCTTGCGCGGAATTATGGAAACCGCCCTCAGCCAGGGCGCTCTCGTCCCTGAGATTCGCTCTGCTGTGCGTAGCGGCGATACACCTGCGCCCGAGCGCCAAGCCATGCTGAGGCGGCCGCCGCACATCCTGGTGACGACGCCGGAATCGCTCTACATTCTGCTGACAGCGGAGAAAAGCCGGGCGATCCTGAAAGAAGCTGAAACGGTAATTGTGGATGAAATTCACGCCGTCGCGGATGATAAGAGGGGTGCTCACCTTGCTTTGTCGCTTGAGCGACTGGACGCGCTGGCCGCTGCAGCGTATCCCAGCCGCCGCCTGCCGGTGCGCATTGGCCTCTCAGCCACGCAAAAGCCCATTGAACTGGTCGCGCAATTTCTGGCTGGCTCTGGCCGCCCCGCGCCGCGCGTGATCAATGTTGGCCATCGGCGCGAAATGGACCTGGGGGTTGAGATTCCGCAAGGCGAGCTCGGCGCGGTAGCTTCAAGCGAGATGTGGGAAGACATTTACAACCGGCTGGCCGCGCTCGCGCTCGAACATCGCTCGACGCTGATTTTTGTGAACACTCGGCGGCTGGCGGAGCGCGTCACGCATCACCTGGCAGAGCGGCTGGGAGAGGACCAGGTGGCGGCGCACCACGGAAGCCTTTCGCGCAAGATTCGTCTGGCGGCGGAGAAAAAGCTGAAATCGGGCGAGGCGCGCGCTCTGGTAGCCACGGCATCCCTTGAGCTCGGCATCGATATTGGCGCAGTGGATTTGGTCTGCCAGATCGGCTCGCCGCGCTCAGTCGGGGTGGCGCTACAGCGAATCGGACGCGCCGGGCACTGGCGCGGCGCAGTTCCCAAGGGGCGCATCTTCGCCACGACGCGCGACGAATTGGTTGAATGCGCGGCGCTGGTGCGCGCCATCCGCCGCGGCAGCCTGGACCAACTGGAAATTCCTGAAGCGCCGCTCGATATTCTGGCGCAGCAGATCGTCGCCATGTGCGCCTGCGAAGAATGGAAGGAGGAGGAGCTATTCCACACTGTCCGCCGCGCGCATCCTTACCGGGAGCTTTCGCGGCGCGAATTTGACGAAATTATCGCCATGCTTTCTGAGGGCATTGCGGCGCATCGCGGCCGCTACGGCGCGTATCTCTACCGCGACCGCGTGAATGGCCGCCTTCGTGGGCGGCGCGGCAGCCGCCTGGCAGCAATTACCGGCGGCGGCGCGATTCCCGATACGGCGCTTTACTCCGTGGTGGCCATGCCCGAAGGAACCGTGGTGGGCACGGTCGATGAAGACTTTGCCGTGGAAAGTATGCGCGGCGATGTGATGTTGCTTGGCAACACTTCGTGGCGTATCCAGCGTGTGGAATCGCGCACCAGCCGCCTGCTGGTGGAAGACGCCCACGGTGCCGCGCCGAACATTCCCTTCTGGCGCGGCGAAGCGCCCGCGCGCACGCTGGAGCTTTCCGCGCAAGTTTCCGAGCTCCGCGAGCAAATCGGCTCAAGGATTATGAATTCCCACGCGGGCGGGCGGGAAGCCGCCCTCCGCCTGTTGACGGAAGAGTGCAGCGTGGACGCCTCCGCTGCGGCGCAGATCGTAGAGTACGTTGCCGCCGGGCAAACCGTGCTGGGCGCCGTACCCACGCAAACGGCCGTCATCGCGGAGCGCTTTTTCGATGAGGGCGGCGGAATGCAGCTCATCATCCACGCGCCGTTCGGCGGTCGCATAAACAAGGCCTGGGGCCTCGCTCTGCGCAAGCGATTTTGCCGCGCCTTCAACTTCGAGCTGCAAGCGGCGGCCACGGAAAATGGACTTAACATTTCCCTCGGCGAGCAGCATAGCTTTCCTCTTGCGGATGTTTTCCGGTTTCTTGACGCCAAGTCCGTGACCGATGTTCTCCGCCAGGCGGTGCTGGCCTCGCCCATCTTCAGCAACCGCTGGCGCTGGGACGCCACGAGATCGCTCGCGTTGCTGCGTTTCCGCAGTGGCCACAAAGTGCCGCCTTACATCCAGCGCATGAAGGCAGATGACCTGCTCGCCGCCGTATTTCCTGAAGCCGCGGCATGCCCCGAAAATCTTTCCGGCGATGTTAATATTCCCGATCATCCGTTGGTGCGCGAAGTGATGAAAGACGCGCTCACCGAAGCGATGGATATCGAGGGTCTCAAAGGCGTGCTGGCGAAGCTCGCGGCCGGGCAAATCGAGTGTCTCGCCGTCGACACGCCCGCGCCTTCGGTTTTTTCGCACGAGATTCTGAACGCCAATCCTTACGCCTTCCTCGATGATGCACCGCTTGAAGAGCGCCGCGCGCGCGCCGTGGAGTTGCGCCGGACGCTCCCGGAAGCAGTTCTTGGGGAGATTGGCCAGCTTGACCCCGCTGCTATTGCGCAGGTGTGTGAGGAAGCATGGCCGGACGTCCGCGATGCCGATGAAGCTGCCGATGCGCTTCAAACCCTGGTTGCGCTGCCTGTTGACTTTGTTCAGCCGGGCGGAACCGCATCGCGCTGGGGTGATCATCTCAAATCCCTCTTGCATGACCACCGCGCATCGAAAGCCGCGAAAGACGGCATGTCCTGGTGGGTTTCCGCCGAAAAAGCCAAGACGTTTGCTGCCATTTTCCCGGACGCGCGCTTTGAGTACGATTTAGCCCAAGTTGAGAGCGCCGAGCCTCCACGCGATGCTGCCATCTGGGCAATGGTCCGCGGCTGGATGGCCCATTGCGGCCCAACGTCTGCGGCGTCGCTCGCGCAGTCCGTGAGTCTTTCCGTGAGCGAAATCGACCAGGCATTGCTGCGTCTCGAGGCCAGCGGCGCGATCCTGCGCGGTCAGTTCACGCAAACGCGGACGCTCGAGTGGTGCGAGCGCAGGCTGCTGGCGCGTATTCATCGCCTGACCCTTGGCGGGCTGCGAGCGCAAGTGGCGCCTGTCACGCCGCAGCAGTTCATGCGCTGGCTGCTTGAGTGGCAACACGTTGCGCCGGGCTCGCAGACGCAGGGCGAGCGCGGCGTGCTCGAAGTTGTCCGCCAGTTGCAGGGCTTTGAAATCCCCGCCAGCGCCTGGGAACCTGAGATACTCTCGCGGCGGGTGGCGCGCTACGATCCCGAAATCCTCGATCGCCTGTGCCTCACCGGCGCCATTGGATGGGGAAGAATGTCGCCGCTGTCGGCGATGGTTGAGCCAAACGGAAACGGCGCTAGAAATCCAGCAATGCGCCGCGTGACGCCTTCAAGCGTTGCGCCGGTCGCCTTCTTCCTTCGTGGCGAGACGGATTGGATGACACCGCGTTGGGGCGGCCCTGAAAACGCAGCTGCGGGCGTCACCTATCCCGCGCGTCAGGTGTTCGAGTTTCTGCTCCAGCAAGGAGCTTCTTTTTTTACTGACATTGTTCGCGGAACTGGAAAACTCAAGTCGGAAGTGGAAACTGCGCTTTGGGAGCTTGTTGGAACGGGCCTTGTCACCGCCGACGGTTTTGATAATCTGCGGGCGCTGATCGATCCCAAGCGCCGCGCGGGACAAGGCCGGGGGAAAACGGCGCGGCCCCGGCACAGCGCGGGCCGCTGGTCGCTGCTCCACTCTGGAGCGGCGCGGGACAAGGCAACACCGCCCGAAGCGATTTGCGCCGTTTTACTCGAACGCTACGGCGTAGTTTTCCGTGATCTGCTGGCGCGTGAGAATTTTAACGTCAAGTGGCGGGACCTGCTTCTGGCATTCCGGCGCATGGAGGATCGCGGCGAAGTGCGCGGCGGGCGGTTTGTTGATAGCTTCCTGGGTGAGCAATTTGCGCTGCCCGTTGCCGTTGAATCGCTGCGTGCCTTGCGCAACGCCGGACTGCCCGGCAAGACTGTTATTTTGTCGGCAGCAGACCCGCTGAATTTGGTGGGGATTATTATTCCCGGCGAGCGCGTGTCAACGCTCTCAAAACGCCGCATTGTTTTGCGCGATGGTGCGCTGGCCGCCGATGAACCGCCGCACGGGACGGTCAAGCCGTACACTCATCCTACAGACGCGGTGGCACTCTCGCCACTAAACTTCAGTACGTCTGGATAATCTGTTGCAAAAATTAATTGACAAGCAACAAGCTTCGCGCAAAGGCGCCAAGGTGCAAAGAAAGAAATAGAGAGCAATGCTTCCCGAGCTTTTTCGGATCTTTGCGATTTTGCGCTATTGCGTGAAACTTCTTGCTTTTCCTAACCGCTTCCGCTCGCTATTGCGCGCTTCCGGCTTTGAGTACTCCTAAGCTTCGCATCCATTGTTCTGCGCGTTCGGGCCAGGTCGTCACTGTCAGTTGCGTTCGCCGGAGGCCATAACCGTGATGGCCAGCGGCGTAGATGTGCATCTCAGCGGGCACTCTGGCATTCTTTAAAGCTAGAAAATAATAAACGCTGTTTTCTACATGAACGGGGTCATCCTCGGTTTGCACGAGAAATGTGGGCGGAGTCTGCGAAGTGACCTTTAATTCCGGCGCCAGTTTGTAATTTTCTTTCGGGTTCGCCAAATAGGCCGGATAGACCAGCATGACAAAGTTGGGCCGGCAACTGACGTTGTCAGCTGATCCCATTGGCGGATAAGTTCGTTGATGGTAATTGTTGCTCAATACAGCCGCAAGATTGCCTCCCGCCGAAAAGCCGATCACGCCGATGCGATTCGGGTCGATATGCCACGCTCCCGCGTGGTAGCGGACCAACCCAACCGCCCTCTGCGCGTCCTCGAGAGGGTGCGTATAATTCGGAAGTCCCGGAGGAGAAGGCGCCCGGTACTTCAGCAAGATACCGGTTACACCAATGGAATTGAGCCAGTGGCAGATTTCCGTGCCTTCAAGGTCCATCGCAAGGATCTGGTATCCGCCTCCTGGAAAAACCACCACTGCCGCGCCTGTAGCTTTATCCGCCGGCGGCTGGTAGACAGTGAGGGTTGGATTGCTGACATCGGTTAAATGGATGAGTTTTCTACCGCCCACCAGAGCGTCAGTGGGTTTGGTAATATCCCTCTCTGGGCCAATGGGGGCTTTTTCACCCGGCGCGCCGTGGGGCCAGATGGCTATCGTGAACGGCTTTGCGGGGCTGTTCGATTGAGCGGCGAATGCCGTGAAAGACAAAGCCGCAACAAGAGCAATTGAAAAATACGCACATTTTCGCACCGGATGAGACCTCCGCAATCGGAATAAGAACAACGTTTTTATTCGCCGCGACATTCTATGCCCTCGGAATGCGCCCGGTCAATGGACATAGTTGCGGCCTGGCTGCCGCGCCTGCATATATTCCAGGCTTGCTTCCTGATGCGGCTGAGGCTAATTTGTTTGATCTGGCAGAAAGGCGGGCAGAAAACTATGGACTTCAAAGCATTTCAGATTCGAAATGCAATTCTGTTGCTGATAATCGCCGTCGCGTCATCTTTTGCCGCGCCTTCAAACGCAGACCTGAGCCAGCCAGGCGCGAGCGTTACTTTACGGCAGGGCTGGCAGATTCAATCTTCAGCAAAAGTGGGCGAGGCCGGCGGCGTCATTTTGACCGCTGGATACCGGCCCTCGGGATGGTATTCAACCACCATGCCCACGACCGTTTTAGCCGCGCTCGTCGCCGCCAAGGTTTATCCTGATCCTGATTATGGGATGAATCTGCGCTCCATTCCTGGAACGTCGTATCCGATTGGTGGGAATTTTTCCCAAGACGCGATGCCTCCCGATAGTCCGTTTCGCGCCGGCTGGTGGTATCGGACGCAGTTCACCATTCCGGCCGGCGCGCAAGGCAAGCAGTTGTGGCTGCGCTTCAATGGAATCAATAACAGTGCCAATGTCTGGCTTAACGGGCATCAAGTGGCAGATACCCACCGCGTCACCGGTATGTACCGCACCTACGAGTTTAACGTGACGGCGGATGCCGCTCCAGGTGCAGTGAATACGTTGGCGGTTGAGGTGTTCGCGCCCACGCCCAACGATCTTTCCATCACATTCGTCGATTGGAACCCATTGCCGCCTGATAAAGACATGGGGATTTTCCGCAACGTCTATCTAGCTTCGAGCGGTCCTGTTACGCTGCGTGATCCGCAAGTGGTCACGAAGTTCGACTTGCCGTCCCTCGACGTAGCGCACTTAACCGTGGCCGCGGATGTTCAAAATGCCACGGATCACGCTGTCGGAGGAACACTCAAAGGAGCCATGGGTGGGATCGCGTTTTCAAAGTCGATTGTTCTTGCGGCTCACGAGCGGCGGCGCGTCACGTTCACGCCAGACTCCTATCCCCAGCTTAATGTCTCGCACCCCCGGCTCTGGTGGCCATGGCAATACGGCGCACAGAACCTCTATCACATGCGTCTCGAATTTGACGCCGGTGGGCAGGTGTCTGACGTGGCAAACGTGAGTTTTGGCATCCGGGAGATCACTTCGGAGTTGGACGCCGAAAACCATCGCGTTTTCAGCATCAATGGAAAACGAATTCTGATTCGCGGCGGTGGATGGTCGCCCGACATGATGCTGCGCCCCTTTCCAGAAAAAGTGGAGACCGAAATCCGCTACGCGCGCGACATGAATCTGAACACCATTCGCCTCGAAGGCAAGCTTATGAACGACCGCTTCTATAATCTCTGCGACCACTATGGTGTTCTAGTGATTGCGGGTTGGTGTTGCTGCTCGCGCTGGGAAAGATGGAAGCAATGGACGCCGCAGAATTACGAAACGGCGGGCGAATCGCTGCGGTCGCAAGTCCGGCTGCTGCGCAATCATCCCTGCGTGCTGGCTTTTCTTTACGGCAGCGACAATGCGCCGCCTGCCCAAGCCGAAGCGGTATATCTGAAGGTCTTTAAAGAAGAGCACTGGCCGAATCCTGTGGTGGCCAGCGCGGCTTCGCGCAAGACCGCGGGCGCGGGTTGGACGGGCGTCAAAATGACGGGACCCTATCAATACGTGGCGCCTTCCTATTGGTATGAGGATCATGAGCGCGGTGGCGCGTTCGGGTTCAACACCGAGACCAGCTCCGGCCCCGCAATCCCTGTGCTTGCAAGCCTTAAAGAGTTTTTGCCTGCCGATCACCTTTGGCCGGTTGACAATGTCTGGAACGATCATGCTGGTGGCGGCGCGTTCAAAAACCTGGGCTATTACAACCAAGCTCTGAATGAACGGTATGGTAAGAGCAATAATATCAGCGATTATGCGGAAAAAGCTCAGGTGATGGATTATGAAGGTGAACGCGCTATGTTTGAGGCTTTTGGCCGCAATAAATACACATCCACCGGCGTCATCCAGTGGATGCTCAATAACGCCTGGCCCTCGATGATCTGGCATCTGTTTGACTATTATCTGCGGCCGGGGGAAGGTTATTTCGGCGCCAAAAAGGCGTGCGAGCCGCTGCACATCCAATATTCCTACGACAATCAATCCATTGTAGTGGTAAATTCGACGCTTAGGACCTACCCGGACGTGACGGCAAGCGCCGCGGTTTACGACCTCAATCTGAAGCAGAGATTCTCAAAAGAAGTGAAGCTTGATATTCCCGCCGATAGCTCGAACGTCGCGTTTGCGCTGCCTGCCCTCTCAAAGCTCTCCAAGACCTATTTTGTCCGGCTCGCGTTGAGGAACAAAGAGGGCGAAATCGTGAGTCGTAACTTTTACTGGCTCTCGACCAAACCCGACGTTTCCAACTGGACTGCCTCAACCTGGTATTACACGCCGCTTTCGGGCTATGCGCACCTTGCAGGCCTCGAAAAGCTGCCCAAGGTGACGTTGCGCGCATCACTGCAGAAACAGAATGCAGGCAATACGGCCCAAGATGTTGTGACGGTTGAAAACCCTTCTTCTCATCTGGCTTTTTTTATACACCTCACTGTGCTCAAAGGAAGCGAGGATGTTCATCCGGTCTTTTGGCAGGATAATGATTTCGAGCTGATGCCAGGCGAGAGGCGTCAAATCAGCGCAACTTATAGCCAGTCGGAATTGGGCGGTGCCGGGCCTGCAATCAGAGTCACGGGATGGAATGTCAGGCCCCAAATGGTCCACTGATTACATATCATGGCGGCG
This sequence comes from Terriglobia bacterium, assembly GCA_035945615.1. Lineage (GTDB taxonomy): Bacteria > Acidobacteriota > Terriglobia > UBA7540 > UBA7540 > RH2-MAG17b. Next base: position 8,637 of record DASZAA010000281.1, read on the forward strand.
CCCAATGTTGTAGCGCCCTGTGGCCGCCGCTACAATAGTTGTCACAGTGAAGGGAAGCGTGTGAAGAGATCAAAGGCCCCTCGCAAAGCCATAAGAGCGAAAAGAGAGATCGAAGCTGGAGCCTTTCTTCCTTTGCTGCTTTGCGCCTTTGCGAGATGCTTTTCGAGCATTTCTTCGCCGCCTCAGGCCAAAGCGGTTACAAAACCGGCTTTCCGTCCGCCTGCGCAAAAGGAGACAATTCATTCATGCTCGACCTCGCTTTTGTACGCGAAAACCTGGAGTTCGTAAGGCAAAAGCTCGCTGACCGTGGCGCGCCGGATTTGCTGGGCGACTTTGAATCGCTCGACCGCGAGCGGCGGAAGTTGCTCGTTGAAGCCGAGTCTCTCAAGGCGCGCAAGAATAAAGTATCGGATGAAATTGCCGTGCTTAAGAAGCAGAAGCGGGACGCTTCCGCCCTAATTGCGGAGATGAAGAGGGTCGGCGCGGAAATTACGGATCTTGACGGCAAGGCCAAAGCGCAAGATGAAAAACTGCAGGAAATCCTGAAGCAGATTCCCAATCTGCCGCACGAGAGCGTGCCCGTGGGCAGAAGCGCGGAGGATAATCAGGAAATCCGCCGCTGGGGCGAGCCGCGAAAATTCGATTTTGAACCCAAAGCCCACTGGGACCTTGGCCCTGAGCTTGGCATTCTGGATTTTGACCGCGCCGCCAAGATCACCGGAGCGCGATTCGCCGTCTATTATGGCGCGGGAGCACGGCTTGAGCGCGCGCTGGCCAATTTCATGCTCGATTTGCACACACGCGAGCATGGCTACACCGAAGTTCTGCCGCCCTTCATTGTCAATTCCGCCACACTTTACGGCACCGGTCAGTTGCCAAAGTTTGCCGCCGATCTCTTTAAGCTTGAAAACTCGGATTATTGGCTGATTCCAACCGCCGAAGTCCCAGTGACCAATCTCTACCGCGACGAGACGATAGAGGCTGAAAAGCTCCCCATTAAATACTGCGCGTGGACGGCGTGTTTCCGCAGCGAAGCGGGTTCTTATGGGAAGGACACGCGCGGCTTGATCCGCCAGCACCAGTTTCAAAAGGTGGAGCTGGTGAAATTCGCGCTGCCGGAGCAATCTTATGACGAGCTCGAGGGCATGACGCGGGATGCCGGTCGCGTGCTTGAGTTGCTTGGTTTGCCTTATCGAGTGGTGGCGCTTTCGACCGGCGACATGGGTTTTGGCGCGGCCAAAACCTATGATCTCGAAGTGTGGCTGCCATCGAATGGCGGCGGTTACAGAGAAATTTCCTCTTGCTCGAATTGCGAGGCATTTCAGGCGCGACGCGCCGGGATTCGCTTTCGTCGCGGCCAAGGCAAGGCGGAGTTTGCCCATACGCTGAACGGCAGTGGAGTAGCGGTGGGCCGCACGTGGCTGGCGATTCTGGAAAACTATCAGCAGGCAGACGGCTCGGTGGTTATTCCTGAAGCCTTGCGACCGTATATGAACGGCATGGAGCGCATTGAAAAGGGGCGGGAAAAAATGATCGTTTCTGTTGCAGCTCCGTTAAAGCGCCCTGGCCACCGGATTTAAAAAAACTGGTGGCCAAAGCCTGCAAGTGACCGCCTTACCACCTACATATAAACGCCTTGCGTTAGGTAGTGAACACGGCTAAGATAGCCCGCATAGGGTAGTCTGTCCACATAAAATTCAGGTCAGGAGGAAGGGCGATGAGCCGGAAACTATCTCTCCTTGGTGTTGTAGTTTGCCTTGTGGTGTGCGCTACCGGGCGCGCGGATTTCAAGTACGTGCAAACCACCCAGATCACAGGCGGCGCGATGGCCGGAATGATGAAGGGGCTGGGCGTTTTCAGCAAGTCAATGCGCCAAGCCACCAAGCCCATGGCGAGCACCACCTATGTGAAAGGCAATCACCTGCGCACGGACAATGCCGATGGTACTTACCAGGTCATCGATCTCGACGGCCGGCGTTTCATCCAGGTTGATCCTAATCATCAAACTTACAGCGTCATCACCTTCGAGCAGATGCGCCAGGCGCTGCAGAATATGAGTGAAGAGATGAATAAGCAGTCGAAGAATCAGGGGCAGCAGGCGGACCAGAATACCCAGGTCACGATGACGCCCAAAATCCAGCTTACGCCCACCGGGAAAACACAGACGATCATGGGCCAGGACGCGCAAGAGATGATCATCAAGATGGACCTGGAAATGCAAGCCACGGACGCCCAAAACGGGACACAAAGCGGCACGTTGAGCACGGAAACGGATGAGTGGGTAGCGCCCTCTGTTATCGGATATCACGAGGTGAGCGACTTTTATAAAAAAATGGCGGTTGAAATTGGCTGGACTCCTCACACTACCTTCGGCATGGACCCACGCATGGTGAAGTCCATGGTCGAGCTCAATAAGAGCGGCAAAATTCCGGTTGGCTTGCCTATGCTGAGTACCGTGAGCATGTTGGGCGCGCCCCAAGGGGACCAGGCCGCGTCACAGCAGCAGCAGCAGCCACAGCAACAAGATCAACAGCAATCCTCGAGCGGCCTGAGCAGCGCGATGAATCCGAGTGGCGCAGCGGTTAAGGCGCTAGGAGGCATGTTTGCGCGCCGCAAAAAAAAGCAGCAGGAACAAGAAAACCAGAATGCTTCCGCGCCGCAGGCCACGGTTCCTAAAAATTCGCTGATGTCGATCACGTCGCAGGTCACGTCATTTTCCACCGATTCCCTCGATGACTCGCTCTTTCAGATACCCGCAGGCTTTAACCAAGTCCAATCAAACCCCAATCAAACCCTGCAAGGCAGAACGCATTGAAACACCCGCAAACGGCGGCAGCCGGGGATCCTGTACCCGCCCGGCTGCCCGATGCCCTCCGGTTCCAGCATTCCTCCCCGTTCCTGTTATAATGCCCCGTTAATGCTTAATGCTTGAATACGCGGAGGTTTGATTTGCACGCCGGGGAACAAGACGAATTAATTGCACAGCGCCAAAAAAAGCTCGAGGCCATCCGCGAATTAGGCTTTGAGGCTTATCCGCGCAAATACGAATTCACGCACACAATTCCGCAGATTCTTGACGGATATTCCTCGAAGAGCGCCGAAGAGTTGCAGGCAGAGAAAGCTCCGGTGCGTGTAGCCGGGCGCGTGATGACAGTTCGCCCACACGGCAAGGCGGGCTTTGCTCATCTGGCGGGCGGCGGAAAGCGCCTCCAGGCTTATGTGCGTTTGGATGCCGTGGGCGAGCGCGATTTTGAGCTTTTCAAACTCCTCGACATTGGCGATGTGGTTGGCGTCGAGGGTTATCTTTTCCGCACGCGGACGGGCGAACTCACTGTCCACGCCGAACATCTGCGCTTTCTGGCTAAAAGCCTGCTGCCCATGCCGGAAAAATGGCACGGCTTGTCCGACGTGGAGATTCGTTACCGCCAGCGTTATCTCGACTTGATGGTGAATGACGAGGTGCGGCGCGTCTTCGAGTGCCGCAGTCGGCTGGTGCGCGCCTTGCGCGATTTCCTAGACGGCGAAGGCTACATGGAAGTGGAAACGCCCATGATGCAGCCGCTCGCCGGAGGAGCGAACGCGCGCCCGTTTGTAACGCATCATAACGCGCTGGATATTGACCTCTTCCTTCGCGTCGCTCCCGAGCTTTATTTGAAAAGGCTCATCGTCGGCGGCCTTGACCGCGTGTACGAGATCAACCGCAACTTCCGCAATGAAGGCATTTCCACCCAGCACAATCCCGAATTTACCATGCTGGAGTTTTACCAGGCATACGGCGACTACCAGGACATGATCGCCCTCACGGAGCGGCTGCTGCAACACGTGGCGAAAGCGGTCCTCGGGAAGCTCGAATTTGAGTTTGGCGGCCATGCAATTTCATTCGAGCGTTTCGAGCGTCTAACCATGAAAGAGGCGATTGTGAAATATTGGCCTGCTTCCGCGGGGGCCGGGCCAAGCGTGCAGGACCTTGCAGAACCGAAGGCGGTTTTCCATTGGGCCGAACAATATAACAAGGCTGCGGAACAACCGCTCGAAGCCGCGGAAGGCACGGCGCCGGGCCAGGCATTGGCAGAGCTTTTCGATGCCGTCGCCGAGGAGCACCTGATCCAACCTACATTTATTGTGGACTATCCACTTGAGGTTTCACCTCTTTCTAAGCAAAAGCCTGACAACCCTAATTTTGTCGAGCGATTTGAACTTTACATCGGCGGCATGGAGGTGGCGAACGCCTTCAGCGAATTAAACGATCCGCGCGAGCAGCGCGACCGTTTTAATTACCAGCAGATGCTGCGCGAGAAGGGCGACTTGAGCGCGCACGCGATTGATGAGGATTACATTCGAGCTTTGAGCTACGGAATGCCTCCCGCAGGAGGCGAGGGCATCGGCATCGATCGGCTGACTATGCTTCTGACCAATAGCCGTTCCATCCGTGATGTAATTCTGTTTCCGCTTCTGCGTCCGGAGAAGAAAGATGACTAGGCACGCAGGGACGCGCTGGATATGGGGTGTGACGGCATTTTCCGCCGTATCTGCGCTCGCATTGATTTTGCTCGCGCCATCGCATACTCCCTTGAAGGCAGCGTCTGCGAATGCCGCCAGTCCCTCTCTGACCTCAAGCGAAATTCAGACCCTCCGCAGCGTGGGCAAGGCGTACTACGAGCAGGGAAAGTACAAGGAGGCGGCAGAGGCTTTTCAGAAAGTGGTGGCCTCTGACCACGCCGCCGCGCTCGATCATCTTGACTTCGCGCAGGCGCTCATTCAGACGAACCAGCTCAATCAGGCGCTTGAAGAGTTAACAACCGCGAGCCAAATGGCCCCGCAGAATCTCGCCGTGCGTTATAACCTTGGCATTCTCTATAAGCACGAGCTTCGCTATACGGATGCCGAACGGGAATTGAAGGCCGTTGCTGCCGCCGACCCAGGCGATCCGCCCACATGGTTTAACCTTGGCGACGTCTACTTCTCTGAGCATGAGCTTGAGCCTTCGCTCGATGCCTTCGAGCGCGTAGTGAAGATGGGATTTGCCAACGCGCAAAACTTTTACGTCGCCGCCACTTTCCATTGCTTTACGATTCTCAACCGCCTGAAGAATCCCACTGAAGCGCGAAGCTACCTCAAACTCAACATGGCCACGCGCGACAAGGTGCCCAACGTCTCCCTGCAATATCCGGCGCTGGAAGCTGGAAAGTATGGCGAGGTGAACATTGCGCCGCCACAGGCTATTGCTCAGGCAGGGTCTGTAACCACCGGTCCGTTGGCGTTCCAGGACGTGACGTCGAAAGTTAGTGTCAAGATACCCCGGATGCCAGTTTGGCCGGCCGAGGCGACGACGAGGCCCCAATTCTTCACTGGCCGCTTCGGTCCGCATACTGTGCCCACCTGGAAGGCAGCCGAAATGGCAGTATATTTCGGATACTCGGTGGCGGTAGGCGGAGACGCTGGGAGCAAAGAGATTTACGTAACCGTTCCGTTCCTTGGAGGCAGCAACTACTTACTTCGGAGCATGGGGGGCGGAACGTTTACGGACATGACAACACAGGCTGGAGTTGCTGGCCCTGGCGGCAGCCTGGCAGCAGAATTTGTAGATTACAACAATAGCGGGCATTCAAGCCTTGTGATCGCGGGGCTTGGCGGGTTAACGCTTTACAAAAACAACGACAACGAAACTTTTATCGACGTGACGAAGAAGGCGGGGTTGACAGGCAATCCTTGCGAGCTTGACACCGACGTGAAGGCCGTTGACATAGACAACGATGGCCTGTTGGACCTAGTGGCAACTGGATATTCAAACTTGTGCAAGCCCGACTCGGCGGAGCGCAATAGGACCCCAAACGACTTCCAGCCTTCCGTTCTCCACCTCTACCGCAACAACGGCGACGGAACCTTCACGGATATTACCGCGTCTTCTGGCTTGGAAGCTGCTCGCGGCCACTTTCGCCAAGTAGTCTTTGCTGATTTTAATAATGACGGCTATATGGATTTACTATTTCTCCGGGATGGCGCGCCTCCAATGCTTTTTCTTAATCAGGGCAGCGATAAGTTTCTAAACGCGACCGCTCAGGCAGGGCCTGCGCTGGCAAACTCTAATGCTGACGAGGCTGCTGTGAGCGATTTTAACCACGACGGCAACTTTGATCTTGCGCTGTGGGGAGCCGGTAATTTCGAAGTACTGTTGAATCGCGGCAACGCCCGTTTCGAAGCTCTGTCCGGCCTACCTTCGGTCACACACTTAGACGGGGAATTTGCGCGCCGTGGAGCCGTTGCCGATCTTGATGGAAATGGTTTTGATGATGTTCTGTTGAAAAATAAAGATGGCCACTGGCACGCTCTCTTGAATCACCAAGGCCGTTTCGACAAAGCTACGGTCAAGTTTCAACCCTCATTGATTACTGCTGGCGTCATCGGAGGTAACATTGAAATCTCCAACCTACCTGAAGAGCAAACTTTCGTTGCCGGGTGGGTAAGCCATCCTGGCGATTTGGACATCCTCACAATCGCACCCAACGGCCAGCTTCAGGTGTTCGAGCGGCAAGGCCCGGCGCCGCACTGGATCAACGTGCAGCTTGAGGGCTATAAGAGCAACAAGCAGGGCATTGGCGATGTCGTGGAATTGAAAGCCGGAAACTTTTACGACAAGGTGTTGGCCCAAACCGGGAATTCGGTGCGTATTTTCACCGGCAATTTGCAGAAGTTGGACGTTGTGCGGACCACCTGGCCGAATCAAGTGGTGCAAAATTCCATCAATGTGCCAACAGACTCCTCGCTCAGCGTGAAAGAATCCGAGCGGCTGGCCAGCTCCTGCCCGTTCCTTTACGTGTGGAATGGGAAAAAGTTTGTCTTTTTCACTGACATTATGGGGGCGTCCCCCTTGGGCGAGCTTGCGCCGGACGGAACGTATCTCACGCCTAATCCCCAAGAACTGGTGCGTCTTGGAAGCGATCTGAAACCCCTCAATGGCGATTACGTCTTTCAGTTGACCGACGAAATGCGCGAGGTGGATTACTTCGATCAGCTTCGCTTGCTCGCGGTGGATCATCCGGCGAACGAAGATGTGTATTCGAATGAGATTTACAGCCCCACGCCGGTCGTGCCCGCGTTGTACCTGGTGCGCAAAAAGCGTTTTCCCGTTTCCGCAGTTGACGATCACGGCCACAACGTGTTGCCACTCATTCGATATGCGGACGGGCGCTATCCTACGGATTTTCGCCGTAATCGAATTCTGGGCCTTGCAGACCCGCACTCGCTCACGCTCGACCTGGGCCAATTTTCTAGTGACAGCCGTGTGGTGCTGTGGCTAAAGGGCTGGGTCTTCTGGACGGATTCCAACGCATCCCGCGCCCTGATGACCAACCATAAGCTCACAATGACGGATCCTTGTGCTCAGGTACGGGATAAAACTGGGCATTGGGTAACTGTCATTCCCGATATGGGATTGCCGAGCGGAACCAACCGCACCATGCGCGTGGATTTGACTGGCAAGTTTCTGACGCCCGACCATCACATCCGCATCGTCACTGATCTTTGCGTGTATTGGGACCAGATCTTTTTCACCACTAATGAAGAGCAAGTACGCCCGTCGTATGCGCTGCCGTTGCTTTCGGCCAATTTGCATTATCGTGGCTTCTCACAGGTGAGGACCGACTCGAGTCATCTCGAGCCGGATTATTTTGAGTATGCGCACCTCTCGGCGCGTGCGCCGTGGAATCCGGCTATGGGATCTTACACGCGCTATGGCCCGGTTGAAAACCTGCTCAGTCGCCCCGATGACGAGCTTGTTGCCATGGCGAGCGGCGATGAGATGACGGTGAAGTTTAACGCTCGTGATCTGCCGCCGCTGAAGCCGGGTTGGAAGCGGGATTTCTTTCTCTACGCTCGCGGATATGCGAAGGATGGCGAGCCGAATACCGCGTTCGCCCGTAGCGTGAATCCGCTGCCTTTTGGCGGGATGAAGAATTATCCGCCGCCGGCCACCGCAAAACCAAGCGGCGCGGACTACCAACGCTACCTGCGCGAATACCAAACACGGCCCGGGTATAAGTTGATTCCGCCGCTGGCGCCATCCGGCGATTGAGGGTGCGCCGTTCGAGTAGCGACGCGATATAATGAAACTGGAAGGATAAAGAAGATCACAGAAGCAAGCGGATTGCAGAGCTTGCGCGGCGAGCGGTTGCCACGCAAGATTGAATTCATTTAAGGAGGTTTTTATGTCATCCTCACCCAGTACCAAAGGAGGCGCTATGCCCTTCACGCTCCCCGCGCTGCCTTATGCCGCAGACGCGCTTGAGCCTTACATCGACAAGCAAACCATGGAAATTCATCACGACAAGCACCACGGCGCTTACGTGAACAATCTTAACAAGGCGCTCGAATCGGCTCCCCAGCTTGCGGGCAAGACGCTCGAGGAATTGCTGGCCAACAATTGTGCTATCGTTCCAGAAAACATCAGGACGGCGGTGCGCAATAACGGTGGCGGGCATGCTAACCACAGCATGTTCTGGCAGATCATGGCGGCCAAGGCGGGCGGCACGCCTTCCGGCAAGATTGCCGACGCGATTAAAAGCGCGTTTGGCGGCTTTGACGCTTTCAAGGAGAAATTCAATGCTGCCGCCGCAAGCCGGTTTGGCTCCGGCTGGGCGTGGCTGGTGAAGAATTCATCTGGCGGCCTTGAAGTTATCTCTACTGCCAACCAAGATAATCCGGTTATGGAAGGCAAAGTCCCTGTGATGGGTTTAGACGTTTGGGAACACGCCTATTACTTGAAGTACCAGAACCGGCGGCCCGAATATGTG
>DASZAA010000282.1:0-12733 GCA_035945615.1 Terriglobia bacterium
CCCGATTCCTTCGCACGATTGGTCGCGCGAGGCGGCCGTTGCCAACGAGTGCGCCTACGAAATCGATCCCCCCGCATTTGCCCCGTACCGCTCGTCCATCTTTGCGCAGCAAGCCGGGATTAACGTCACCAACGTGCGGGACAGGCTGCTCGATCTTGGCGAGCAAGCGGGGATTAACCGGCTGCGGCTCGCGGGCTGTCTGGACGCGAAGAGCACGATGCCGAAGATTGACGCGGACTACAACGAGGCTTTGAAGTTACAGGTTTTCTTCACTCCAACGTGTTTCATCGATGGCTACCCCGTTGTGGGCAACGCTCCGCCCGAGGAGTTCTACCGCATCATCGACGCGGATTTGCGGCGCGCGAAATAGCCATCTCGTCCGAAGACATCTGAAAGAGAGAAGCATGAAGCGCTGGCTTGCGAGATTTATACGGAGCGCCATAGGTCAGCGACGGTCATTGGCTGTAGCGGCGGCCTCTGGCCGCCGGTCTTTACTATTAAAATCCGGCGGCCAGAGGCTGCCACTACAGAATCAGACGCGCCCGACTTATGACGTCACGTACAGAATAGGGGCAGGAGTTGCGCTCATCGCTCTGCTCGCGATCCTTCCTTCAACCCAGGCGCAGAGCCGCCCCGCGATAGCGGCATCGCCCGAGGCGGCGTCGAGTGATGCCGCGCGCGCTAAAATCGAGCGATACCTGCGCGAGCGGTTTTCCATTCCTCCCTCCGCCACGATCACCGTAGGCCCTTTGCGGCCCTCAATCTATCCCGGCTTTTTGAAAACCACGGTTGCCATGGACCTGGGGAAAAACAAGAGTTCGCAGGATTTTTATGTGACGCAGGATGGAAATTATCTGATTGCGGGCAATGTCTACGGCCTCAACGGCAGTCCGGAACAGCAGGTGGAGCAGATGATTGACATGCAGAATCAGCCTTCCACCGGCCCGGCGGGCGCGCCCGTGACGATTGTGGAATATGCCGACCTGGAGTGCCCGCATTGCGCTGAGATGCAAGAGTTTTTGGAGAAGCAGGTGCTTCCCAAGTACGGCTCAAAGGTGCGAATTATCTTTAAGGAATATCCGCTCTACACGATCCATCCGTGGGCGGTGGTAGCGGCGGTTGCAAATGAGTGCGCATTCCAAGCCAATCCTGCGGACTTTCTCCCCTTCCGCTCACTTATCTTCCAGAACCAGAACGCGATCAAGCCCGAAACGGTGCGGCAGCAACTGCTTGATTTGGGCGGACAGGCCGGCCTTGACAAGGATAAACTCGCGGCTTGCCTGGATTCGAAGGCAACACTGCCTCGCGTCCGGGCGGATTATGTCGAAGGCACCGGTCTCGGTGTCAATGAAACGCCTACGTTTTTTATCAACGGCAAGCTGGCCGCCGGTGCGGTCACGCCGCCGGACTTTTTCAAGCTTGTAGATGACGCCTTGGCTCAAGCTGCCGCGAAATAGTGCATACGCGCCCGCAGCACCAAGGGAGTCTTTTCGAGGTAGTATTGAAAACAGCTTACATTTTCAGTAAGATACGGACGCAATGCGGGTTGAAGGCTGCTACACGCGAACCTCAGCCCGATGTGGAGAATAGAACAAAGCGGTGAAGCGCCGAGGGAAAAAATCGCGTTTGGGCAAACGGAGGTTGCGTGCCGCAGCAATCTGGTTTCTCTTTGCCGCGCAGTTGCAACTTGTCTTCGCAGCAGAGCTTCACCAGCATGGTTATCCGTGTGTCACGCTTCACAAACGTGCGGTGCTCAAGGCTTCGAGCGCCACCCCGCCGCCCGCTTCTTCGAGCGAGACTGAATGTATTGCTTGCCAAGTCGTCCGCCAGAGCTCGGCGCGGCCAGCAACAATTGGACAGGCCGCGCGCCCCGCGCAGCGGATTGTCTTTCATCTTGCGCCCTTTTGGTCCGGCTTACCAAATCTTGCCGTCACAACCCTTCCCGTTCGCGGTCCCCCATCACTTGGTTAGTCCTAAGCACAGCCTGGTCATCCTCTATCGTTTGGCTCAGAAGCGAGCCTTCTAACCCCGGTTTAAGCCATATTTCGGGTTAGGTTGGGTCAGATTAAGGCCCCCTGTTAGGGCATTGGGGCCGATTTGGACCTGTTTTGAGCCCGGCTCGCCTCTTGTGTTTCCTGCTAAGTGGGTGGAGGAAGAGCAAATTCACTTTTCCGAGACATAGATTCGCCAGGCAAACCTTCTCCCAGTTGCGGAACCCATTTTCGAGGAGATTAGTTGATTCCCATGACAAAGTTGTTCGTTTCAGCCCCGCCCGGCGGCGTGAGGGATATGGGCAGGCAGGCCGCCAGGGTATTCAAATTCGGCAAGCGCCCCCGCCTTGCATCCTGCCTTCATTTGAGCTTTCTGACCCTGACCGCCGCAAGCCTAGCCATACTGCCCGGCAGCACGGCGGCACTGAAAGGCCAGACTCCCCCCTCCAGCCCGGCGGGCGCGGCCGGAGCATCGAATACGGCAACGACGGCCGGGACGCCTAGCGTTCGCATTGATCTTCAACAAGCGATTCAATTGGCTCTCGCGCACAATCACACGCTCGAAGCCGCGCGCACGACGATCCCCCAAAGTCAGGCGCAGGAGATTACGGCTTCACTCCGGCCGAATCCAGTCTTATTGGGCGATTCGCTTTTCGTGCCGCTCTTTAGCCCCAGTAATTTGAACAGTTCAACCCTGGATGTTATCAGCGAGTTTGACTTAGGGGTCTCATACCTGATCGAACGGGGTCACAAGCGCCAGGCGCGCATCCGGGCCGCCAAAGATCAAACTGCGGTGACGGCCACAACGGTCAAAGACGATGAAAGGGTTTTGACATTTAATGTCGCGCAGCAGTTCATCCAGGTTTTGCTCGCAAAGTCCACGCTACAGTTTGCTCAGCAGGACTTGGCGAGCTTTACCAACACAGTCAACATCGGCCAAGCCCAATACAAGGCGGGAGACATCAGTGAGGGCGACTTCCTCAAAATCAAGCTTCAACTGCTGCAATTTCAGACCGACGTTTCCGCCGCTCAAGTTGCGCTGGTTCAAGCCAAGGCCAGCCTGCGGCAGTTCACCGGCTATGATGCGCTCCCGGCCAATTACGATGTGGTGGGGAACCTGAACTATGTGCCCATTCATTTAGGCCTGCTTGATGCCGAAGCCAAGGCGCTCCAGTCGCGCCCGGATCTGCTCGCCTCCAAGGAGGGCGTGACGGCTGCCGACAGCCAGTACGCACTTGCCAAGGCCGACGGCAAGCGTGATGTGACCGCGCAGGCGAACTATACCCACGTCTCCGCGCTGAACAGCATCAGCTTGTTCGGTTCGGTTGAAATCCCTATATTTGACCGTAACCAGGGCGAGATTGCCCGCACCCATTTTGCCATTACGCAAGCGCAGGAAACGGAGCAAGCGGCTTCCGATCAGGTGCTCACCGACGTCAAAAGCGCCTACGCCGCGTTTCAAACCAACGCTCAGGTGGTTGAACTTTACCAGTCCGGCTACCTGAAGGAAGCGCAAGACTCCAGAGATATCAGCCAGTACGCCTATCATCGCGGCGCCGCCAGCCTGCTGGATTTTCTCGACGCAGAGCGCAGCTACCGCGCAACTCAGCTTGCCTACCTTCAGGCTTTGGCCTCGTACATGGCCTCAGTCGAGCAACTGCGCGAGGCGGTGGGCACAAGGAATTTGCAATGAAAACACATCAGAACACGAAATTGAATGGCCTGCATACGAAGTTGCATCGAGAAGAAGCAACGGCGGCTGTAGCGGCGGCCTCTGGCCGCCGGCTTTTAGATATTAAACACCGGCGCCCAGAGGCCGCCGCTACAACTCAAAACTCGCAGTTGTCACATAGTCTCTGGCACCTCGTGAAGCAGTTGGCACTGACAGCGATCATTTGTCTGCCGCTCATCATCGCTACCGGCTGCAATAAGTCCGACACAACGGCGAATGCCGCCTCACCCCAAACGTCTGCTTCGGGCGAAGCCAGCGGCCCCCAGGCGTCTTACTTCCGTGTCCCCGAAAGCCAAATGGGGCGGCTCCAGATCGTTAAAGTGGAGAAGTCTTCTATTCCGCACATTCTCCGTCTGCCCGGCTCGGTAGCGTACAACGACTTTGAAACCACGCCGGTCATCACTCAGGTGGGCGGCCGCGTTATGCGCGTGCTGGTTCTTCCGGGCCAGACGGTTCATCCGGGCCAGCCGATGATGGAAGTCACCAGCCCGGACTACGCGCAAATGCGTGATAACTATATCAAGGCTCGCGACGCCTATAATCTTGCCGAGAAAACATATCGCCGCTCCCAAGACCTTTACACTCATCATGCCATTTCCGTAAGCGCGCTCGAGCAGGCCGAATCCGCCGAAGTGCAAGCCAACGCGGACATGGTTGCCGCGTGGCAGACGCTGAAGGTGCTCGGGTTGACGAGTCAAAGCGCGGTTCTGCAAGCGGCAACTTCACCCTTAATTCCCGTGCTCGCGCCTATCGGCGGCGAGGTGGTGGAGAGGACGGTTGCTCTGGGCCAGGTCGTGCAGGCGGGAGCGACCCAGTGCTTCACCATTTCCAATATGAGCACCGTCTGGGTCTTGGCAAACGTATATCAGAGCGATCTTGTCTACATCCGCCAGGGGCAGAGTGTCACGATCGAGACCAACGCCTACCCGGAGGTCTTTCGTGGCCGCATTTCCTACCTCGCGCCCGCCATGGATCCCAACACCCGCACGCTTCAGGTGCGCATCGTGACGCAAAACCCCGGTCAGAGACTAAAGAAAGATATGTACGTGACCGTGCAAGTGGATGCCGGTGCAATCTCTAATGCGCTCTCCGTGCCCGACTCCGCCGTGCTCAGGAATAGCGAAAATCAACCGTTTGTATACACAGTTGCCGGGCAGGGAGAGTTTGCGCAGCGATTGATTACCATCGGCCAGACGCAAGGCGGCCGAACGCAGGTCCTCGGTGGAGTGCAAGCGGGTGACGAGGTCGTGGCAGACGGCAGCCTATTCCTGCAGTTTGCGAATTCACTTCAACACTAATGGGAGACTACTGGATATGGATTCCGCCAGGGCCTCCCTCGTGGTGATTCCGATCCAAACTATCCGATGATTCATCGAATCGTTCATTTCGCTTTACACCAACGGTTTCTTATTTTGCTGATGACCGTGGCCATTGCCATTGTGGGCGTGGTGTCGTTCGTGCACATGCCGATCGACGCCTATCCCGACCTTTCTCCGCCGATGGTCGAGATCATCACGCAATGGCCTGGCCATGCGGCGGAGGAGACCGAACGCCTGGTGACCGTCCCTGTTGAAGTCGAAATGAACGGTATCCCAAACCTCACCTATATGCGGTCAATTTCGCTTTATGGCCTTTCGGACGTCATCATGACGTTCAGCTACGGAACGGACGACTATTTCTGCCGAGAGCTTGCCTTTCAGCGCCTAAGCGATGTAAACCTGCCCGCCGGTGTCACGCCCACCATGGCGCCGCTATCCAGCCCCAGCGACTTGATCTACCGCTATGTGATCCAAAGCCCGGACCGCTCGCCTATGGAGCTTAAGACCATTGAGGACTGGGTGCTCGAGCGCGCCTACCGCTCCGTACCCGGTGTCGCGGATGATTCGGGTTTCGGCGGCGAGGTCATGCAATACCAGTTACTGCTCGACCCCACGCGGCTTTTCAACTATCACCTCACCGTCCCGCAGGTCATGCAAGCTCTTTCGGTGAATAACGCGAATACGGGCGGAGGCTTCTACTCGCAAGGCGGCCAGTTTTATTACGTGCGGGGCCTTGGGCTTGTCAAAGACCTCCAGGATATCGGCAACATCGTCGTGGCCAGCCAGAATGGCGCACCCGTGCTGGCGAAAGACATCGGCAAGGTCGTGATCGGCCACGCGCCGCGCCTGGGCGAATTCGGCTACATGCACCAGGATGACGCCGTTGAAGGCGTGATTCTGATGCGCACCGGCGAGCAGACTCAATATGTCTTGCAGCGCGTTGAGAAAGAAACGGAAAGGCTGAACAAGACCGTCTTGCCGCCCGACGTGAAGGTAATGCCCTATTACGACCGCAGCGATCTGGTGAAACTCACCACGGACACCGTAGAAGGCAATCTATTGCGCGGCATGATCCTGGTTCTTATCGTGCTCATCTTCTTCCTCATCAGTTTCCGGGCGGCAGTGATTGTAGCTCTAACCATTCCTCTAGCTTTGCTTTTTTCGTTCATCCTGCTTCATGCGAAAGGTGTGGAGGCCAATCTACTCTCCATCGGCGCCATCGACTTTGGCATTCTTGTCGACGGCACGGTCGTGATGATGGAAAACATCTACCGTGAGATGACCGAACGACATGGCCAGCAAACCGGCGTGGTGGAAATCATCCTGACGGCGGCGCGCGACGTGGACCGGCCTGTCTTCTATTCAGTGGCTGTGATTATCGCCGGATACATTCCCATCTATGCCCTTCAGGGGGCGGCCGGCCGGTTGTTCCATCCGATGGCAGACACCATGTCATTCGCGCTGGTTGGCTCATTGATTTTCAGCCTCACCTTGGTGCCAGTGCTTGCAGCTTATTGGTTTAAGAATGGAGCGAAGGAAAAGGTTAACCGGGCATACGAGTGGATCAAGAGGGTTTATGGCTCGATGCTTGACCCCTGCCTCTATTATCCGAAGCTCACCATTCTGGCAGCCGTGATTATCTTTGGCGCATCCCTTCTGCTCGTGCCATATATCGGGGGCGAGTTCATGCCCCACCTCGATGAAGGCGCTCTCTGGGTGCGTGCCACCATGCCATACACAATTTCCTGGCAGGAAGCTGCCAAGATCTCGCCGGAGATTCGTGACGTGCTGAGGTCCTTCCCGCAGACAACCACCGTCGCCTCGGAACTCGCACGCCCGGACGACGGCACGGATCCAACCGGTTTTTTCAATGACGAATTCTACGTCGGCCTCAGGCCTTACAAAGACTCCGTTTGGAAAAAGGGGCGCATTCGCACTAAAGAGGAACTGATTGCCGCGATCAACGATAAGCTCCAGACTTTCCCCGGCATTATTTTCAACTATACGCAACCCGCTGAAGACGCGGTGGACGAAGCCTTAACGGGCCTCAAGAGCGCGCTGGCGGTGAAAATCTATGGACAGGACCTGACCGTGTTGCAGAACAACGCCATTCAGGTGAAGAGAACCCTCGAACACGTGCCCGGGTTTACCGATCTGGTGGTGGTGCGCGAACTCGGCCAGCCTAGCCTGATCGTCGATGTTGACCGCGCCGCTTGCGCCCGCTACGGGATTAATGTCGCGGACGTGGAAGCGGTGGTCCAGGCGGCGGTGGGCGGCCAAGCCGTTACGCAAGTGATCCAGGGAGAGAAAGAATTTGACCTCGTGGTGCGGATGGAGCCTCAATACCGCAGCAGCGGAACGGAAATTGGCGACCTGCTGGTAGGCGACCCTGCCGGGCAGCAGATTCCGCTGCGGCAGCTTGCTCAAGTTCGCATCGGGAATGGCGCCTCCTTCATCTATCGGGAAAACAACTCAAGGTACATCGGGGTGCAGTACGCGATTCAGGGCCGCGATCTGGCCAGCGCGGTGGCGGACGGGCAAAAGGCGGTGGATGCCGCCGTCCATCTACCGCAGGGCTACCGTATGACCTGGGGCGGCGAGTACGGTGAATACTTGGCCGCAAGAAAGCAAATCGCCGTCATCGGGCCACTCACGGTATTTCTCATTTTCCTCATCCTTTTCGCTCTCTACGGGAACATCAAGTTTCCCATCATTACGGCGATCGGCGTGGTGATGACAGAACCCGTAGGCGCGCTGATAGCTCTCAAGCTCACCCACACGCCGTTCAGCGTATCGTCGGCGCTGGGTTTTCTAGCCTTGATGGGCGTGGCGGTTGAAACCGCCGTGGTGCTCTTCAGCTATATCAACAAGCTGCGGCTGGAAGGCATGGACATTCATACTGCAACGCGTGAGGCCTCTCTGCTCCGCCTGCGGCCTATCATGATGACCGCGCTGGTGGCCTGCCTAGGACTGCTGCCCGCGGCGCTGTCGCACGGTATCGGTTCCGACACTCAAAGGCCGTTTGCGATCGTCATCGTCGCCGGGCTGGTTTCGAGATTGTTCCTTGGTGTCTTCGTTGGCCCTGCGCTCTATGTGCTCGTCGCCCGTGACGGAGACACACTGCAGGTGTAAACCGCGCTGTCCGATGACTCGCGGCTACGGCCCAGGAATGTTAGAATGTCTTGAATGACTCGGACGGTTCACGCCTGGATCTTGCTTATCTCCTTCTCGCTCGCAGGGCTGCCCTCTTTAAGTTGGCTAACCATGCGGCGAGGCGCATCAAGCTGTTGCGCCTCGGCGGGTTGCTGTGCGCACGGGCATTGCCGAATGGGTCAAATGAATTCGATGAGCCAGTCCAATTCCGGGATGCCGGTAAACTGCTCCATGCCCAAACAACCGAAGCCGGACCATTGTAGCCTGGCCTGCTCATGTTCCGTATCTCCTTCGCCTGCCCTTTACTTGGGCATGAGCCATAACCCACTCTGCTTTGACCCAGTGGATTACAGCACTCTGCGCAGTCCGTTCGTTTCATCTCCATTCTGTATTTCAGCGGTGGAAACCGCACCCCTTGGGCATCTGCAGCGGCCTTATCACCCTCCCCGCCTTCTTTCCTAACCTAATTACAGTCAGAACAAAAATCTCAGCGGCGCGCCCGTGTATTTTACCGTGCGCAATTAGGAGGAATTATGAGGCGGCGGAGTGTGTATTGTCTCGCCTTGATCATTTGGATTGCCAGCGGCTTGAGCGCTGCTGCGCCCGGAGCCGTGCTGCACGGAATCACGCACGATTCACAGCACAGGCCGGTCCCAGGCGTCTCGGTCACGCTGGCCGCTGATGTCCTGAACTGGAAGGAATCGGCGCGCTCAGATGAAAACGGAGAATTTGAGTTCCGCAACGTTCCACCGGGTAGTTATATAGTGAGCGCCGTAGCCGTCGGTTTTCAGACACTTTCGGAGCGGCTTGAGGTTCATGCTGAAAGCAACGCGGTGGTTCACCTGCAAATGCGCCTGGCCGGGATGAGGCAGTCGGTCACGGTCTCGGGGGCGCCCGCAACGCTCGATACAGAAACCTCGACCACGCAAACCGTGGTCTCGTCGAAGGAAATTACCCGGACGCCGGGCGCAAGCCTCGCCAACAGCATGGCCATGATCACTGACTTCGTTCCCGGCGCTTATATGGTTCATGACATGCTGCACGTGCGCGGCGGCCACCAGGAGAGCTGGTTTTTTGATGGAATTCCCGTGCTCAACACCAACATCGCAAGCAACGTTGGCCCTTTGATCGATCCACGAAATGTCGAATCGCTCCAGGCGCAGACGGGCGGATATTCTTCCGAGTATGGCGACCGGACTTACGGTTTCTTCAACGTGGTGACGCCTTCCGGGTTCGACCGCAACAACGAAGGCGATTTAATCACGACTTACGGAAGCTTTAATCAAACTGATGACTTGCTGAGCTTTGGAAGCCACACCGAACGGTTCGCCTATTATGCGAGTGTGGACGGGAACCGCTCGGACCTCGGCCTTGCGACACCCACGCCGCAGATCATTCACGATCAGACCAGCGGTCTCGGCGGGTTCGCTTCGATCCTCTACAATCCCTCGGTGGAGAATCAGCTTCGAGTCGTCGCTTCGTTCGGCGGCAGTCATTTTCAGATTCCAAACGGCGCAGCGGCGCAGTCCTCTGGCATACGAGACCTCGACATCGAGCGCGATGATATGCTGGGTTTCACTTGGGCGCACAGTTCGCCCGGCGGTACGGTGCTCACGGTCTCTCCTTTTTTCAACTACAACCGCGCCGGCTATCTCGGTGGCCCCGCCGACACGCCGTTTGTCCTCAATGATAATCGCCGGTCGACATATATGGGCGCGCTGGCGACGCTGGCGGTTCCGAAAGGAAGACATAATTTTCGCGCAGGCCTCGAAGTTTGGGGGCAGCACGATAACACGTTTTTTTCGCTGGCGGCTAATCCCGGCGGCCAGGTTCTTGTCCAAAAGTTTTTGCCCTGGGGAAACTCGGAGTCGGTCTTTGCCGGCGATCAATACAAGCTGACTTCGTGGCTGATGCTTAACGGCGGCGTCCGGCTGACGCACTATGGCGGACTTATCAGCGAAAACGCGGCGGACCCGCGCGTCGGTGCGGCGCTGCGGATTCCGCGAATTCATGGGCTTCTTCACGGTTACTACGCCACTTACTACCAGCCGCCGCCGCTCGACACCGTCTCAGGCCCGTTGCTCAACTTCGCGCTGGAACAAGGCGTTGGATTTGTTCCCTTGCCAGGCGAGCGCGACCACCAGTGGGATGTTGGTCTCTCCGTGCCGCTCCACCATTGGTCTTTGGATGTGGATCATTTCCGCACCAGCGCCAGCAACTTTCTTGATCATGATGAGGTCGGCAACTCCGATATCTTCCTGCCCTTAACGGATCTGGCTGCATTGATTCGCGGCACTGAGGTCAGCGTGCGTTCGCCGGAAATCTTCGGACGCGCGCAACTGAGAATCGCTTACTCTAATCAACTTGCCGAGGGGCTCGGGCCAATTACAGGCGGTCTCATCGAATTCGCACCCACAAGTTATTTCCTGCTCGATCACGACCAGCGCAATACTGTAAGTTCGGTGCTGAACGTCCAGCTTCCGTGGAGGAGCTGGGCAGACGCGACCTATTCGTTTGGCTCTGGTTTTCTTAACAGCAACGGACCGGCGCACCTGCCGCCCCATTCAGCCGAGGACCTTGCGCTGGGGAAGTCCTTTGGGGAGCGTTTTTCCATCAGCGTGAATGCGCTCAACTTGACTAATGCGCGCTTCATGCTCGATGACAGCAATACATTCGGCGGCACCCATTTTGTTGACCCGCGTGAGTTTTACGTCGAATTCCGATGGCGGTTTCATTATTGACGCCGCCCAAGGTTACACCGCGCGAAGGATCAAGCATTTCAGGTAATGTGTTTCCGGCACCGTCAGCAGAATGGGGTGGTCCCGCGACTGGGTGCGCCGCTCTACAACTGTGACCGTCCGGTGGGCATCAACGCTTGCGGCTGCGATCACACCCAGGAAGTCCGCTTCGCTCACGTGATAGGAGCAAGAGCACGTGATTAGGAATCCGCCGGAGTTCAGGATTTTGAGCGCGCGCAAATTCAATTCCTTGTAGGCGCGCAGCGCGGCTTCCTGGTGTGACCTCTGGCGGGCAAACGCGGGTGGATCAAGAACGACGGCGTCAAATTTCATCCCGTCATGGTCAGCCGACTTGAGAAAATCGAAGCAATTCGCCTCGCGCCATTCGACGTTATGAATATCATTGAGCCTCTGATTGGCTTGGGCCGCTGCAAGCGCATCGCCAGAACTATCAATAGCTAGGACCGAATCGCAGCGGGAAGCCAGCGTCAGCGCGAACCCGCCGTTGTAGCAAAAGCAATCGAGCGCGCGGCCGTGGGCGTATTCGAGCGCGGCGGCGCGGTTTTCCCGTTGATCGAGAAATCCCCCCGTCTTCTGGCCGCTCAGCAGGCCGAACCGGAACTTTACTCCGTTCTCGGTGACAACTGCAGCGTGATCTTCCCCGCTCAGCATCCCTTTGAGCTCAGGTAGCCCCTCGAGAGAGCGAACCGTCACGTCGTTGCGCTCGATCACTGAACGCGCGTGCAATTGCTGCGTCAGAATCCCCACAATCGCCGCCTTGAACTTTTCCATTCCTTGGCTTAGCGTCTGCAACACAAAGCAATCACCGTAGCGGTCGATCACTAGCGACGGAAGCATATCGCCTTCGGATGAAACTACCCGGCAGGCTTCAACCCCTGCTGCAATGCGCTCGCGGTAATCGGATGCCTGCTGGATGCGCTCGGCCAGAAAGTCCCGGTCAAACTGGCGCTCTTCTCTGGCGACTAAGCGCAGGGCGATTTGTGATTGGCTGCTGTAAAGAGCTTGACCCCAAAAGTGATTCCGGCGGTCCATAAGGCGCACGACGGCGCCGGGATCAATATTTTCTGTTTCCTTTACGTCGCTGCGGTAAATCCAAGGATGCCCCGCGACGATTCGATCAATCGCGCGGCTAGTGATCCTGACTGCGGGCTGGCTCATGCAATGACTTTAGCACACGGCGATGGTTCGCTAACTTGGCCGCAGCAATGGCATCTCGCCGCCAGGCGCTCATGAAAAATAGGCGGCGGGGTATACCGTACAGTATGGTTGGTGGCCCTCGGCGGAACTTGATAAACTTTTCTCTTCATGTTGCTTTCAGAATTTGATTACGATCTCCCACCTGAATTGATTGCCCGGCGGCCTCTTGCGCGGCGCGATGCCTCACGGTTACTGCTTCTAAACCGCGCCCAGCAGACTTTCGGGGACCAGTCCTTCAGCGATCTGCCGCGGTTACTCGAACCTCGCGACCTCCTGGTGTTCAACAATACGCGCGTCTTTCCGGCGCGCCTTCTCGGCCGCCGCCGTGGAACGAACGCGCAGCCCATAGGCCGTAACAATCCGCGAGCGCATGAATTTCTGAGGGGCGAGGTGGAACTTCTGCTCACGCGAAACGAGGGCGGCGGCATCTGGCAAGGGCTAGTGCATCCGGGCCGCAAAGTTCGTGTAGGCGAAACGCTCATTTTCGGCGATGGAGAGCTTGAGGCCGAAGTGCTTGACCGTGGCGAGCAAGGCGTCCGGCGTGTTCGACTGAAGGCGAAGAGCGGGGGCATCGAAGCGCAA
>DASZAA010000283.1:0-5221 GCA_035945615.1 Terriglobia bacterium
GATCGACCACTTTGCCCGGATTCATTTTGCCCAATGGATCCCAAATAGCCTTGAACTCGCGGAAGGCTTGAACCAACTCCGGTCCGAACATTTTCGGATAAAGTTCGCCCCGCGCCTGGCCGTCTCCATGTTCGCCCGAAAGCGATCCACCGAAACGCACCACGAGGTCCGCTGCTTCTTCCACAAAGGAGCGGAACCTACGGACGCCTTCCGGCGTCCCAAAGTCAAAGTTGAAGCGCGCATGAATACAGCCTTGCCCGAAATGACCGTAGAGAAAACCCTTGTAGCCGTGAGCCTCCACCAATCGGTAGAACTCACGCAAGTAGGCGCCCAGCCTTTCCGGCGGCACAGCGGCGTCTTCCCACCCTCCCCAGTATTCCTGCCCGTTCGCATCGCGCGACGCCGCGCCCAGAGCGGCTTCGCGCAGTTCCCAGAGGCTCTTCATGCCGGATGGCATCTCAAAGTGTTTCATTTTGGGCGGAACGGCTAGGTGCTCAAGCTCCGCCATTGTTTCAAGCGCGGCGTGGCGCACCCCATCGAGAGACGCTCCGCCAAATTCAGCCAGCAGCAATCCGCCACCTTCCGGCAAAAGAGCGACTTTCTCCCCCATTGCAGGTTTTTGCTCAAACGCGCTGAGCATGGGCCGCTCCATGCCTTCAAGAGCAATGGGTTTGTGGCGAAGAATCAACTCTACCGAATCCGCCGCAGCCGGCAAGCCACTAAAACCCAATGCCACGAGAACGCGCACGGCGGGACTGGGCACGAGCCGGACTTTAGCCCCAACCACCGTCACGCAAGTGCCTTCTGTACCCACGAGCGCCCGTGCCACGTGGAAGCCGTTTTCGGGAAGGAGCTGATCGAGATTGTAGCCGGAGACGCGCCGGGGAATTCTTGGGAAGCGCGCCCGAACGAGTTCCGCATAGCGGTCACGCAGCTGGAGGAGCGACTCATAGATTTCGCTGCGCCGCCCGCCTTCGCGGATGATTCCGGCTAACTCCGCATCCGATGTGCGCCCCACGGTCAGGCGCAAGCCGTCATAGGTCAGGATGTCAAGTTCCTCTACGTTATCCACTGTATTCCCGCCCATCAGGGAGTGCGTACCGCAGGAATTGTTGCCAATCATGCCTCCCAAGGTGCAGCGGCTGTGAGTGGAGGGGTCGGGCGCGAAGGTGAGTTGGTGAGGCGCAGCGGCGGTGCGAAGACGGTCGAGTACTGCGCCGGGCTCGACGCGCGCCGTGCGGTGATCGGGGTCGATTTCCAAAACATTGCAAAGATACTTGGAGGTATCAAGGACCACTGCCTGGTTGCAGCATTGACCTGCCAGGCTGGTGCCGCCGCCGCGAGCGAGTAGCGGAGCGTTGAATTCCCGGCAGACTGTAACCGTAGCGATAACGTCCTCCACGTCGCGCGGGATGACCACCCCGATAGGCGTATGGCGATAGTTGGAGCTGTCGGTCGCATAGAGTGCGCGGCTACCCGCATCAAAACGCACTTCGCCCTTGAGCTTCTGACGCAGAGCCTTAGCGAGTAATTTCATCTGGATATCCGGATTATTCACAAGCGTGTCTCAAGGACCATAACAGTGTATCTTCTAGTCGTACCGGGAACGGTGACCACAAACGATTCTCTCACATCGTGTCCGGTGATGCGGCGCCCGAAGCAAAGATGGCGGGAGCGTGGTAGAGTAATCCGAAGGGACAGTTTCATGCCTGCATCGTTTGGTCGAAAACGCAGTTTCCTATTAAGACAACTGGGCCAATTAAGATTATCGGGCCATTGGGGGGACCTCTTGAGGTTTGCCGGACCGCTTTTAATCGTCGGCGCCATCACGCTGGTCTTCTTCAGGCCTATTCCCATCGGCGCAACGGCAGCGGGATTCTTCTATCTGGCGGCGATTGCCGGCATCGCTGCGTCATGGGGATTCGCCGAGAGCATGGCCGCTTCGCTTGTGGCTCTGCTTTGCTTCGATTATTTCTTTCTGCCTCCATTCAGAAGTTTCAGCATTACCTCGGCCCGGTCCCTCGAAGGTTTTATCGCTTTTCTGGTCTCAGCCATCGCGGTATGCCTATTTGCCGCGCGGCCCGCGCGGCGCGCGCCGGAGGAATCCCGCCCGCAGCTTGAGATGGAGCGGCTTTACGCGCTGAGCCGTGCCATCCTTCTCATGGACGCGGCGCGTCCGGTGGCGAAGCAGATAGCGTTTCAGATTGCGCAGATTTTCGAGTTGCCCGCCTTCGCTCTTTATGACCGGGAGAGCGGTGAAGTGATTCGCGCGGGTCCTGAGGATATGCCGGGCATCGAGGACAAGCTGCGCGAGGCGGCAGTGCGCGGCACTCTGCTCCAAGACGGTTCGGCGCACCTCATCGTCACTGCAATTCGTTTGGGTGGCGGCCCAATTGGAAGCATGGCGCTGCGGGGCGGGGAGATCTCGGATGGCGCGCTGCACGCGCTCTCAAACGTGGTGGCGATTGGCCTTGAGCGTGTCCGCGGCCAAGAAGCAGCCAACGAAGCCGAAGCCGCCCGGCAGAGCCAGGAATTAAAATCAACACTGCTCGATGCCATTGCGCACGAATTCAAAACGCCGCTCACTTCCATCAAAGCGGCTGCGAGCGCCCTGCTTGCCTCCTCGGCTCCCAAACTGCTTGAGCAGCGCGAGCTGGTTTCCATAATTGATGAAGAAGCAGACCGCCTATCGCGCCTGGTAACGGAAGCCATCCAGATGGCGCGCGTCGAAGGCGGAAAGATGCAGCTTTCCCTGGGGTCCCATTCGGCCACGAGTCTGATCCGCGCGGCCCTCGATTCGATGCAGCCGGCGATTGAGGGCAGGGAAGTGCGATTGCGCGTGGCGCCAGGGTTGCTGCCGGTTTCAGCCGATGCCGATCTGATCGCGCTTGCCCTTCGTCAGTTGATGGATAACGCGCTCAAGTATTCGCCGCCGGGGTCGCCCATCGTGGTCAGCGCGAGGGCGGCTGAGCGTGGCGCTATCATTTCCGTGGCGGATAGCGGACAGGGTATTACGGAAAACCAGCAGCGACGCATCTTTGAAAAATTTTACCGCGCGCCGGCGGAAGGTGAGCCGGTGAACGGGACGGGCATGGGCTTGACCATCGCGCGGAAGATCATGGACGCGCATTCAGGCCGCATCTGGGTGGAGAGCAAGCCAGGACGAGGCTCGGAATTCTTTATTTCCATTCCTACCGCGAGCCAGGAGACACTCGCTTGAGCGCGGGGCGCATCCTGGTGGTGGACGATGAGCCGCAAATTCGGCGCGTGATGCGCACGGCGCTTACAGCGAACGGCTACGAAGTGAGCGACGTCCGCAGCGGCGAGGAGGCGATTGAGACTCTTCGCCGCACTCCGTTTGATCTGGTGCTGCTCGATATGAACCTTCCCGGCGTTGACGGCATTGCCGCCTGCCGCGCCATCCGCGAGAGCCGCGCCGATTCCGAACTTGCCATTATTATGTTGACGGTACGCGGGGCCGAGAAGGATAAGGTGAAGGCGCTCGATGCGGGTGCTGATGATTACGTCACCAAGCCCTTCAGCACGCCTGAGCTGCTGGCGCGAATCCGGGCCGCGTTGCGGCGCATGACTGCGACTCCGGACTCCGGCCCGCAGCGCCTCACGTTTGATGGCGTTCAGATTGACTTCCATTCGCGCCAGGCGGAGGTACAAGGCCGCGCCGCGCGCCTGACGCCGAAAGAATTCGACTTGCTCCGCTTCATGGCCACCCGGCCAAATCGCGTCATCAGGCATCGTGAGCTTCTGCAGGCCGTCTGGGGTCCCGATTACGGCGATGAAGTTGAGTACCTGCGCGTCTTTATCAATCAGCTTCGCCGTAAGATTGAGCCGCAGCCCTCAAAACCCCGCTACCTTCTGACTGAGCCCTGGGTGGGCTATCGCTTTCACGTGCCCGAAGAGGCAAATGACGAGGGCAAGGGAAAAGTAAACAGCTTTCAATAACAAATAAAGGTTTAACGTGAGCATTGCTGAAGACCGGATGCCTACCTGCTCGCCTCTTACCTTTTGTACCTCGCCCCTGCATCAATTAGAAAATCCTTACGGCTTCTTTATGACTTTCTTATGTCCTCTGGGGTACGCTCTCAGAAGCCTCGATGATGTGATCGAACGCAGATGATGAGCATCGCGGCCACTATGGAATCTGGGAGTCATGACTTTGCTTGACGCGCTTTACGTCGGAATCATTTTTGCCTTTTTCGTGATTTGCTGGGCATTCACCAAAGCATGCGACCGCATGTGACAGCCCGGTTGACCGGAAACTCCCGGCCGCTCCTAACGACACAAGCAGGGTTGCGCACTACCGATCAATAACCGGCCTTCAACCTTGGCCGTGAGGTGCTTTATGACAATCGTCGCAGGAATTGTGGCGCTGGGGTTATTCATCTATCTGGTCTATGCGCTCTTACACCCGGAGCACTTCTAAGCCATGACATCAATGGGGCTCCTAAACATCGCAGTTTACTTCCTCGTGATTCTTGCGCTCACGAAACCGCTTGGCGCTTTCATGGCCAAGGTTTTCGAGGGAGAGCGGACTTTCTTGCACCCGGTCCTTCGCCCGCTTGAGCGGCTGATTTACCGGCTCTGTGGCGTGCGGGAAGACGCCGAGCAGCGGTGGACGCAGTACGCCGCATCGCTGATTGCCTTCAGCCTGGTCAGCTTTCTTTTCGTCTACGCGATGCAGCGGCTTCAAGGCGTTCTGCCTTTCAACCCGATGGGTTTTGGCACACGCCACGCTCCGCAGGGGGCGACTCCTGTTACCCCCGATCTCGCCTTCAATACCGCTGTCAGCTTCCTGACCAATACCAATTGGCAGGCTTATGCCGGGGAAAGCACACTCAGTTATTTGGTACAAATGGCGGCGCTCGCTGTGCAGAACTTTGCCTCCGCAGCGGCAGGGGTTGCGGTGGCTATTGCGCTGGTGCGCGGATTTGCCCGTCGCCAGGCGAAAAGCGTGGGCAATTTCTGGGTGGACCTCACGCGCGGGTTGGTTTATGTCTTCCTGCCACTGGCGTTTGTGGGTGCGTTGATCCTTGGCTCGCAAGGCGTGATTCAGAACTTTAAGTCGTACACCAAAGTTACCACCGTTGAAGGCGTTACGCAGACAATTCCGCAAGGGCCTGTGGCTTCCCAGGAAGCAATCAAGATGCTCGGCACCAACGGAGGCGGCTTTTTTAATGCTAATTCTGCGCATCCTTTTGAGAAT
>DASZAA010000284.1:0-9963 GCA_035945615.1 Terriglobia bacterium
TCCCAGGTAAATTCGGGCTCATTGCGCCCGAAGTGCCCGTAAGCCGCTGTCTTTTTGTAGATAGGTCGCAGCAGGTCGAGCGATTCGATAATCCCTTGCGGGGTCAGCCTGAAGTGTTTGCGCACCAGCTCCACCAGCTTGCTATCGCTCACTTTGCCGGTCCCAAACGTATCGACCATCACGGAGACCGGCTCGGCCACGCCGATCGCATAAGCTAATTGCACTTCGGCTTTCCTTGCCAGACCGGCCGCCACCAGCGTTTTTGCGATCTGCCGCGCCATGTATGCGGCGGAGCGGTCAACCTTTGTCGGGTCCTTGCCGGAAAAAGCGCCTCCGCCGTGATGTGCCGTGCCGCCATAGGTATCCACAATGATCTTGCGCCCTGTGAGTCCGGAATCGCCCACCGGGCCTCCGGTTACAAACCGGCCCGTGGGATTAATATGGAATTTAGTGTCTTTGTCCATCATGTGGGCAGGAATTACGGGTTTGATGACGCATTGCAGGATGCCTTCGGAGAGCGTTTCCCGGCTGACGTCCGGCGTGTGTTGCGTGGAAACCACTACGGCGTCCACGCGCACTGGCTGCCCCTTTTCGTATCGGACAGTCACCTGAGATTTCCCGTCGGGACGAACAAAATTGAGGATGTTCTTGTGCCGCACTTCGGCCAGCCGTTGGCAGAGCTTTTGGGCCATCGTGATTGGGAAGGGCATTAACTCGTCCGTTTCATCGCAGGCGTAGCCAAACATCATGCCTTGGTCGCCAGCGCCGCCCGGACCCACACCCATGTCAATATCGCCGCTCTGGCGGGAGAGGTTCACCGTAACCCGGCAGTTGTCAGCAGTAAAGCCGCAATCTGGGTCGGTGTAACCAATGCTGCGCACCGTTTGGCGCACTAAAGCTTCGATATCGGGCTTGGAATTCGTCGTGATTTCGCCCATTACGTAGACGGATTGGTCCTTCACCATCGATTCGCACGCCACCCGGCTGCGCGGGTCGTCCTTGAGCACCGCGTCGAGCACAGAGTCCGAAATCTGGTCGCAAATCTTGTCCGGATGGCCTTCTGTAACTGATTCTGAGGTAAAGAGATAGCTCTGGTCTGTCTGAGACACGTTGGACCCCTTTGTTAGCGTTGAAATTCGAGTGGTCAACAAACTATCAAGCGTATCACGCGCCTTCAGGAGGTGTCAACGAAGTGCGTTGCGTGGTAGTGGACCAGTTTAAAACAATATTTTATTCTCTGCTGCCAATGATTATGTGTATCGCGCTAGGGTCTGCGTCAGGGTTTAATAGGATATTACCTTGCGCTGGGATACCTTCTTTCCTCAATCCCACGACTAAGGCGGAGGCAGCCTTTTCAAAGTTGTCCTTTCGAGACAGGGCGATCTGTACGAATAGTCCGGATCTGAAGTCTAACCCGGCTCTATCAGCGAACAGCGCTTCTATAACCATGCCATTTACGGGATTAGGTGGTGGTGGCTTCGGCTTTTGCCAAGTCCATCCAGCAGAATCCAGTGTTTTGTCGAGGATTCGCATGAACCTAAATTCGGAAGGGTTCACAGATAGGTCGTATGGTGTGTTGGCATACGGTTTTAAGGCTGTCAAAAGCCTTGCTTGGCTTTTAGTATCCAATTGCCATCCAGAGAGTTTTTCTTCGAGTTTAATGCGGGCTAGTCGCTCGTCCTCAGCCAATTTTTCAGATTTCACGGCGCGTTCGTTAGTTTGCGCGATCTGGAACCGGAATCCTTCGGCTTCCTTTCTGGCGACTGCCGCATCCCTCTGTGCGTTCGCCAGCTTTTCCTCTAAGTCTTTCACATTGAGAGCCGATGCGCTTTCCTCCTCCGAAATGAGAACGGAAACCTTAGCATCGGCTCGATGCTCGATAGCGACGCCGACAATGATCACAATTGTGAAAAAGGCAGCGAGAATCTTCTCTAGTCGCTTGCGTTCCTCGGGCACAACGAGAACACAAATATCCCCAATGAGTCCAACGACGAGAATCCAGTATCCGACCGAACTCCAGAACTCTTGGCCGCTAATTAACTGTGCATATCCGCCCACGCCGAACCCCTTGAACTTCAAAGACGCCGTCAGGCAGATGATGAGGTGATCGAGCTATCGGCTTTAGTCGCCGGGCTGTTGATTTTTATTAGGGTTTGGGACGGGAGGAGGAGGACGACGAATTGGCTTAATCGACGTCGCAGGTTTACTAGGCGTCAGCACCCCTCCGGTGGTGTACTCCACGATTAATCTAGCGATCTGACTCAGATCGGCTCGTTTCGAGTATTTGGGTTTAATCATGATGCCTCACGAAAAGAATGCGACGGGCATATCAGTGGTATATGAACAGACTGAGCCCAGAGAAGCAAGTCCAGGTCCTAAAATCCCTGATCGAAGGAAATTCGATTCGCGTCACAGTTCGCCTGACGGGTGCCGCGAAGGATATTGAAGCCGCAATGAAAAACCGGGCGTTAATGTCGGAGCTAAAGCTCCGACCCCCTGAAAATAATGCAGCGAATTTCAGATTCAGGATGCGAGAGGCCACCGCTACAATTTACGCCTACCAATTGCCGGGAGCGGAAGCTGTTTTAGACGCGGTCGCGGGGGGCCAATGACTGAGGTCTTGAACAAACTGAATCATCTCGGGATCGGTCCAGTCAGTTGCGCCAATAATTTTATCCGCCAGCCGACCATCGCGGTCAAAAATATAGGTTTCGGGAAACATATGCGTTCCGAAGCGGCCGGCGAGCGACTGGTAAGGATCGCGCAAAATGGGATAAGTGATGCCGTAGCCCGAAATGAATTTCTGCAAAGAGGGCAAATCCTGGTCCACGCTCACGCCGATCACGCGCACGCCTAGCGGCTGCATTCGACGCGCGAATTTTTCGAGGCTGGGCGCTTCCATGACGCAGGGCGGGCACCATGTAGCCCAGAAATTAATCAGCGTCACGTGGTGGCCGCTATCTTTGAAGGATAGAGTCCCGGCGCTTGCATTCTGCAGGGTGAAAGCGGGAGCCCTGTCACCAGTAGAAAGAGGCGCCGTCCGGCGCCTTGCGCGCACCGCCAAAATCCCGCCTAGGACCACCGCCGCCATCGCGGCGATTATCAATGTCCTTTTGTTAAATCTCATTTCACTTCATATTATACTGGCGATGGAACCGGAGAGCATCATTTTTGTTGCTCAGGAAAGTTCTAGCAAAATCCCTCACCCGCCCAACGGAGTTTTATCCTGAGCGAAGCTGAAGGGCTCGCTACACTCTCCCAATGGCGGGATGAAAGATTCTTTTTCCGGCGCTACGAACATGAACGGCAACACTTCCGTGATCATTCCCGCCCGCGACGAAGAGCCGAATATTGAGGGCGCAGTGCGGTCGGTAGCGGCCCAGGAATGCGTCCGCGAGATTATTGTGGTGGATGATCAATCGAGCGACCGTACGCCTGAAATTTTGGCGGCAATGGTAACTCAATTCCCGCAGCTTCGCGTGCTGCGGATCGAGAGCCTGCCCGCGGGATGGCTCGGCAAAACGCACGCCGCCGCGGAAGGCGCAAAACTGGCCACGGGCGATTGGCTACTTTTTACCGATGCCGATACGCGCCATTTCCCGGGCAGTCTTGACGCTCTCCTCGCGCGTGCCCGAAGCGAGGGCGCTGACCTGCTTTCCATTTCGCCGGGCCAGGAGGTTGAGACCTGGTGGGAGAAAGCGGTGATTCCGCTAGTCTACGTCGAGCTCGCGGGGCTATTCCGTTTTGAAGACGTAAACGACCCGCATTCGCCCGCGGCCGCCGCGAACGGGCAGTATATACTCATCCGGCGCAGCACATATGATGCGGTTGGAGGATGGGAAGCTGTGCGCGGCTCCGTTCTTGATGATGTTGCGCTCGCGCGGCGCGTGAAGGATTCAGGAGCCAAGATTTTATTTCTTCCCGGCGGCGCCTGGGCGAAAACGCGCATGTACCGCCGCTTTGCCGGTATGTGGCGCGGCTGGACCAAAAACCTTTTTTTGCTCTACGGCAGCGACCGGACAAAAATCGTAACAACAGTTCTGAGGCTGTTTGTACTAGTCTTCCTGCCTGATGCGCTGCTCGTTATTTTTGCCGCTATCTTCGTTGTGCTGCTCTCCACAGGCGCGAAGGCGTGGATTGCCGCCGCGGCGGTGGTGGCGAGCGCGCTGGCAGTTTACGCCGGGTTCCGGTGCTATCGCCGCGAGCTTGAACGTCTGGGGTTTTCCGGTAACTTGGCAAAATATCTCCCTATCGGGGCCGTGCTCCTCGGCCTGATTTTGTTGAATTCGCTATGGGCCTGGCGGCAGGGCGGCGGCATCGAATGGAAGGGGAGAATTTATCCGGTGAAAGGCGCGCTGTGATTTACTTGACGCGGAGAGCGGAATTTTCCGCCTCGCATTATTATCACAATCCTAAATTCAGCGAAGAGGAGAATCGCCGTGTCTTTGGTAAGTGCGGCAACCCGCATGGCCACGGCCACAACTACACGCTCGAAGTGACGGTAAAAGGCGAGGTTGACCCCGCTACCGGCATGGTGCTCAACCTGAAAGACCTGAAGAAATTGCTCGAAACTGAAGTGCTGGACGCGATGGACCATAAGTTCCTGAACGCGGAAGTCCCGGCTTTCGCCGCCGCCATTCCGACCACGGAAAACATCGCCATTGAAATCTGGAACCGGCTGGCGACCAAGCTGGCGTTCGGCAACCTACATCGCGTGCGCCTCTACGAAACGCAGGACCTTTACGCGGACTACTACGGAGAGGACGGCGGCCAATGAGAGCCGACCTCACCAAGCGTTACCGCTTTTCCGCTTCGCACCGGCTGCACAGCGCGGCGCTCACGGAAGATGAAAATTGGCGCACCTACGGTAAGTGCAATAATCCTCACGGCCACGGCCACAACTACGCACTGCATGTTACCGTCAACGGCCCGGTAGACGCGGAGACGGGCATGGTGCTGGATCTTGCCGTGCTTGACCTCGTGGTTGAAGAAGAAATAATTGAGCCGTTTGACCGCGCGTTTCTGAACATCGAAGCCTTCCGGCAAATTGTTCCCACGACGGAGAACCTGTGCATGGAAATCTTCCGGCGGCTGAATGCCCGCCTGATGAAGGAGCCTTCCCACGGCGCGGCGCGCTTGAAAAAAGTTCTGCTTGAAGAAACGTCATTGAATTACTTTGAATTCGAGGGTTAACACCGGCTGAAAATCGTGTTGGGGCGGTTTGATGCCGCCACGCGCGCATAAGCAAAGCATTTTTTGCGGAGACACGTAATGATCGAAGACGGTTTGGACCTGATTGGCGAGAAAGCTGTGGATGACCCGCGCATGGAAGAGCGCCTGCGCGAGATCATTGAGATGCTGGGCGAGGACCCGAGGCGGCAGGGTTTGGAGCAGACCCCGCGACGCGTGGCGCGGTCGCTCCGCTTTCTCACCAGTGGATATCAGCAGGATCTCGATGAAGTCCTCAACGGGGCGATGTTCGACGTGACTTACGATGAGATGGTGATCGTCCGGGACATTGAAATCTTCAGCCTCTGCGAGCATCATCTGCTCCCCTTTTTCGGGCGCTGCCACGTGGCGTACATTCCGAATAAGAAGGTGATCGGTCTCAGTAAGATTCCACGGGTGGTGGATGTGTTCGCGCGGCGGCTCCAAATCCAAGAGCGGCTGACACAGCAGATTGCCGAGACGCTTATGGAAAAAATCAGCCCGCGAGGCATCGGCGTGATCATTGAGGCGCGGCACTTGTGCATGATTATGCGCGGGGTGGAGAAACAAAATTCGGTGGCCGTCACCTCGCACATGCTCGGCGTCTTCCGCGAAGAGCAGCGCACGCGCGATGAGTTTTTGACGCTGGTGAGAGAGTCCCGGTAAATGCTCCAATCGAATAATTTCAAGTCTCCGGGTTCCGGACCGGGCAGCGCCTTGCCTGCCGCGCTGGCGGGCCGGGTGGTTTTGGTCACGGGCGGGAGCCGGGGGATTGGTCTTGCCATCGCGGAGGCGTGCGCGCGCGAGGGAGCGCGGCTGGCGCTGGTGGGGCGCGACGCAACGGCCCTCGCCGCGGCGAAGCGCCGCATTCCGGGCGCAATCACCTTTATTGCGGACGCCACAAAAGAACGCGACGTGAAGGCGCTGTTTGCGCGTGTTCGCCGTCAGTTCAAGCGCCTGGACGTGCTGGTGAACAACGCCGGCGTATTCACCTATAAACCGTTCGTCCGCACATCGTTCGCTGAGTGGGAAACGAATCTCAACACAAATCTTACTTCGCTGTACCTCGTGACGCGAGAGGCGCTGCCTTTGCTTCAGAACAACCCCGCGCCGCACATTGTCAATATCCTTTCCGTTTCCAGCCGAACGGCGTTTCCCAAGTGCTCGGCGTATTGCGCCTCGAAGTTTGGGGCGCTCGGATTCACGCGAGTGATCGCGGAAGAGTTCCGGCCGCTCGGCATCCGCGTGACGGCGATTTTGCCGGGATCGACGAGCACTCGCATGACCCATGAGTTTGATTTTGCGGTGGCGCGCGAGAACCTGCTGCAACCGCGAGACGTGGCGGACGCCGTCCTCGCCGCGCTGCGGCAACCGGCGCGCGCCACCGTGGATGAAATATTACTGACGCCGTCGCAAGGCAATCTGGCTGCCCAGCCAGGAAAGACGGGGAAAAAACGGCGCTTGCGGCCGAAGGTCAGGTGAAGACCGGGCGGTTAACAGGATGCTGCAAAAGCCGATCCTGTCATGCTGAGCCCTTTGCCTGTCATCCTGAGCGGAGCGAAGGATCTGCTTTTGTGCTCAGGATAAACTCCGCGAAGCATCTGCTTTTGATATTGAAAACAAAGAACTGAGATTCTTCGCTTTCGCTCAGAATGACAGGCTTCAACCCTTTTGCAGCATCCTGTTAAAGCGCGTCAAACAAAGATTTCTCAAACGCGGCTGCTTCGAGGATTTCCGCCTCAATCAATGCGGCGAACGCGGGCAGGGTTTGCCGCCAATCGGCGGGCAGGTTCATCATATCTTTCGCAGTTGTCACAAGTGTCGCTTTTGTCTCATGCGCGGCGATCACCAATCGGGCGATTTCGGAATCCCGATAGACGTGATGGTCGTGAAAGGCTTTCTTTCCAGCGAGCGTGATCCCCCAGCGGCCGAGGTCGCGGAAAAAGGCATCGGGATTGCCAATCCCGCAAAAAGCGTGCCCGCGGCGTCCGGCGGGAAAGCCGGGGGGCAAGCGGCGCCCGTCCGCCACGCTCAGCCAGCCTGCGAGCTTTGTTCTGCTATGGAATATCGGGGCGAGCGGATTGATCGCGCGCGCCTGCCGCTCGATCGGAGCGGTCAAATCTATCTGCTCGACGCGCGTGAGCACAATGATGTGGGCGCGTTTCAAGGCCGCGCACCTTTCGCGCTGCCGCCCGGCGGGAATCAGCGCGCGATCGGAGAGCGGCTGGGTGGCGTCGAGCGCCACGATATCAAGCTGGCGCGCAAGTTGCTGATGCTGGAATCCGTCATCGAGAAGGTGCGCGTCTGGCTGATAGTGCTCTTCCGCGTAGCGCCCCGCTTGAATGCGCGAGGCCGAAATCACAATCGGAACTTCCGGCAGGTCGGCTGCGAGCAGCGCCGGTTCATCGCCCGCCTGTCGCGGGTCGGGCGAACGCTCGGTCGCGGGATCAAGCGCAATCAGCGCGGGGCCGGGCGCGCGACCGTAGCCGCGCGTGAGGATAACGGGCTTTAGTCCGCGATGAAGCAGCATCCGCGCGATCAAGGCGACAAGCGGCGTTTTACCTGTGCCGCCGGCGGTAAGGTTGCCGACGCTGATCACCGGGCGGCTAAGGGTTGTGGCCTTGATCCAGCCGCGCTGATAAGCTGAGGCGCGCGCGCTTGAGACGCAGCCATATACGGCCGCAAGAGGGGCGAAGAGCGGTCTCATCGCGCTTCACTCGCAAGCTGAGACGGTTGAGACGAAACGGATTCTTCACCTAGCAGGCCTGCCAGCCGCTCTAGGATTCGCGCGGTTGCGCCGGATTCACGCTCGATAATTGCGCGGGCGGCCTGCCCGATGGCGTTACGGCGCGCCTCATCCCCAAACAATTTCAGGATTTCAGCCGCAAGATCATCTGCGTCTCGCACCTGGGCCGCGCCACCGGCTTTGAGGAAAATGCGCGCGGCGTCGCGAAAGTTCTCCATGTGTGGCCCGAAAATAACCGGCTTCGCCCACCATGCGGGCTCGAGAAGATTGTGCCCTCCGGTTGGGACTAGGCTGCCGCCGATGAAGACTACGTCCGCCAGCTCGAAGACGGACTGAAGCTCGCCCAGAGTATCGAGCAGCAACACGCTGGGGCGAGCAAGCTGCCGGAGCAGTTCCGCGCCGTCCGTTGCCAGCGCCGTGCGGCGGATGTATTCGCGGCCCTGCCCGGCTTGCTGCTCAAGCAGCCGCGCCACTTGATCGAAGCGCGCCGGATGGCGTGGGACCAGGATCAGCAGAGCTTGCAGATAACGCTCCCGAACCGCATTCCAGACGCGCAGGACAAGTTCCTCTTCGCCCGGCATGGTGCTCGCCGCCACCAGCACAGGAGCGCGCCCAGCCCCAGCCAGAGCAGGTTTCAGCGCGGTCACAACCTGGGAGCTTCCGGGCGGCTGGCTGTCAAATTTAAGATTGCCCGCCATTTCTACGCGTTCCGGCGCGGCCCCAATCTCACGGAAACGCCCAGCGTCGCCCGGCGTCTGAGCCATGATTGAATCCACGTTTTCGAGAACGCGCCGCATCAGAGGGCGGCCAAGCCGGTAGCCGCGGAAGGAACGGTCTGAGAGACGAGCGTTCACCAGCGCCACGCGCGCTCCCGCCTGATGAGCCGCGCGCAGCAGATGAGGCCATAGCTCGGTCTCAACGATGATGAGCAGCGCGGGCCGCAACCGCCGCATCGCGCGGCGCATCGGGCCCGCAAGATCAAGCGGCAGAAAAAAGCGCCCGGCGAGCTGCGGCAGGCGCTTTTCACCTGCTTCGCGGCCCGTGGGCGTGACGTGGCTGATGAAAATCTCGCGGCCTGGGAACCGCGCCGCAAACTGCTCGACCAGGCCCGCCACGGCGAGCGTTTCGCCGACCGAAACCGCGTGCACCCAGATGGCGCCGGGACGCGCCGGCCGCGCGCTGATCCATCCCAGACGGTCGCGCCAGGACGCGCGCAGCAACGGCGTCTTGCGGTAGCGCCAGGCATAATACGGCGCAAGCACAATCGCGCCCAGCACAAAGAGCAGACTGTAGACAAAGTACATGGCCGGAGTTTGTCGTAGCAGTTTATTGAAAAACGTGTGCGACACGTCATGCTGAGCCCTTCGCTCGTCATCCTGAGCGAAGCGAAGGATCCCGGCATTTGGCTCAGGGTAAACTCCGCGAAGCATCCCGGTATTTTTAAAATCAAACAAATGCAGAGATTCTTCGTCGCCTTCGGCTTCTCAGAATGACAGACGATCTAGTTTTTCAACAGACTGCTAGGGGCTGCCGCCGCGGCATCGGACGCGCTGACTTATTTCACGAAGCGGATCAACCCGAACCGCGTCGGCACGTGAAAGTTCATTCTCGGCGTCAGCGTTGGACTCCAGCACAGCCCGCGTCTATCGCCTTTCCCATCCATGCGGAAGAAATTGCCGCGCCATTCAGCGCCGGCCCGGATTTCATTTCCGCGTTCCGTCATGGAGGCCACGGGAATGCGTATTTCACATGCCCACACGCTCTTGCCGATGCGCGTCGCGTGCGTGTAGCCCGAGTTCCACGAGGCGTCGTTGAAAGGCTTGTGGTCAAGGTCAATTTTGAGATCAACCCAAAGGTTGTTGGGAGCTACCTCGAACTCATAGTAATGGTTTACGTGGACGGGATCGGGATTCAGAAAGGCCTCTACCACGTCGCGCTCCCATAAACCCCACTTATCTTTCGCGGGGTCGCCTTCCTGATAAATGTTGAGTGAAGAATACCGGCACTGA
>DASZAA010000285.1:0-3410 GCA_035945615.1 Terriglobia bacterium
GGCGTGCGCAAGATCGTGATCGGCGTGAGAATCAGAATCACCACCGCCATCACGACGAACGTGTACGGACGTCTTAGGGCTAAAGCAACTATCCACATGATTTACAGCCGCTCCACTCATCCGCCAACTTCTGCCCAACGCGCTTCCCCAAGCGTTCCGGTCGAATGCCATCTAGATTCGATACTCCGCGTATCGGATTCTAAATCTTGAGCTAGATTATATGGTAGCTTGGATACATGCGCCAGAGGACCTCGCCGCTTTCACACGGCGAAAATGAGAACGGGAAACGGCCTCCAGGGCGTCCCCGCAGCGAACAGGCTCGTCAGGCCATTCTCCGCAGCACTCTTCGGCTCTTGGGACGCCGCGGTTTTTCCGAGCTTACGATCGAAGATGTTGCCGATTACGCGCGCGTCGGCAAAACCACTGTTTACCGCTGGTGGCCTAACAAAGGCGCGCTGATCGCCGACGCGTTTGCCAGCGACACTACCCGCACTCTGCGTTTCCCCGATACAGGTTCCGTCTTCACCGACATGAGCCGGCAAATGCGCCAGTTGGTGAAAGTATTTCGCAGCCCGCGCGGCCGCATCGTTTCCGCCATCCTCGCCGCCGGCCAGAGCGACAACGATCTCATTGCCGCCTTCCGCGAACGATTCTTATGGCCGCGCCGCCAGGAGGCGTACGCTACTCTGCGCCGGGGTATCCGCCGTGGCGAATTGCGCAAGGACATCGACCCCGACCTCGTTCTCGATTCCCTCTACGGCCCCATCTACATGCGCTTTCTCATTCGCCACGACCGCCTGACTCCAGAATTCGTCGACCGCCTGTGCGCGTTAATTCTGGGCGGCGCCCGCCCCCGCCGAAAAATCCGCTCCCGCCTCGGCTAGCGCCTGGCCCGTAAGTGTTTTGTGAAACCATGCCCCCGGCGCGACAACCCTTTGCGAGAAATTGTTTCTTGAGCGGCGGGGCTTTTGCGGGGCTGGCTACTTGCTGCGGATTGTTCGCTTTACGCGTGCCCGTGCCGTGGAAGGCAGCCCTCGAGAGCCGCGTCCCGAGCCGTAATTAGATATTGTCCTCTTAGGGCTCGCTTTTGGGGGATCTGGCTTTGGGGGGATCTGGCTTTGGGGAAGGGCACGGCTTCAGCCGTGCCGTTACCGATCTGCGACAACCGGGGCTTTAGCCCCTGAGGTGCGCCACCGCATCGGAAAGCAACCAAGGATTTATCTCCGCGATCACTGCGGCAGTTCTCTGCGGTTAAAAGGTTTCGTCTCTCACAAGCCTCGCCCCTTCATCCGCTGACGGCCGTCTTTCGTGACGCGAACCCCTCACACTCGCCAATAATCCGGACGCCAATTCTGAATCGCTTTTTTGATCTCCTTGCGCGACAATTTTTCATTCATCGCCCGCTCCGCCAACTTCGCAACCTCCGCGTCCGAAGCAAACCGCAATCCGCACATCTGATCCTCTGTCAGTTCGGGAATCCGCGAACGCAAAGGCTCGTTCAGCAGCTGCATCAGCCGCAGACGCTCCTCCAACCGAATCACCCGATCCTGCACCTTCAACGAATACAGGCGTGCCTTCAGCGCTAGCGTAAGCAGCGCGAACGCGAGCATGATCAGGAGAAACGCATGAAAGTTCTCGCGAAAATCGCTATGGCTCAGATGAGCAAAAAAATGAATCAGCGTCATCACCAGGGCAATTGCAAAGACGGGAAGCACGAAGAAATGAAACGGCGGATCCAACCTTGTGTGGTTGGCATAACTCTGCGGCTTCGTTTCGGCCATGAGAACCTCCTTGTCGGAGAACGACAAAGTGTAGCAGAGCCGCTGCTCACCTCGTCAGCGGGATTGCTGGGCGACATCGCCAGCCGTAGGTGCCGGCTAAACCAACCCGCGGAGCGGCGATATGTGAAAGCCCGGCACGAAATGCCGGGTACGGTGGAAAATTGACGCCCAGTCCCGTAGGGACGGAATCGTGCGCCAAAAATTAATCCTGCTCGGCCCCGAAACTTCTTGCGCCGAAGGTGAATCCAAAACTCCCATGAAAGCGATCCAGGTAAAGCAACCCGGCGGTCCCGAATCATTACTGGTTACGGACCTTCCCACCCCCGAGCCTAAGGCCAACGAAGCGGTCGTAAAGTTGTCCGCCGCAGGCGTGAATTTCATCGACGTTTATTTCCGCGAAGGCCGCTACAAAGCTGCGCTGCCCTTCGTGCCCGGACAAGAGGGTGCCGGCGTTGTCACCACCGTCGGTTCCGAAGTGAAGTCCATTAAACCGGGCGATCGCGTCGCCTGGTCCGGCCAGCTCGGCGGATACGCCGAATACGCCTCCATCCCTGCCGATCGCCTGGTATCCATTCCCGCCGGCGTCACCGATCAGCAGGCTGCCGCCGCCATGTTGCAGGGCATGACTGCGCACTACCTCTCCCATGACACTTATCCGCTCAAGCGTGGTGAGACGGCACTGGTGCACGCCGCCGCCGGCGGTGTCGGATTGCTCCTCGTCCAGATGGCGCACAACATCGGCGCCCACGTCATCGCCACTGTTTCCACCGACTCCAAGGCTAAGCTCGCGCGCGAGGCCGGCGCCGACGACATCATTCTTTATACCCAGCAGGATTTCGAAGCGGAAACCAAGCGTCTGACCAACAGCAAGGGTGTAGACGTTGTCTATGATTCGGTGGGTAAAACTACATTTGAAAAGGGCCTTAACATTTTGCGCCCCCGCGGCATGATGGCCTTGTTCGGCGGATCCAGCGGCGCCGCCCCTCCCTTTGATCCGATCGTGTTGTCGCAAAAGGGATCGCTTTACCTCACCCGCCCCACACTGAACCATTACATCGCCACTCGCGAAGAATTGGTTGAACGCTCTGCGGCCGTTTTTGGCATGATTGCCGCCGGAAAACTTAAGCTGCGCATCGAGCACACTTACCCGCTCAGCGAAGCGCAGCGCGCTCACCGCGACCTCGAAGGCCGCAAAACAACCGGCAAGTTGCTGCTGCTCCCATAAAGATCCCAGGGATGCCCCAGGTCTCGCCTCTTTGCGAGACCTGGGAGTCACACCTCTCTCCCACTCCTCGGCGATATGATATCCGTGTCGCTAAAGTCCATCCGCCATGCTCGACTTCACTCGCTACGAGATCTTGACCTTCGATTGTTACGGCACTCTCATCGACTGGGAGACCGGTATCCTCGCCGCACTCGGCCGCATCCTTTCCGCCCACGGCAAGCGGATCGACGACGCCACCTTATTACAGCTCTACGGAGATTTCGAACAACGCGCCGAACACGCCACGTTTCAGCCCTATCGCGAAGTCTTGAAATCGGTCGTTCGCCAATTGGGCGAGGAACTGAAATTCACGCCGACTCGAGACGACGAAGAAGCTCTGCCCGAGTCTCTGTCCGGATGGCAGC
>DASZAA010000286.1:0-4410 GCA_035945615.1 Terriglobia bacterium
GAAACAATGCGGTTTCGTACTTATTCATGTTGTTCTCGTTTTATTCCCAGATGCTAAAGCTCAAATCTCAGGATGCGGCGCACCGAAATTGTAGCGCAGGGTTTCCTGTTTTTGGAAACCCTGCGGTTTATGCACGGAACCACAGCAATGCCGCATAGTTTCTGAAAAGCGAAACCCTGCGCCACGCCTGCAAAGCGGCAGCAAGCTGCCGCACTCCAAAATTTTCACTTTACGAGGGAAAGCGCACGACCTCCCCCGTTTCGAGCGACCGTTGCGCCATCAGGCAAAGCTCAACGGCGCGGCGCGCTTCCTCGGGAGTTATTGGCAACGGCGCGCCTTGGCGAACCGCGCTGGCGAAGGCGGCGATTTCCATCTGCAACTCATAAAACTCGCCCGGCGTTCCTAGGACTTCAACAGCTTCCATGTGGCCGGCGCGGGAGATTTCGAGCGAGTAAGCAGGGTGCTCCGAGCGGTCGAGTTCCGCGTGCCATTCGGCGCGCAGAAAAGCCTTGGAGCCGAAAATCTTGATGCTGAAGTGATGCTCCACGGCTGCGAGTGTTTGCGAAATGGCCGCGTAGGCGCCCGATGCGTAACCGACGATGGCGGTAAAATGATCGGCTCTGTCGCTGCGCAAAGCTTCCGCGGCCTCGCGGCTTGCGCCGTGAGCATAAATGGTGACAGGCTCACCTGCCGAGGCGAGAAACCAACCGGCCGCATCGAAAAAGTGGACCGGCTCTTCCAGCGTCCAGTTGCCGACGCGCTCAGGATCGAGCCGCCATGCGCCCGAACCACCTCGATAAGGACGCCTCCACAGGTCAATCAGCACGTAGCGCGGCTCGCCCAACTCGCCGGAAGCGATCGCCTCTTGCATCCGGCAATAGAGCGGCGAGACGCGCATCTCATGCCCTACCATAAACACGCGACCTGACTTCCGTGCGGCTTCAATCATGTGGTTGCACGCCGCGACCGTCGTCGCCATCGGCTTTTCGAGCAGTACGTGCTTCTCGCTTTCGAGCGCGGCCACCGCAATGGATTCGTGCATGTGGTTGGGAACTACGATATCGACAACGTCTATTGCCGGATGAGAAACAAGCTCACGATAATCCGCCATGACTTGGGCGCCTGTTTCCGCGGCTGCCCGCGCGCGCGATGGTTCAGAGCTTGCGCAGACCATGCGAAGCTCGCAACCCGGCGTCTCCCGGATCACGCGCGCGTGATGGCTACCCCACGCCCCATAGCCCACAAGCCCAAACCTAAGATTGGCCATGCTTTTCTCCGATTGTAGCGGCGAGTTACGCCCGCGCGTTGTAGCGCAGCATTTGTTTTGTAACGCTGCGGTTTTTTTGCTGGAATAATTTAAAGGCCGCAGGGTTACGAGACGAACCCTGGGCTACAACTAGGCCTGGCAAGATAATCTGCTGCGACAGAATTAAATTGATGTCACCTCTGTTTAATCTAGCAGAAGTCTGTCGATCCGTTGGCTGAGGTCCCGCAGGTAGGCTGCGTCTCCGCCCGCAAGCTCGGTGGTGAAGGTTCCTTCGTATCCGACATCAATAAATGCCTGCCGCACGGCGCGCCAATCCACTGCGCCGTCGCCGAGATCAACAAACTTTCGCGTCTTCGGGTTCCAATCTTTCAAATGCACCTTGACGATGCGCTTGCCCAGCGTATGAATCCAGTCCTGGGGATAACCCACGGGCATGACGTTGCCAACGTCAAAATAGGCCCGGACGAAGTGGCTTTTGAAATCGTCAATGTACTGCACAAACTCCAGCGGGCTGAGCAGGAACTTGCTTTGGTCGCACACTTCTTCAAGCGCAATCACTATGCGCAGTCGCTCAGCTAAGGGAAGAAGCTGCTCTATTTGCTTGCGCGAGCGGAGCCACGCCTCACGGTAGGAAACGGCAGGCGTGACCACGGCAGGAATCATCAAGATGGCGTCTGCGCCCCAGAAATGGGCGTTGCGGAGCGCAGCGGTCTGCGCTTCATTGCCCTTCTTCGCCACGGCAGGGTCGCCGCTGCTCAGAGGATATTTCCAGCTCATAGGATTCGCCACCGATCCAATCCTAATCCGGGCTTGTTGCGCCGCATTCTTGGTCTCGCGCGCAAGATGATCATCAAACGTGGCGAAAGGCTCAATTTGATTGAACCCGCAGTCTACGGCCACCTTCATGGCATCGGCCATTGCCATGTTTTTGGGGAGCATATTGATGCGGAGGCCTTTGTTATTGTGAAGCCTTGCCGCCACGCCGCCGGCATCATCTTGATGCGCTTGTCCCAACACGGCAGAGGCTGAGATTGCCGTTGCCAGAAAATCCCGGCGCGTGATCCGATCGCTCATAAGTCTCCTCAGGTTCTACAAACGCAGTTATTGTCCCGCCAGAAGCGGGCGAACTTGCGATTACAGCTTGCCTAATTTTGGGGCCGGGCTACCGGTTTTTCTTCGCCGCCCACTTGGCATTTTTGCGCTCGACGTAGAGGGCTGCCATGCGCGCGATCCAGAAGCCTTGGGCGCCGTCGAGAATCCCCAGCCGGAACAAATAAGTTCGTAGAAATTCCCACGGCGGCGCTACCAGACGCCGCAGCGGACCCGCTGACCTTCCCTCTGCCATCATCTGCTCCGCCGCGAGGCCGGTATAAAACTCAATTCGATTGCGATGATCCGCAAGTGAATCGCACGTATAGTGCAGGATTTCGCCCGGCAGCACGCGCACCTGTCCGGTCACCGCCACCGATTCATGAACGTGCGATCCTGTCCATTCCCCGCGCAGGCGATGATAGAGGCGCGTCTTGTAGTCGGGATACCAGCCGGAGTGGTTAATCCATTTGCCACAATAACGCGCGCGCCGGGCAAAGCGGTAGCCCGCGGCATCCGGCTCAGAAGCCTTCCACCTATGGATGGACGCCTTGGCGCGCGCGTCAAATTCCTCGTCCGCATCCAGGCTCAGAATCCAATCGTGCTTCGCCGCGCGCGCGGCGAAGTTTTTCTGCGCGGCAAATCCTCTCCACGGCTCGACGAGGACGCGCGCGCCCATCCCGGTGGCAATCTTACAAGTATCATCTGTCGACCCGGAATCAACCACTAGAATTTCATCTGCGAGCGCGAGCGACTGAAGCGCGCGTGCGATGTTCGCTGCCTCGTTGCGGGCGACGATCGTGGCGGAAATGGAGGGCATGGAAGGTGGCGGCGGATTAGGCAGCGGCAGGCTTCGACCGTCGAAATCATCGAAAACAAGCACGGAGGCGAAACGCCGCCACTACAGCGCCGGGCTCGTTTTAACCGCTGCCAGAAACAGATCGCGGTATTTATCGGGCAACACGCGCGGATGGCCTTCGCGGTCCGTAATGACGTGCACGGTTTCGCCTTCCGCGAGCAGGTCCTGCGTCAGAGGCCGCCAGATTTCATAGCCGAAGATCAGCACGCGCTTACGCATCCCGCGCAATGCGGTCCGAACTTCGATTTCGTCATCGTAGCGGGCGGGCGCTTTGTAGCGGCAGCGGGCCTCGGCCACCATGATGAAAAGGCCGTCGTTTTCCTCCATCTCGCGGTAGGCGAACCCGTGCTCGTGGCAGAAATCGGTGCGCCCAATTTCAAACCACACCATGTAGTTTGCGTAATACACCACGCCCATCTGATCCGTCTCGGCGTAGCGAACTCGCAGCCGGGTGGTGGTGTACGCGCTGGGAAAGTCTTCAGGCATGGTTGACTGCAGTGGCGGCCTCTCGCCGGCGTTTTTCAAAATTAAAGACCGGCGGCCAGAGGCCGCCGCTACAACTCGTTCCTAATTCGCGGATTGGGCTTTTACGCAAAAGCGGTCAAAGGCGGCGGTGAGATCGGCGGCAATTTCTTCCGCCATGCGTCCTTCGATCTGGCGGCGCTCGAGCATGAACACGGCTTTGCCGCCCTGGAGCAAGCCGATCGAGGGCGAGGAGGGTTCGTAATCCTCAAAGTAAGCGCGGGCGCGGGCTGTAGCATCCTGGTCCTGGCCGGCGAAAACAGTGGTCAAATGGTCGGGCCGCGCGGAGTGATTGAGCGCCATCGTGACGCCGGGCCGCGCCTTTCCCGCGGCGCATCCGCACACTGAATTCACAAATACCAGAGTCGTGCCTTTGGCGTTGCCGAGAGCAAGGTCCACTTCTTCGGCGGTTTTCATCTCACGGAAACCAATGCGAGTGAGTTCCTCCCTCATCGGCTCAACCATTTCTTCAGGGTACATATCTTTCTTTCCTCCAGGGTTTATAGTGCCCGGCGGCATTGCAGCCGGGCGTAAGTCTCAAAAATATTGTACACCAGCAGGAACAAGGGCCGGTGGTTACGGGCGATTCGCTGCGCCGCTAGAAAATTCAGTTACACTATGGCCCCGTGGCGGCGCGGTGCAACGCAGAAAGGATGGCT
This sequence comes from Terriglobia bacterium, assembly GCA_035945615.1. Classification (GTDB taxonomy): domain Bacteria; phylum Acidobacteriota; class Terriglobia; order UBA7540; family UBA7540; genus RH2-MAG17b. The sequence goes on from DASZAA010000286.1 coordinate 4,397, forward strand.
GCGGAGGAGCCGGA
>DASZAA010000287.1:0-17624 GCA_035945615.1 Terriglobia bacterium
CTTGCGGCCACCGTGCCTGAGTCAAATATCGCACGCACTGATCTTCTTCTCCAAAACGGGCGCGGAACTGCTGAACGGTCATTATTTTCTTATGATTGGGCGTTTTCATAGCACTCAGAATATCACCTTTTATTCGCCGGATCAAGCTAGATAATCATATAATTGAAAGCCAAACCGGACGCTTACCACCGAAAGTGCACAAGAACCGATTTAAGCGCAGCGCGACAGCTGCCAAGGTGGGCCAATTAAACCGCCGAACCGGGCCATTTCAGAGTACCGAAATCAGATGTCGTCACGCTCGCAAGGGTTCACGTATACTGAGGAAGAGGACGACATCTCGATCCGCACAAGTGTCATGGGAGGCCGGGATGAGAAAGGCTTTAGGAGCGCCTGACTTGTGGCGACGTAAAATTGCCGCTACCCCTTCACGCGGGGCTTTTCAGCAAAAAGTAAAGTAATGTTAAGGAACTGATGAAATGCGAAGTCTTGTCATCCTCTCTCTTCTCATGTTGAGCTTGGCCGCAGTATCCTCACCTCAAAGCAACCCAGGTATTGCAGAGACCATTCGGCTTGCTTCCCAGGAAATCAGAGCGGGGAACTATGCCAGCGCTCAGAAAGCTCTGCGAGAAGGTCTGACCCGGGATCCAGCTTCTGCGGAGGCAAATTACCTCCTTGGTGTCTGCCAAGTGGCCTCTGGAAGTTACGTTGACGCGCGGAAATCATTCGAGGAGTCGATCCGGCTCAGATCTGGGTTTTCCCCGGCTTATGTCCACCTGGGAAATCTTTTACTGAAAATGCATCAAGAAAGGCCGGCGCTCAAACAGTTCGAGATCGCGATCATCTTCGATCCCGATGCTCTTACGCGCAATCCCAGGTCATACGCTGGCTTCAATCTGCTGGGTCTCTGCTATATGGACGGGCACAAGTATACACAAGCTCGCGTGGCCTTTGAGCATTCAATTCGAATCAACCCACAATATTCGCCCGCTTACGTCAACCTGGGTAACGCGTTGGTCGCGCTCAAACAGGATTCGGGAGCACTTAGGGAATTTACTCTCGCGCTGCGATTCCGGCCTGGAGACCCTGTAGCACTCTCCAACGTGGGTTTGATTTTTGCCCGGCAAGAAAAGTTTGAGCAAGCGGCAAAATATCTGAGGCAGGCCCATGCGGTCGCGCCTGGGGACAGTATGATTACCGCGGCGCTCGCCGGCGCCGATATCCATAGCGGACAGAGCCGGGAAGCTCAGGCCCTTATTGAGCAGTTGAGAGAAGAGGGTTCGCTGGATTCCCAGATGCGTGAATCGCTGGCTGCTACCTGGTTGCAGAAGGGAAAGTTTGCCAGGGCGGTTCAACTGGTGCAGGATCAGCCGAAGTTGGCAGCAGATTTCTATCGGCTGGCCTATCTGAAGGCTGAGGCCCTCTTCGAAGCTAACCAGAACCAGGAAGCAGCAGAATTGTTGGAATCGATCCGGAACCTGCAAGCTCCCGACGCCACCTTTTATGGCTTGTTGGGTTCCATCTATTACGCACTCGATGAGCCCAAGAAGGCGTCGGAAGACTTCCAACAAGCGATTCGGATGGACCCCTATGACCCCGATTACTATTTCAAGCTGGGGATGGTGTTTTTGAAGCATCACACCCCGGAAACGGCGACCTACATCTTTCAAACGGCTCTGCATTCACAACCAGAATCCCCTAAGTTGTGGCTTGGACTTGGAATAAGTTACTACTTTGCTTCCAATATGAGTGAGGGCGAACACGCATTGCGGAACGCGATTGCGCTTGATCCGAATTACGAGATCGCATATATCGTCTTAGGGGATCTTCTGGATACGACAGGACGGTCGGGAGAAGCCGCCGACATTTTTAAGAAGGCCATTGAGCTCCGCCCAGACTCGTTCGTACCATATTACTACTATGGGGTAGCTGCCTCGCACTTGGGCAAAGCTAAGCTGGCCTCGGCGGCTGCGATGTTTCAAAAGGCAGCTCTGCTCAATCCCGGTTTCGCAGAAACCCACTACGAACTAGGAAAATCCCTGGCGGAGGAAGGTCGGTTCCCGGAAGCGATCGTGGAGCTAAACAAGAGCCTCAGACTGGAGCCAAGTCTTTCACGATCTCACTATCAGCTAGGCAGAGTCTACGAGAAGCTCGGAAACAAAGCTCGCGCCCAGGAGGAATTTCACCTGTTTGCCACAGCCAGCGAGAAGAAAAATTCCAAGGATTTAATTCTTCACCGCTTGATCGTACAGATCGGCGCACGTTAGCTCTGATCGTTGGGCGCGCTGTCTCATGAGTACGACCTTACGGATTGGTCTTCAACACGACAAGATGTTCGCCCGCTGGAACATCGAAGCTGACCTGCCCCCCGCGAACGGCTAAGCTCCTAGCGTTCTTGCCATCGATTTCCAGGGTTGAAACCCCAGCATGGATCTCCATCGTCGTAACCCGCACAGCTCTTGAGCTGTGCAGATCAAAGGACAGACCTGAAGGCTCAACCTGATATTCTCGGGCCACCACGCCGGCGTCGGCTTCAAATACAGATTTGCCGTCCCGGTCAAGCAAGGTTCGGTCCGGCCCCACGCTAACGTCATAGGTGTGGCCCTCCCATTGCACGCCCTTAAATTCTCCGGCCGAAGGAGGATCAAGGGCTCCGAATCGCAATCCTGCCCACGGATTTTCGTCGATATATTGATCGAGACCCACCAGACAGAGCAACGCGCCCCATGTATAGTGCGTGTCCCCTCCGCCATTGCCGCCCCAAGCGTGGTATTGCTCGTCATCATGTTGATTTTGTTTCCAGTCGTCCATAAACAGGTCGTAATTTTTTTCTGCATACTCGAGCGCAACTTTGTCAAAATGATAGCGGTTTAGGCCTTCATAGACCATATAGTTCGTAGGGCCCCAGATGTCGCCTCGCCAATAGAACTGGTCGGCAAACGCGGGATCATTACGTGCAATGGTTGGAATCACATACTTTCCCCAGAACTCCTTGGGATTCAGGAGATGTTCTTCTATCATCCGCTGGGCCTGCTCCAGCGTGGCAATGCCAGCAAAGAGCGGATAGAAATTAGTAGGTGAAAGACGTCTGGAAAAGTGGCCATCCCAATAACGGTTTTCGTAGATTCCGTCCCGGTCATTCCAAAGCTTCGCTTGCATCAGCTGCTTTGTCCGCGCATATTCAGCGGCAAACTGGTGTGCGTCCGAGTTCTGACCCAGAATTGTTGCGATCTTTGACAGGCACTCGGCGTCCAGCGCATAAAGCGAGTTCAGCCCGACGTCGTCCAGGTTCATGGTGTACGTGCGAGGGTCATAGCTCGCGTGGTCCCACATCGGGCTGTCATCCATCCCGCTTTCCCACTTGGCAGCCTGAAGAAAACCCCTGCCGCCCACGGCGTAGCTCGACCCACGGTCACTGCCCCACTCGAGCAATCCATCGCGATTGCCATCACGCCACGGCTGGCCATCACCGCGGTTGTGAGACCACCATTCGTGCCACTTCTTGAGCCGGGGATAAGCCCACTTAAGCATCTGGAGGTCGTGAAAGCGTTGGTATTCCTTCCATACGCAGTAGGACCCTACTGGGGGCTGCGAGCGATCCGGAGTTGTGCCCGAGCCGGACGCCATGTTGGGCACCAGACCCGTGGACGTTTGGGCCAAAAGAATCGCTTTTACACCAGCATCCGTCTGAGGCTTGCTTTCCAAGCTGGTAAGCAACGATCCGAAAAAGCAGTCCCATTCACCCACGACCCAGCCGCCCCAACCTTGGGCCCAGTGGCGACTGATGCTCGGAAAGATAAGCCCGTTCGAAGGTGCATACAATGTATTCCAGAACATCGAATTTCCGATGGCTTCGGCTGCTCCTTCAAAAAGCCCCGTCACCTTGGGCCGACCACGGGCATAGACCTGGGATTTCTCCTGAAGGATGGAATCAATTTTGCCGGGCTGAAGCAAGCTCCGGCCCTGATTGATAAGAGCTTTACGATCCCATCCTACTTCAGCGACAAAATGAGCGGTTCCGCTATCACCTGTAACAAATTCAATTCCAGCCGCTCCCATTGCGGCATCATCAGCCGGTGAAGAATTCAGTCTTCCTGATCCGCGCATGTTTTCGTCAAGCTGTGCAAGTGATGCATAACTACCACTGCCAAGGAGCGGACGATCGGACATGATCAGAAAGCGGGCCGCCTGGCCAAAAATTCGATTGAAAAATCTTTCGCCAAGAATGGCGTTATCGGCTCTATCGATGCTATAGAACCCTTGCGATCCCCACCGGGCGGCAGCTGGAAAATAGGTTTCGAGGACCAGCCGGAATCGAGGCCCGGCGCTCAATCGCCCCACCACGGTCGTCTGATTCAAGCGTGACCATTCCAGGGTAATGAGGGCTTCGCGCGGCAGATTCCGCCACCCTATGCGGCAATACGAACCATCGGGAGCGTGGGGACCCACCTCACCCACCGCGTCAAAAATATCAGTCCCATCTAGAAATCCGCCGCCGGATTCCGATCCTACCCGCAGAGCAAAGTTTGCGGGTTGATGAAACGCTTGGGTCAGAAAAACGACGCCGTTCCAGGCGTCAGGATCAAATGATCCGATGTTCACACTGTCAAAGGTAGGAGTTGATTGGGCAAAGGCCAACGGTCTTCCGGTCAAGAGCAAAGCGATCAGAGCTGCAAGCGTAAGAGAATAGGTGCGGGCTCTCCAACCAAGATGCAATCTACGTGATGCCAAGGGATTCTCCTCTCCGTCTTTCAGAGTCTGCGTGTATCCAATCTGACGAGTAAACAGCACTCTCCGGACTCGCTGCGAGCAAGAGCGGGCCCGGCTGTAAGACGATTCGATTTGTGAAAAAGGAAACAAAATTTTCGAGGGGGTGTGCCGCAAAGTGACCCTCCCATAGCGTCAGAGGAAAAATGTTGAAAAACGAAATCGCGTGACGCCATCTCTGGTAGTCAGACAAAACAGCCCCGCAAGGCATGGCGCCTCGCGGGGCCAGACAGTTCGCATCGAATTCCGGGATCAGTAGTATAACTTCAGACCGAATTGGACTAAGCGTGGATTGTAACCCGAAGCCAAGCCCGTAATGGTTCCTTCCCCACACGCAGTACATACCGAGGCGCTTGGCTGGCCAAAATCGACTTCGTTAAAAGCGTTATAGAACTCTGCTCTGAATTGGAAGTACTTAGATTCGGAAATGTGGAAATTCTTCATCAGAGCCATGTCCCAGTCTGCAAAGCCAGGGCCGTAGAGGATGTTAAAGCCGCTGTTGCCAAATTGGTTGATGCCCGGAGTAGTGAAGCAAGAGGTGTTGAACCAAGCCTGGATAGTGGGGTTCGAAAGTGCTCCGTTGCACACGCGGTTGGGCATATCGCTGTTCCCATTATCCAAGGTGCTGGTGACGCTGGGGCTGAATGGCAAACCGCTCATGTATGTTGCAATTCCGCTCAGCTCCCATCCGCCCACGGCCGCGTTGATCCCCCGGCTCCAATTTCCCCCAAAGTGCCGCCCTTGTCCGAAGGGCAAGTCGTAGGTATAGCTCAAGACAAGACGTTGCGGCGGCTCACCCCCGATGTTCGATTCCTGAGCCATGTACATATCCGGATTAACATAGTTCTCGCCTCGGCCTAAGTCGTGCTCCCACGTATATGACGCAAGGAAAGAGAGTCCGTAAGAAGTTCGCTTTTCCAGCTTGACTTGGAGGGAATTGTAAATAGAGTTACCTCCGAGAATCCTTTTAGTAAAGCCGACTAAGCCCGGATCAAGTGAATAATATGGACGGGCTTGTTGCAACGAGAGACCTGTGGATGTCACGACGCCTGGCTCCGGATAGTTACCAGGAAGGCTCAGGTAAAGATAATTCGCACGGTCCCCAACGTAGGCCACGCTAAGCATCAAGTTGGGGCTCATCTGGCGCTGAAGATCCAAAGACCACTGATATACATCAGACATGCCAAGGTTCGAAGGCATATAAAACACAGAACTGAACGCGCCCGCCGTGGCGCCGCCGGTTGGGATCAGGTTCCCTGGCGGCGCCCCTGGCCGTTGCTGAAGAGGAGGCAACACTGGAAGCCCTGTGCTCAAAGACGGGTCGCCGGGAGCAATCGTAAAGAAGTTGGCTGGTGCAAATCCCTGTCCTTGGACATAAGGGAAGTTGTCATTCAGGGTGCCGAAGTCAGCGCCGCCAGAGCCGGGATAAAAGTACGATATCCCGAAGCCTCCTCTTAATACCGTTTTGCCACTATGCCCCATGGAGTACGCGAATCCCACACGGGGAGCCCAAGTACGGTAATCCGGCTGGACGCCGCCGGAGCAACTGATTGCAACGCAAGCCACCTGGATGTTCCCCGTCGTAAGATTAAAGTTAGACAGGTTCCCCCAAGAATCCGTGACCGGGCCATAGTACTCCCATCGCAACCCCAAGTTAAGTGTAAGATCGCGTGTCGCTCGAAAGTCGTCCTGGCCGAAGAAGAAGGCTTGTGTGGCACGGTTGGAGGGAAAGTCATTCAACCCGGCCCGGCCCGTAAAGTCCGCGTAACCCAACAGAAATCCAGCCAATCCTGAACCCGTGCCGCTTGCTCCGGCCAAGCTCGTATTCTGTTGATTGAAATCGAACTCGCCCACCGAATTTGCGGTTTGATACAAGTTTGCCTGAATCCGCTGAATATCCGCGCCAACTTTGATGGTGTGTTTCCCACGGATAAAGGTCACATTATCGACGTACTCGAAGGTGGTGTCGTGACGCAGCGTCGGAGCAAACGGTGTATGCCCGAAACTGCTGTAACCGGAGATATTGATTGACGGAAGACCACCGCAAATACCGCAAAAGTTATTGATTCCCGGAATGCCCACTTGGTTGGAGGTCTGGGAGTCAGTATCCAGCCCATACCAATTCGTGTTCACGCGATTGACCCCGATGCGAAGCTCATTCAATGTCGTAGGGTTGAACGCATGCGTCTCACTGATGACGGCGTTTTGATTCCGTGTATACGCCGTGGCGCTAAGACCCGGTCCCCCTCCGACCTCCGCTCCCAGAAACGGCGGGTTTAGGTAAGTGGTACGCAACATGCTGTACCGCCCCATAATCTGGTCCTTGTCCGACAACCGGTGATCAATACGGATATCGCCCTCATCGATGTCATGCGTGAGTGTGCTTCTTGCGATATAGTTGGGCTGGCCCACAGGCGCTGTCACATTGGGAGTTGGGAAGAGCGCCATGATCTTTGCAGCCGCCGGATTGATCATCGTCTGCGGGATTACATTGCTAGAGAAGGCCTCAGGCTGACCTGTGGCGGGATTTACATCGAACGGGTTGTAGATAACCGGCTCGCCTGGAGCGGAAAAATCCCCTCCTCGCTCGGCCATAGTTGGGATAGTCTCGAGCCCCGTTTGTCCCTGGCTGGTGCGCAAGCCGTCGTAGTCCACAAAGAAAAAGGTCCGATCCTTTATAATGGGGCCCCCAATGTTGGCTCCAAACTGGTTTTGGTGGTAAGGGGCGATGGGGAGGGCGCTCTGGTTGCTGAAAAAGTCGTTAGCCTCAAGGCCTGAGCTCCTGAAAAATTCGAAAGCATCCCCATGAATTTGGTTCGTACCGGACTTGATGGCAATCTGGACATTGGCCCCGCCCGCGCGCCCGAACTCCGCAGCATAGTTGTTGTTGGCCACTTTAAATTCCTGAATGGCATCAATCGAGGGGCTCACGGTCAAGATGCTGAAGAACGCCTCGTTGTCCGAAATACCATCAACTGTCCAATTGTTGGCGTCTACTTGGATGCCGTTGACGCTAGAACTGTTAATGGCCTGTGGATTGTCAGGACTGAAGCTCCCGCCTTGTCCGCCGTCCGGCGTTGTTCCTGTAGTAAGATTCACAAGTTGTGCAAACTGACGCAAGTTGAGTGGCATGCTAACAATCGTGTGCGCATTGATAATCTGTCCCCCCTCTGAGCTTTGTGTCTTAAGAAGAGGCGCTAACGTTTTCACCGTCACTCGCTCCGTTACTGCGCCTACCGGCAGCGTTATATCAACCTGTGCCTTTTCGTCCACCGCGAGCACAATTCCGGTCTTGATAATGGTCTGAAAACCCTGTTTTCCGGCTGTCACCGAGTAAGTCCCCGGAATAAGGTACGGCACAACATAGGCCCCCCGGTTGTCGGCGCGGACCGTCGTGGAAATTCCCGTCCCAATATTTTCAACCGTAATCGTCGCTTCGGGGATGGCCGCTCCAGATGCATCTGTGGCAGTTCCCAAGATGGTACCCGTAGTCATTTGGGCGGTGGCCGTGCTCAGCCCAAGCATTAGAACCAAGCAAAACCCAACGAGAAATATAACCGAGCGTGCTCCGATTCTAATTTCCGATGTTTCACTGAAATAGAATTGATTGAGTCTCATACCTTCTTCCTCCGATAGATCAAAGATTTATAAACCCACGCTCTAAACCTGACTGATCATGAGTAAGCCGCTGGTTTGACCGTTCCGCCATGACATCCGCCTTAGGCAGCTTGATGAGAATCGTTCCCAGAGAATGATATCGATGTCAGGGTTTGATCAGGATCCACCCCACTCGAGTTGGAATGCAAAGACCATGCTGTGTTTGTTCGCAATACGTTGAAGTTTAAATCCGAGGTCTATGCCCTAACCGCCATTACCTCGGCCGCACCGATTTCAACGGCTGTCGCGTGGACGCGACAGCCAAGAGGGCATTTACAGAGAGGCGTTCCCTGGCGCCCGTCTTATCTGGCACATTCAGAAATCAGCCTCTCATAGACTTCTCGCGCATGCTCGTAGGCCTGCCTTGCAGCCGGCAATTCATTACTCCGGATTAAGGGTGATTTCTGCGTCCAGCACTGGTTGACTCCCGCTAGGCACCATTCGGCGCTGCGGCGTGAGGCGCGGATAGGCCGACCGCCGACAATCACAAAGATCGGGTCCGTATGCGACGAGGGTAAGATCCGTACAGCTATCCAACTACTCCTTTTAATCACCACATCGAAATTGACTTTCCGCACTGTTCCGTCTGCGACGATTTCTCGCCTAGCCATGGGTTCTCCATTAACAACAATTTCAATTGGCACTTTCCGCGTGGCGCCAATGCGTGCTCGCTCGAGGTCCCAATAGGGCTTCTCGTCATAGGGTAGACTGCGAATTGACTGGCCGAAAGACGAAGAGGGTAAGAAGCTATAATGCGGCACAGAGGGTGAAAGCCGAGGGATGGAATCGAGATAGGCTGCCACCTCGACGCTGACGTGGATAGTGCCTGGATCGGCCAGATCCACCTCGCTGCGGCGGGTTCCCATCTCGGTTCCATTCACTGTAAAGTCCATCAGGTCGCTCCGGCCATCCGAAACATAAACCGCTCCATCTTGGATCGCCTGCACATATTTGCCGTACGTTAAAGGGCCGTTAATCTTGGCGTAAGTGCGTCCCTCCCCGACCCTGCTATCGTAAATGCAGGGGAAGTCTGTCTCCCCGGAAAGCCGTGTGCGAAAGCCCACATTTAGGGTTTGATACCAGATATTCAACTCCCAGGCGTAAGGCGTGTCTCCTGCAGAGATGAAATCTACCGTTCCGGGATAGGTCACGTCGACGATGTATTCATTAGCTCCGATTCCGTCAAAAGCAGGCACGTCGTAGTTGGGCAACTTCGTGCCCTTCTCTTGTAAGCCCCATCCCGAGTGCGCGAACCCTGCTATAGCGCCCTGCGATTTAGCCCAGCGGAGGACAGGCAAGTCCCAACTGGGCCAGTCTTCGATGCGCTTTGTATCGGGATACATCAAATTCTTGAGGTTAAGCAGCACGAGATGGCCGCAATGACTGGACGGAAAGCCAGAGACCTCAAGGTCATAATGCAACAGGCAATAGGGCTTCGAAGCAGGGTTATCTTGCCGGCCTCTGAAAAATTGACTTTGGTAATAGAAACACGGTGCCCAAATGAGGGTGGAGCCTACGTTCAGGTGCTCGCCACGCACCTGACGATCCATGTCCGCTGGCAACACGCCTTCGGTCGGATTCTCGTAATGCGCACAGCCAGCGGGATGGATGTGGTCGTCACCCGAATACCATCCGTATTTAGCCGGATCAATCCATCGCTTGAGATGGAACGTCAGCACGTCTGGCCCTCCGGCGTCCACGATGAAGCGCTTTGTTCCGGTGATGTACTCCGGCCCGCCCGTGTAAGTCGCAGTGTAGGCGCCAGGAGGAAGCGAAATTTGTTCCCCATGGGCGCGGTAAATCTGCGGCTGAAAGTAGAAATCGGGAGCAAGACGTTTGGTAGGATTCGGATAAATTCGTCCAAACGAGTCGCGAAAGATAAAAGATGCCACAGTTGGGTGGTCGTTGTTGTCAAACACATGGAGAGTGATCGTCCGGGCCTGAGCGATCTTGAAAAGGATTCTGGTCTCATTCAGAAAACCTACGTCTTGCGTCCCCTGGCCCACATCGAATGCCAGCGTCGCGGAACGTTCGCCGGCGTCCCGGCTGTAAATCAGAAGGACGCGGTATTCAAGCGGAAAGCCCGAAAGCCGTTGAACGCTCGGAGCCATCCAAGCTCCGGGAGGCTCGATCGTCCTCGACAAAAGCGAAATCTCCGCCCATCGCTCCCGAACGTCACCAGGCGTAAGTCTTTCGACGGGAGACGAACTTCCGCTGGATGTTATATAGACTGGCCCGCTGTTTGGACTCTGCACGTTCAATGAAGCGGTAACCCCGGCCTGGTTCAGAACTTTCACCAGAAACAGACGCGTTCCATGTTGGACCAAGTCTGCCGGGGCGGGACCACGCTTCACATCGACCCGGCTTTCCGGACTGATATTTACTTCCACCAAAGCGTATTGATCCAAAATCCTTTCTGCTTGAGACACGGCAGCGCGCGGGTCGGAATCTGCAAACGCGGCGTTGATGCCCGCCTGATCCTGGGCAGGAAGCGGCTGGCCGTAAAAATCAAGATCTCTCTCCAACTCGCGCACTTGGTCTGCGAAAGGCTGCAACGGGGTAGAAGGCTGTGGAGGCGCTTTCGCGCGGGCAAATTGGGGCGCTACAAGTAGTGCCATCATCATAAGAACTGCCGCTCGAGCCGCGGAGACTAGTTCAGACTTTGTTCCTATCATCTCCTCATCCTCTGCTCTCTTGCCGAGCCGCAAGCCAATCCCCCCAAGCCACACCCCTTTACCGTTCGTGCTACGGCCGTGAAGGCTGTACTGGTGAACACCTGCAGAACCTTCGTCTCCGAACCCGCTGAAGCATGCTGGTGAAGGCTCGGAGAGAAGTACCGTTGCTGCGAGACGACCGCTTCACTCTCGGTTCCAGCGCCCTACTGAGAATCCCCTCCTGGAGCAATCAGCAGGCTTTTTACTTTTGCTGACCATCCCGCTCGCAACACCTTCAATCATGTGCGCGAGTTAGAGCAAGCGATCCACCATTATTCGACGAGAGTCACAACCGCGATACTGAGACCATTGTCTGGGCGGCGGCTGAAGCTGATGGCTCAAAATCGGTTTAATGCCGTCTGGAACAGCCTGTGGGATAGCTGACGGCGCCCTCCATACGACTCCAAGCACGCACAAAATTCCCAGCTTTACGTTTACTCTCAAATCGCATTCCTTGCTATATGGGGCTTCGTCATAGTGCGGCCTAACGTATAGGCTTTTCGCGCGCGCAAAGAGCTCAATCGATTATCTCTTGGGTTGATTTTGCCTTAAACAAGGCCGCCGGATGAGTGACCGATGGGTCGAAAATTTTAAACTCTTTGACCATGGCATATCTTATGTACGCTGGATCCTCTATGCCGGTCAATGAGGTTGATTTACATGGATCTATAATTCTTTTATAGTATATTGCAGCTTAGTAAACTCGTTTTAATAAGTAGAACATTATCTCGGAAAATCCGGGAGGCAATGGCGCTATCAGCTTCCGGTGACAATCGTGGGTAGGCGCATTGGTGCGTGTTCGCTGGACCGCGGCCGGTGATGAAACTTAGTGGTCTCGATTTGGGCTAGCAGTTGGTGCGCAAGAGGCTGACCCTGGCTTTCTGAGGCCAGCGTAGTTTCTTACAGATTTTGCGAAGGCTTCTTGCCAAGGGTGCAGAGTTATGCTGCAAAAACGATTCCGGGTCGCGCTGATCTATGATGCGAGGTTGGCTTACGACCTTAAGATAATGGCCGGCGTAGCCACGTATTTGCGTGAGGGCGCCAACTTTAGCATTTATATTGAGGAGAATGCGCTCAAAGACCAGCGACTTCCTGATCTTCAGGCGTGGGATGGAAACGGCATTATTGCGGACTTCGACGATCCGGGAGTTGCCACGGCCGTGATGCAGTCGAAGCTTCCCGCGGTGGGCTTTGGCAGTGGCTATGGCTGGTACCGGCCCGAATCACGGATTCCGTACTTCTTTACTAACAATCGAGCGATTTCGCGCCTGGCCGCTGATCACTTGCTCGAACGCGGCTTCCGCCGTTTTGCATATTGTGGTTATCCACAAACTTCGATCAACGGCTGGTCGCAGGAGCGCGAGCGAGCGTTCTCCGAACGAGTCGGCGAGTGCGGGTTTGGGTGTGAAGTCTATCACGCCCGTTACAAAACCCATCGCCAGTGGAACTCGGATCAGCTGTCGTTGGGTACATGGCTGATGTCGCTTCCGAAGCCGCTGGGGCTCATGGCCGCCAATGATAACCGGGCGCGGCAAGTGCTGGAGGCATGTCGTGCCCGTAATCTACGAGTCCCGGAGGAAGTGGCTGTGATTGGCGTCGACAACGATGAATTGCTTTGTCGGCTCAGCAGCCCCCTGCTGACGAGCGTCGAGCAAGCCGCCAAGCGGATTGGGTATGAGGCAGCGGCCTTACTCGATAAGATTATGCAAGGCGAGAAACCCAGTCGGCCGTGTTTTGTGGTCGATCCTGTGCGAGTCGTGACGCGGCAATCCACCGAGGTTCTAGCAATTGAAGACTCCAAAGTTGCAAATGCGATGGCTTTCATCCAGGACCGCGCGGGTACCAGCATCAAAGTCCGCGATGTTGTGGATGCTGCTGCAATTTCACGCTCCAGCCTCGAAACCCGCTTCATAAGAGCTTTGGGCTATTCAGTTCATACGGCGATTCGTCGCGCTCAGCTAGAGCGAGCCAAACTGCTCGTCTTGTACACAGATATGCCCCTGAAGCAGGTTGCAAGCAAAACTGGATTTAAGTCTGTACAGCACCTGACAACCCTGTTTGGGGACGCCTTCGGAGAGCCACCCGCCAAATACAGAAAGGCCGCAACCTTTAGGACGGTCGGCTTTCCTTGCGAGTCGGAGTAGCGGTAGGTCCTTGACCGTCTGAAAACCTTATTTAGGAGAGCGTTTCAGAATGAGTGCTGGCCTTGGGGACCGTTATGGTTTGGCGAAAATATGATAACCTTGCCGTGCTATGACCCAAGCCAACAACTCCCCCACAGTCTATCAATTCCGCGTTTTTCTGCGCGAACTGAGTTCGCATATCTGGCGGCGCATTCTCATTGGTAGTGATAGCACGATCGTGGATCTCCGCCGAGCCATCCAGATCGCCTTCAACTGGACGGACCGCTATCCACGCCGGTTCAAAATCCGCGGCCGCGCCCTCGCCATCATCGCAAGCACCGCCGAGGATGACGATCTGACCGGGCCACATCCTCAACCGTCGAATAAGTCCTGGCGCGTAGATATAACCTAAATGTATGGATCAAAACCACCAGAATCACACGGAGAAATGTAAATGGATGGCTTCCGCTTCACGGTTCCCCGCAGGAATTTCATATTGCTTCTTGCTGCGATAGGCGATACGAGGGCGTTCCTTGGCCGGCCGGCCTTGAAATCCGGTCTCGGATTTCACAACTCGCTACTCCAGACTTCCCTCGTGGGCAGTAACGACTGCTTGTGGAGTTACCGCCTGACATCCTCGGGAAGAGAGCACCTCCTGGCGCCGCCGGAGTTTACGCTTGGTGGGAAGCGATACGTGGCGCGACTTGAAAATCTGGCAGTGAGCAAACAACCTTTGCATCTGAAGAACGGAACTACGGAGTACCACTACGAGGGGAATTTTGCTGACTTGCCCGATGTTTCGTTGGAGTTGCTGTTCAGGGTCGCGGAGGATAATCCGATCATCCGGTTCAGCTATGTTCTGAAAAGCGGCACGCTTCACAAGATGACCAAATCTTCGGAACACGACAATCTCGTTTATCTTGCGGCGTCGTTTCGAACGCTTCCGATAGCGAAGGAGGTGCGGTTTTCCAATTTCCTGGAGTTGACTCATAGCTATTCGATGGAAGAGGTTCTCACCAGCGCCCGTTCTTTTCAGGATGAACTGAGCGTTATGGGCCCGCTGCTGGTGGGGTCGGACGGCCGCCACAGTATGCTGGTTGGATACGAGCACGGGTCGCAGGTCCCTGATGCGTTCCTCGAGTTCCGGCTCAAACGGGGCCGCGGCTTTGCATTGCGGGCGGTGAAAGGCAACTATCTTTCGGGACAGGTTGTCGATCCGGATCATCCTTATCAGACGGTCTGGCTCCAAACCGGGGCGGTGGAGGGCGGCGCGGATCAGTTGGCCTCCGCCTATCGAGAGTTCATGCTCAAGTATATGACGGAGAACCTGAGCACGCGCAAACCCTACATCTTCTACAACACCTGGAATTCCCAGGAGCGGGACAAGTGGCTTGACGGCAAGGATTATCTCGATTCCATTAAGGAAGACCAGATTCTGCGGGAAATTGACGTGGCGCATCGCATGGGAATCGACGTCTTCGTCCTCGACACAGGCTGGTATGAGAAGACGGGCGATTGGCCTGTGAGCCTTAAGCGCTTTCCCGATGGTTTGCACAAAGTGAAGTCGAGACTCGAAAGCAATGGGATGAAGCTCGGCTTGTGGTTCGGGCCCACGTCAGCAGCCGCATCGAGCAAGGTTTTGAACACCCACCGTGATTGCGTCATGTCCTGGAAAGGGAAGGAAGGGAAGCCGCATCCTGTCTGGGAGACGGAAGAGAGCTACCCCATGTGCTTTGTCAGCCGCTACACGGATGCCTTCGCGGAACAACTGATTCGGCTCCACCAGGAAGTTGGCGTCACGTATTTCAAGTGGGACGCCATCGGTCAATACGGCTGTGACTCTCCGCACCACTGGCACGGAGGTGAAAGCAACAACGAACAGGAGCGCGCGGATTCTTACGCCTTTCAACTAGTCCAGCAGATGGCACGAGTTGCCAATAAGGTTGCTGCGGCTTGCTCGGAAGCAATTGTGGACTTTGACATCACGGAGGCCGGCCGCGCTGTAGGCTTGGCGTTTCTAGCCGCCGGCAAGTTTTTCCTCATCAACAACGGTCCATACTATTTCGACTACGATATACCCTTTGATGCAGCGCACCAAAACTGGAACATCTTCTTCTACAAGGGGCCGGCCCGAACTTGGATTTGCCGCACGCCGCTCACGTACGATAAATGGATCCCGTCGATTCTCTTCCTTACCCACTACTTTCCCGATGATCCCATCGCCTCGCAGGAAGTTAATGTCGCCTCCCTTATTCTTGGCCAGAACGGAATCTGGGGTAATCTGCTGAAAGTCTCCGGCGCGGGCGTGGAATTCATCGCGCAAATCTTGGCAGCGTACAAACAGGTTCGCGATGACATCACCTCAAGTGATCCTGTGGTTGTTGGACACGTGAGCGGAAGCCCTGAAGTCCACGAGAAGATTTCCACGAAATCCGGCCGTGGCGCCGTAGTGATTTTCGCAACGGCAAAGGGTGAGTACTCCCACGTGACCACTCGAAGGGTGGCGGCAAAGCATACGAGTGCTGAAGGGGCCGATGTCCATATCGATCTCGACGGCCGCGCAAGGCTCGACTTCAACTTTGAAAAGCCTGGCGCTAAGGTCGTGTTTTTCGGGACAGCGTGAGCCTGGATTCGCAAATTAGGCGGCACTATTCCGTTCTAATCCATTAGTAATACCAGGTTAAGCAATTAGGACGAGTTATCAAAACGGGACTGACATCATGGGCACCAACCCGAGAGCCTAGAAGCTATTTCAAAACCTTCCGTAAGACGATCATGAAGCAGGCGATATAAAAGAACCCCTCATAAATCGTCAGCGAGCGCTCGTAGCGCACGACCAGCCGGCGGAAATTGCCGAACCAGGCGAAGGTACGTTCGTCTATAACGGCGTCGGCGTTGCCAAGTTGTTTTTGCGGACACATCCGTGCCTGCGTGCCGCGCGCGGCACACCCATAATTGAGCGGGGACGAAGCGAAGCTTCGTCCTTACTGAGGATTACATATTATAGTGACGCCGATTATTGTAGCGGCGGCCTCTGGCCGCCGGAATTCCGGCGCTCAGAGAGCGCCGCTACAGCGAAGGTCGTCACTATAATATGTAATCTTCAACAGAAGGATTCCTTGAGTTGATCCCGACCAAGGCTCGCCTCGTTGAATCTTGCGGCAGACCGATTCCACCAGCCCTCGATCCGGTGAGGTTTTCACCCAACCGTGATTCGTTCTTCAATCTCCCCGCCACGGGCAGGGAGGCCAAGCGCCCAATCACAAAATCGATGGACTTGCGTCCACCACGGTCCGCGCCGGCCTACCTGGCGTGCGAACCGGCGGCGGAGCGTTCTTCATCTGGCGCAGTGCCCAATACAGGCACACCGCCAGATGACGGGCGATGGCTACCTTGGCCACGTTCGCCCCGCGCCGAAACTTCAAACGAAGATATTGACACCGCAGTTCAGCATCAAACTGGGCGGCGCTCTGGCAGGCTTCCACCAGCAGCCAGCGCAGAATTTCGTTGCCTTGCTTGCTAATCCGGCGAGGGAGGGTGAAGCCCGCTGCAGTTCATCAGGAGTTCCGAGTCTTAAGGCGCGTCCTAAACGTTGCCATCCGACAGAAGAAACTTGAAAGCGATCCCTGCAGCATCGTGGAGTTTCCGGTTTCAGTGAAGAACTCCACGCGCAAACCTCATTACATGATCTTCAGCGAGCAAGAGCTTATCGGGTTCGTTGCACCCAGCTACCTGAAACACATTGTCGTGATCATGGTGGAGATGGGGCTCCGGCCGTACCGGGAACTACTACCCATGCTCAAGTCGAAGGTTGATCTAGAAAACCGCCTTGTCCATATTTCGGATTCGAAAACCGACAACGGAATAGGGGACATGCCCATGACGGAGCCTGCGTACACTGCTTTCAAAGAACAAATGGACCAGACTCCCGGCAGTGAGTACTTGTTTCCGCGTCTTACTGAGCGCGGCAGCAAACCCTACCTATGCAGCGTCAAGAAAGCATGGAGCACGGCGTTGCGTCGCTCCAAGGTTCCACACTTCTCTCTGTACGAGCTACGTCATACGTTCGCCACAAGGCTCAGTGCGGGGGGAGTAGCCGATCACTTCGTCACACTGATGCTCCGGCAAGGTGATGCCGAGGTGTTTAAGCGTTACAGTCAGGCGAAGCTAAACATGATGAGAGAAGCACTCGACAGGCTGGATCGTCGAACCAACGAACATGAAAGGAGTTTTGGTACAGCGAGGCCAAATTGAGCCGTTTTGGTACAGTTTTGGTACAGAAACGGCCTTTGGGACGGTTACGAGAGGAGAAGGGATATTGAAACCAAAGAAGTTAGGTGGTACGCCCGGGGTGATTCGAACACCC
>DASZAA010000288.1:0-3171 GCA_035945615.1 Terriglobia bacterium
TTCAGCCAGCGCAAACGGACCCGATCACTCAGATGGCAAGCGTAATTAACCTCCAATCGCAGGCGATTGCCGGCCTTGCGAAGCGCCTGAGCGCCATTGAATCCGGCGCTCCATCTATGCCGGTCGCAGGGTCCGCCGGGAGGCCCGCGCTTGCAGGGCAGGCTTCTTCTCAGGCGCGGAACTTCGCAGCGCCTCAGCCGCCGTCGCCGTTTTTAAATACGGCGGGGGTGATCGATTTAAACCTTCCGTATCTTTATTCGATCAAGGATGGCCGCCCGGTCCTGGCATTGTGCAATGAGCGTATTGTCGAGGTGCCGTTTGTCCACCGCCATCTTCCCTATCCATTTCAGGGCAGGGTGCTCGATGTAGGCAGCCGCGAGAGCCAGATGTCTTTCGAGCTTTCCTCTCTGGGCTTTGAGACTTGGGCGCTCGACATCCGTGAAGTCCGGGCCCGGTTTCCCGGCGTAAACCACCTCCGTGCGGATATTCGCTTGACGCCCTTTGAAAACAAATCCTTCGACGTTGTGATTGCGCTTTCTACGCTCGAACACATTGGTCTCGCCGCCTATGGCAATGTTGACTACGACAGCGGAGGCGACATCCACGCTCTTGAAGAGATTCATCGCGTGCTTAAACCGGAAAAAAAGCTGCTTCTGACCGTTCCCTTCGGCATACGAGGCAAAGCCCACGCCTATCGGGTCTATGATCACGACGCCCTTCTTGATTGGCTCGCCCGATGCGGATTTGAAATCGAAACGGAAGATTACTGGTTCCAGAGCGGTATGGCATGGTTCCCTGCCGATTGGCCAGAGGCTGAAAAGATGGATTCACTGACCCACGGCGCCAAAGCGGTGGCCTGCATCGTAGCGCGTCGTGGCTCGGCGGAAATACAGCACGGCGCACAGAAGATGCAAGCATCAAGGCCCGAAATCAGATCGAAACAGAGCGGTAATTCGAGCGGTGAAACGGGCCAAGCGCGTCACGCTCGCCAACAAAACCAAATGGGCCAAATAAGTCAAACGGAAATAGCGGCCTCGCAGGGGGCTGCTAACCCCGCGCCGCGCGATTTGCCTCATGCGCAACCCCAACCCGGTGTGTTTTTTCGCGGACTTATTTATGGTGGCTCCGGATACGGCGAGGAAAATTGGATGGAAGCCCTCGGTCTGGCAGATCATCAAATTCCGGTCCAACTGCTGCCTGTGGGAGATTTGTTCGATGGGAAGAGACTTCTTCCAGATCCGTTCCGTCAAAAGCTCAAGTCGCTGCAAAGACAACTGGTGGATTTGCCGAAAAGCGTCATTTATCAGTCGTTGCCGGCTGGTAGTTGGGACTTGGATTTGTCGGGTCTCTGCCGCGTGGGGCGCACGATGTTTGAAACCGACCGCATCCCTCTCGGCTTCCGCGAGCGTTGCAATGCGATGGATGAAGTCTGGCTGCCAAGCCGGTTTAATATGGAAACGTTTGCCGCCTCGGGCGTGGACGAGCGCAAGCTCCGGCTCGTCCCTCCGGGCATTGACCTTGAGGTTTTCCATCCGGGGGCAGTCCCTCTTTCCATTCCGCAGAAGCGCGGGTTTAATTTTCTGTCGGTGTTCGACTGGCAGTTGCGCAAAGGGTATGACGCGCTGCTTCTGGCCTACGTGAGCGAATTCAAAGCGGATGACGACGTTGCTCTAGTTCTCAAGGTGTCGCAAGCAAACGATACGGCAGGTAACCTCGAAGATGAAATCAATTTTTTCGTTGAGCGGCAGGTCGGGGTTCCTTTGCAAAAAGCGCCCCCCATCGTTCTGATTAAGCAATTTATTCCGCAGAACGAAATGGCGCGCCTCTACGCCGCGGCGGACTGCTTTGTGCTGCCCACGCGCGGCGAGGGCTACGGACGGCCTTATCTCGAGGCGCTGGCGTGCGAGCTGCCGGTGATCGCGACGAATTGGAGTGGGCAGACGGATTTTTTGAACTCTCAGAACAGCTACCTGATCGAAAGCAAGCTCGCCTCCGTCCCAGGGAACGTAGACCTTGAATTGTTCATGGGGCATCGATGGGCGGAGCCGGAGCAGGAGCATCTCCGCCAATTGATGCGGGAGGCTTGCTCGCGCCGTGAGGAAGCAAAACAAAAGGCGGTTCGAGGACGGCAGGAGTTGCTGCGTGATTACGCCTGGAGCGTGGTGATCCCGCGCTGGGTGAATGAATTCCAGCGGCTGCTTAACTGAGTTGTCCGAGGCGGGAGAAAACAATTCTATGGGTTTGTATGCGGTCAAGGGTGATCCCTTACAGGTTGAAACGGCCTACGAACAAAGCCCCGTCATTTCTCTGATGACGGACGCCGAGTCACAGGAAGAAATGCCTGCGAGCGTCCGCGTGGCGTCAGACAACGTTCTTAACCGTGAGGTGTCTGTGTTGCGGAGCGACGCGGTTCCCCCAGGTTCGGATGCCGCTATTCTCTGGATGGCGGGCGACCAACTGATCGAGGGATCAAGCGCCGTGCTGCGCGGGAAAGTCCGGAGTTCGAGCGGCCGGATGTTTTTCCCGGTCCATTTGCCGTGCCTGGCCGAGATTGATCTGGTTGGCCTTCAGCCGCGCGTCTGGATCAAGGGAAAAGAGGCGGATATTACGATGAACGATGTCCGTATTGCGGGAGCAATCTCACCCTCACCCCTGGCTTTGGGAATGCTTGAAGAAAAAAAAGATCTTTGGGCGCGCTTATATTGCGGACTACTAGCCGAACAGAAAGCGCTTGGGGGGGGTATCGAGCCTCTGTCAAAGCTGTGGCGCGATAGCCGCGTGCTTCCGCCCGTATACGGGGCGCTCTTGATGCGCAACCTGGTGGCGCTTCAAATCCGTCAGAACAAGCTCGATCAGGCGGATCATCTGCTGAATTTGGCGATGGACACTTATCCGCGCTATGCGGAGCTTTCTCTTTTGGCCGCGTGGATCTGCATTGCTCAGGAAAAGTTGCGCAAGGCCGGGCGTCACGTGCAACAAGCGGTCGAGTACTCCGACCCGTCTTTCGTTGGCAGCGGCGGCGAGACCACATACCGCGCCCAATGGCTCCTGGGTCTCGCGGCGGAGCTCTGCGGCAAGCAATCCTTGGCGGTCAATTGTTACAAAGTGGGCGCGGCGGCGCGGCCCGCTTTTGCGCCCTCGGTTCTCGGCTTGCTCAGGCAGCGGCTTTCC
>DASZAA010000289.1:0-5523 GCA_035945615.1 Terriglobia bacterium
CTTGCGGCCACCGTGCCTGAGTCAAATATCGCACGCACTGATCTTCTTCTCCAAAACGGGCGCGGAACTGCTGAACGGTCATTATTTTCTTATGATTGGGCGTTTTCATAGCACTCAGAATATCACCTTTTATTCGCCGGACCAAGCTAGATAATCATACCGCGATTTTTTATGCGTTTCGCCTCTTCCCTCTAGCCATTTTCTAATCTTTGGGACCCTCTGTAGCGCAGACCGCCGCCTTTGCGGTCTGCGGCCTTTGAATGGCAGAAAACCCGCAGACCTCAAATACGGAGGTCTGCGCTACAAAAAGGCTAGCGCCGCACCGAGATTTTTGAGACGAACGAGACGGTTTACAAGCCGCACAGCCGCCTCCGAAAATTAGAAACGCTGATTCTAAAGGACTCCTAGGGTTCGTTCCGCGATTTTTTGTGCGTGTTTCTGTCATTCCCGCCGGGCCATTTTCTAATCTGGGAAGCGTCTTGTAGCGGGTAGCGTGGGCCTCTATTGTTGAGGTCTGCGTTACAAATCTAGCCTAGCACGCCACTCTGAGATTTTTGAAACAAATGGGATAAATGAGACGTTTTTCGCCGCCGCCGCTTAGCGCCGACACGAACGTCAGCGCTCGCCGTCTTTTTCTTAACTCTTGTCCCCGTCTTAAAGAATATCTACGCTCCAGCTTGCCGCTTAAAGCGTGGCTTGCGCATGATCCACACGAGCGGGGCGACAATGACGAAAAGGAACGCGAGAATACGGAACGAGTCGAGGTAACTCAGCACCGAAGCCTGATGCTGGACCATGAAGTAAAGGGCGCCCATCGCCTGATGATTTGCGGTCGAGAGGCTTGCTCCTTCCTGATGAAAATGGTTTTGCAGGGCGGAAAGCAAGCTGGTGAATTTGGGGTTGGAAGGGTTCAAATGCGCCACTAGGCGGACCTGATGGATTTGATCACGGCGCTCAAGCAGTGTGGCCGCGATGGAAATGCCGAATCCGGCGCCCAAGTTGCGTGTGAGTCCAGTGATGCTCGTGGCGAAGCCCATTTCCTCGTTCGGGATAGGGTCTACCGTGATGGTGGCGAAGGGGACAAAGACGAAGCTGAGCCCCGCTCCCATCAGAACCTGAGGCCAAAGAAAATTCCACGGGCCGGTGTTGAGGTCGAGATAAGAAAACCAAAGCACGCCTATGGCTGAAACTATAATGCCGCCAAAGAGCAATGCGCGCATGTCCCAGCGGCGGCCGATGAGATAGCCCGCCACGGGCATGAGAATCATGGTGGCAATGCCGCGCGGACAATTCCACACGCCGGCAGTGATGGCCGGAAAATTGAGCACTTCCTGCATGAAAAGGGGCAACAGAAGGATGCTGCCGTAAAGCACGAAGAACAGCACAATCGAAAGCACCACCGCGGTGGCGAAGGTGCGGTATTTGAGCAGGTGTAGGTGGACCATGGGGTCGCGCGCGACAAGCTCCCAGATTACAAAAGCTGCAATGCCCAGCACGGCGATGATGGCGAGGGTGAGTATGAAGCGCGAGCTGAACCAATCCGATTCCTGGCCCTTGTCGAGAACAATCTGCAGCGACGCAATGCCTGTGACCAACATGCCTAGGCCCCAATAGTCGATGCTCTTCCGGGTACGTGGGAGATACGGCGGATCGAAAACGTAGAGGTGCACCAGGATCAGCCCGGCAATGCTGACCGGCAGATTGATGAAGAAAACCCAGCGCCAGGAGTAGTCTGTGGTGAGCCAACCGCCGAGCACGGGCGCCACAATCGGCGCTACCACGATGCCGACGCCCCACATCGCCATGGCTTTACCGCGTTCTTCGCGGGGAAAAGTCTCGAGCAGAATCGCGCGCGTGGTGGGCTGAAGCGTCCCTCCGAATGCTCCTTGAAGGACGCGGCAAATAATCAGGACGGGCAGCGACGGCGCAAGGCCGCACAACATGCTGGCAATCGTGAAGCCCGCGACGGCGGTCATCAGCAGCCGCTTGCGCCCGAAGCGGCTTGCCAGCCAGCCCGTGAGCGGCAGCACGACAGCGTTCGATACCAGGTAGGACGTGAGCACCCAGGTAGCTTCGTCGATGCTGGCGGAAAGATTGCCCGCAATGTAGGGGATGCTGACGTTGACGGCCGACGTATCCACCAGTTCCATCACCGCGCTGGCCATGACGGCAATGGCTACCAGCCAGCGGTAGACGGCCTGGTTTTTGCTTGCGAGCCGGGAAGAGGGCAATGCAGATGTCATCGAGATGGATTAATGCGCAGCTTGGTCCGGAAGATTCATGAGGCGCTCGGAGAATCGAAAGGGCACGACTTATAGCCGGACCGTAAACAAAAACCCGTAAACCTCAATAAACGCCGCCGTGCTATCTATGCCCAATAATTGCGGTCGAGCGAACGGTATTGAATAGCTTCGGAAATGTGCGCGCTGCCAATAGAGGCAACCCCATCAAGATCAGCGAGCGTGCGGGCGACTTTCAGGATGCGGTCATGGGCGCGCGCGCTGAGGCCCAGGCGATTGACGGCGGTTTCAAGCAGGCGCTCGCAGTCCGGCGGGATGTCGCAATATTTCCGGATCTGGCGCGGGCTCATTTGCGCGTTCGAGTAAATTTTCTCGCCCTGATAACGTTCGAGCTGGCGTTTGCGGGCCTCCCCAACCCGCTTGCGAATGGTTTCAGAGCTATCGCCGCCTGAGTCATCGCGGAGCTCGCGGTATTTCACCGCGGGCATATCGATATGGATGTCGATGCGGTCGAGGAGTGGCCCGGAAATCTTGGAAACGTAACGCTGGATCATGGGGGGCGTGCAGGCGCACTCGCGCGAGGGATCGTTGAAGAAGCCGCATGGACAAGGATTCATTGCGGCAGCCAGCATGAAGCGCGCGGGAAAAGTGAGCGACATTGAAGCGCGCGAAATGGTGACGGTTCCGTCTTCGAGCGGCTGGCGCAGGACCTCAAGCACGTTGCGCTGGAATTCCGGCAGCTCGTCGAGAAACAGAAGCCCGTTGTGCGCCAGGCTGACCTCGCCCGGACGCGGCACCGCTCCGCCGCCAATCAAGCCGGCATCGGAAATGGTGTGATGAGGCGACCGGAACGGCCGCGTGCCGACCAGCCCGCCGCTTTGATCGAGCACACCGGCGACGCTGTGAATCTTGGTAGTCTGAATGGCTTCATCGAACGTGAGCGGCGGCAGAATCGTGGGAATGCGTTTGGCCAGCATCGTCTTGCCTGCTCCGGGCGGTCCAATCATCAGGATGTTGTGGCCGCCCGCGGTCGCCACTTCAATCGCCCGCTTCGCCGTAATTTGACCTTTTACGTCGTGGAAATCCACCGGATACTGGCTCGCCTGGGCAAGCATCTCACTTACGTTTACGCGGGAAGGGGTGAACTCGCGCGTCTCGTTGATGAAATCGAGCGTTTCGGTGAGCGAATGGAGGCCGTAGACGGTGGCATCCTGCACCACGGCTGCCTCGCGCGCATTTTCCGCCGGAAGCACAATCTTGCGAATGCCTTTTTGGCGCGCCATGGCGGCGATGGAAAGCGCGCCTTTGATCGGCCGCAAGCCGCCATCAAGCGAAAGCTCTCCAAGAAACAGGCAGTCTTTTAGATCGGCTTTGAGCAATACGCCCGTAACGCCGAGAATACCGAGGGCGATAGCAAGATCAAAGCCCGAGCCTTCTTTTTTGACGTCGGCTGGGGCAAGGTTCACCGTGATGACGTTGAAAGGGAAATCGAAGCCACAGTTCTTGATGGCGGACTTGATGCGCTCGCGGCTCTCGCGCACGGCGGCGTCCGGCAGTCCGACGGTCATGAAGCTCGGTTGCCCAGAGGAGACATCGACTTCCACCTCGACCAGGTAAGCGTCAATGCCATAGACGGCGGCGCTGAAGGTCTTAAAGAGCATATTGGTCCATAAGCATCGCAACGCGATAGATAGTCTGCGCGACTAGGTCACAGTATATGGCATCGGACTCAAGTGATGAAATCAAATGTTCGGCGAATCGGGTCTGTTATCATGAAAGAGCGTTGCGATAACGAGCGAGATAATCCCGCTGAAGGATTTTGCTTGAACGTACTTCTCATTTCTACTTACGAGCTGGGCCACCAACCGTTTGGGCTGGCGTCGCCGGCCGCGTGGCTTGAGCGGGCAGGGATGACGGTGGCGTGTCTGGACCTTTCGCGCGAGCCGCTGCGCGAAGAGGCAGTGGCGCAGGCGGACTTCATCGCGTTTTACCTGCCCATGCACACGGCCACACGGCTTGCAATCAAGGTGCTGCCGCAAGTACGCCGCTTGAATCCAGCTGCTCACTTGTGCTTTTACGGATTGTACGCGCCGCTGAACGCCGGCTATCTGCGCTCGCTCGGTGCGCAGACAGTTCTCGGCGGCGAGTGTGAAGAGGAACTTGTGGCCGCCGCCGCGCGAGTGCGTGACCTTACGAGCGGCAGCCCGGCGCAGGCGGCCCAGCAGCCATCGCTGATTTCGCTCACGCGCCTCGAGTTTATTCCGCCTCAACGCCGGGGCCTGCCAGCTCTCCATCGCTATGCGCGCCTCCAGATTCCCGATGGAGACTCGCGGGTTGTGGGATACACCGAGGCCAGCCGCGGCTGCAAGCATCTGTGCCGCCATTGCCCGGTGGTCCCGGTTTATAACGGACGCTTCCGGATCGTTCAGCGGGAAGTGGTGCTCAAAGACATTCGCTGCCAGGTTGAGGCCGGGGCGCAGCACATTACCTTTGGCGATCCTGACTTCTTCAACGGCATCCGCCATGCGATTGCGATTGTTATGGAATTTCATCGCCGTTTTCCCGGCCTGACTTACGACGCCACAATTAAGGTTGAGCACTTGCTCAAGCACGCGGAGCACCTCAAGACACTGCGCGAAACCGGGTGCCTGTTCGTCACCACTGCGGTTGAGTCGGTGGACGATTCGATTCTGGCGCGGCTTGAAAAGGGGCACACATACGCGGATTTTCGCCGCGTGGCCGGACTTTTCCGGGACGCAGGTCTCGCGCTTTCGCCAACCTTCGTTGCCTTTACTCCGTGGACCACACTAGAGGGTTACGCTGAGCTATTGGGCGCAATCGCTGACTTGGATCTTGCCCATCATGTCGCTTCCGTTCAGCTTGGCATTCGCTTGCTGATCCCGTCAGGCTCCCGCTTGCTCGATCTGGATGAAGTGAAAAACCTTGTCGGACCGTTTGACGAGGTGAACCTGATTTATCCGTGGCGCCATGCCGACCCACAAGTGGAAAATCTTTATAATCAAGTTCAAGACGCAATTCGTGAAGGCATTCAGAAAAAGGAATCGCGGCAGGCGATTTTCAACCGGCTCCGCGCTCTGGCTGCGCAGACTGAAGGAGCCTCTGTGAAAACGTGGACGCCGCAGCCGTTTTCCAAGCCGCCAATTCCATATTTGACCGAACCTTGGTATTGTTGCGCGGAACCGACCGGCGAGGAATTGGCGAGCTCAGCGGAATCGCAGATTTAGAAGCAGAGACAAAAGACAAGAGACAAGAGTATAATAGC
>DASZAA010000290.1:0-7327 GCA_035945615.1 Terriglobia bacterium
GTGCGAGTTTTGCCTGGCGGCGCCGCTCGCTTGCGTCTCCGGAGTGACGGGCGCCGATCTGAAGAAACGAGTCATCCGCATCATGACCGAACGCCCTGCGCTTCGACTGGATGCTCGTAGGAAGGCGCTGCTGGCGTTCGCAGCGTTCCTGGCTATTGCCGTGCCGGTCGGGTTTGGCCTGGCCAAGGGCAAACCAGGGCAGGCGAATCCTGCCCAAAGTGCGTCCTCTCAGACGGTTGTCAACTATGATGATCCACGATTGAGCGGGCAGTCAAATCCGGCCCAAAATGCGGCGCTGTCCGAAGCCGGTGATGCAAACGCGACGAGGCCAAAGTTTGAAGTCGCCTCGATTAAGCCGAACCGTTCCGGCGACGACAAGATGAATCTGATGATGTCTCCGAGCGGGAGATTCAGCGCCAATGCAATGTCGGCGAAGACGCTCATCGAACTCGCCTACCACCTTAAGTCAGATGACCAGCTCGTGGGTGCGCCAAGCTGGGTAAACACTGAAAAATTCGATATCGAGGCGAAGGCGGATGACGCGTTTGTCCAGAAGATGCGCAAGATGTCCTTCGATGAGGGAGGGCAGCAAATGAGATTGATGGTTCAGTCGCTGCTGGCGGACCGCTTTAACCTCAAAGCAAGCCGCGAAACCCAAGAACGTCCGGTTTACGTGCTGGTGGTTGCGAAGAATGGTCCGAAGCTTACCCCGACAAAGCTCCCGCCCCCTGGACAGATGGGCGCCCGCCCTCCCGGGCCTCCTGGGCATGGCGGGAGCGTAGGCGAAGGGGTAAGGATGCGGCCGGGTCAGCTCACTTGCATGGGCGTGGCGACCAGCTTTCTGGCTGAGGTGCTGTCGCGTCAGCCGGAACTCGCTGGACGCATCGTGATAGACGAAACAGGACTGAAGGGAAGGTACGACGGCTCGCTCAAATGGACGCCCGAATTTCAGCGCGGCGGGATGGCCGGAGGCCCTGGTCCGACAGAAGTCTCAGGCCCGGGCGGCGCTCCGGGTGGAAACGGGCAAGCGGCCGATGGCACGGAGGCAGATGCTTCCGGGCCGTCCATCTTCACTGCGCTTCAGGAGCAACTTGGGCTTAGGCTGAAACCAGCCAAAGGCCCGGTCGAGGTATTGGTTATCGATCACATCGAGCCGCCAACGCCGAATTAGAGAGCGCGTAGCGCAGACCGCCGCTGTTGCGATCTGCGGCTTGTAACTCGGCCACCAGAATGACGCGGACCTGAAAAAAGCAGGTCCGCACCGCCTCAGGCGCGAAGATTGCGAGCGTAGCACCGGCCAATTCTTAAAAATATAGTTGACAAGCGCCGAGCACAAGTTTAGCCTAAGCCACAGTTCTTAATTTATTAGTTGTTGGAGCGATCTGTGGCCAGGAAAAAATCAACAACCCTCACCGAAGCCGAGTTGCGCCTGATGGACGTGCTCTGGCAGGAAGGCGAGGCCACGGTGGCAGAGGTCACGAAGGCGATGCCGGCGCAGCTTGGGCTCGCCTACAACACGGTGCTCACCACCATGCGGATTCTGGAAGAAAAGGGTTACGTGCGGCACAGCAAGCCGGAGCAGGGCAGGGCTTTTATCTATCGTCCACAAGTGGGCCGCGCCGACGCCACGCGCAGCGCAGTGCGCGAGCTCTTGCGCCGTTTCTTCGGCCATTCGCACGAGGCATTGGTGCTAAATCTTCTCGAGGCCGAGGAATTGGACGAGCGGGAGCGGCAAAGGGTTCGGGACCTTCTCGATAGGCTCGATAAATTTGATAAGGAGGCCAAGCCATGAGCGCCCTGCTTGCTGGAATAAATCACGTCGCCACATCGGGGCTGGCGGCGCTGCTGAACACGCTCTGGTATGCCGGGGCGGTCGTGGGCCTGACGTGGCTCGGTCTGCGTTGCTTACCGCGTGTGAATGCGGCTACGCGCTACTGGATCTGGACGGCGGTACTCGGCTTCCTCATCGTGTTGCCATTCCTGCCTGGCATTGTGGGCCGAGCGAGAAGCTCGCTTGCGGCGCGAGAAAAGACGATGGCTGCAGTCGCGCCGCTGGCCACGGTTCCGGTACCACCGGTAAGTATTCGGGAATTGGCACCCGTGACGCTAACGGTGAATACAGCCGCAGGATCAAATTCATGGCCGCTATGGCTGCTGGCGGCTTGGATAGTCGCGGCGTGCTGGCAACTGGAGCGGCTGGCGAGAGGCTTGACGTCAGTGCGGCGGCTGAAGGCGCGGGCAAAGGCCGCACGGAGCGAAGCGAAGAGGGGTAGCGCAGAGTTTCACTTTCCAGAAACTCTGCGGCCTTTCCGGCGCAAAGAAAAAAGCCGCGGAGTTAAAGAACAACTCCGCGCTACCTCGCTTCGCTGCGTTCAGCATGGCGTCTATCTTGACGGTTGCTCGTCCGTAACGCGCCGACTGGTGCAGGTGCTCACTTCCGGCGAAATCGCCTCTCCCGTGGCCGTGGGCTACATGCGCCCGGCGGTGATCATTCCGCCCGGACTGCTTGAGCGGCTTGAAGAAGGCGAACGGCAGAATGTGCTGCTGCACGAGCTGGCGCATCTGGCGCGATATGACGACTGGATGGCGCTGGTCACGCACGCTCTCGGAGCATTGCTGGTCCTGCATCCTTTAGCGGCAATCGTCATGGGCCGAATCGAGCGCGAGCGCGAGATGGCCTGCGACGATTTCGTGGTGGCGCGGACGGGCTCGGCGCGGAGCTATGCGAGAAGCCTTGCGCGTTTGCACGATCTGCGCTGGAACACAGGCGTGCGGCTGCTTGCGGCAGGATTGCTGGGGCGAAATTCGTCACTCGGCGTTCGCATCGAATCGCTGCTGCGCCGCGGGCGCGAGTTCTCGGCGCGGCCATCGCTGGCGAGTCTTGGTGTAACTACATTGCTGCTTGCCGTCCTGCTGGGCGCGGGCGGCCTGATGCCCGGTTGGATTGCCATCGCACAGACGAAGGCGACATTGCCAACATCCTTCGAGGTAGCTTCAATCCGGCCCGGCAAGCCCGGCGAGCATAATAGCGATATCTCAACGCGGCGAGGCGGAAGGTTCAGCACCACCAACACGACGCTAAAAAAGCTCATCGAGTTTGCTTACGGAATCACGCCGGAGCAGATCGAGGGGGTGCCCGCTTGGGCCAAGTCGCGCACCTACACCATCCGGGCGGTTGCGCCGCCCGGCGCGCCCGATGCTCGGGGAAAACAGGGCCTGGAGTGGATACAGGGGATGGTGCAGTCGCTTCTTGCCGACCGGTTCAAGCTCAGAACGCACCGCGCAACGAAGCAGTTGCCGGTCTACGAAATCGTCGTCGCCAAGCACGGCCCAAAGCTGAAGCCGATGGCAGAGCAGGATTTCGTTGCGGCGCATCGGCCTTATGCGCCGAGCAACACGTCCATTTCCACGCATGACGGGAATATGACAGCTTTGGGGATCAGCCTTGCGACATTGGCCGATGAGCTGTCACGAGAGCTCAACCGAACGGTAATCGATAGAACCGGCCTGACCGGGCGCTACGACTTCACATTAACGTGGGACCCTGCGTCGGAAAGGCTGGCCGCGATGGATGATGTGTCCCGGTCCGGCGCGCCAGCTGCAGCAGACTCTTCAGCGCCGTCCATTTTCACAGCGATCCAGCAGCAACTTGGGCTGAAGCTGAAGCCGGCAAAAGGGCCGGTTGAGGTGCTGGTGATCGACCACGTCGAGCCGCCAACGCCAAATTGAGCGCGTAGCGCAGACCCCCGGCTTTGGGGTCTGCGGCTTGTAACGCGGCCACCAGAATGATGCGGACCTGACAAAGGCAGGTCCGCGCTACTAGTATTCGAGGACATAGGAAAGATGGGCAATTACATCCGCATCATTGGCGCGATTGCGTGCCTGGCTGTTACGAGTCTGGCGGCGGCTGCGCAGTATCGCGGCCAAGTCACGTTCAACGGCCTACCCATTCCTGGCGCAACGGTCACGGCGGCGCAAGGCGCCAACAGTTTTTCTACCCTGACGGATGCTGAGGGCCGCTTTTCCTTTTCTGAGTTAGCGGATGGAACCTGGACTATCGAAGTTCAGATGACGGGGTTTGCGCCGCTTAGGCGCGAAGTAATGATTTCTTCTGGCTCCTTTGGCCCCTCAAACACTTCTCTCTCCCAGTGGCAATTGAACATGCTTCCGCTCGCCGAAATCAAAGGCGTCGTCAGCTCCGGAGTGACCATCGCCGGCACGGTAGAATCTAAAGGCGAAAGCAAAGAGGCTGGTGAACCGGGCAAAGCTGTTTCAAATTCCACGACGAGCACGGCTCGCGCTGCCTCATCCGGCAAACCCGGCGGAAGCGCGGCTGAAGCAGCGGGCGAGGCGTCTACGAATGAACTCGGCCAACTGGCAATTCCCGGATTGCTTATCAATGGTAGTCAGAACAACGGGGCAGCTTCGCCTTTTGCGCAATTCCCCGCCTTTGGCAATCATAGGAGCGGCGCGGCCGGATTGTACAATGGCGGCATTGGAATCATCTTCGACAATTCTGCGCTAGATGCTTCCCCATTTTCTCTGAGCGGCCAGAGGACGCCCAAACCCGTGTATAACCGCATCACCGGCACGGCTACGTTCGGCGGTCCGCTGAAAATACCGCATTTGCTGCCTAACGGCCCCACCGTATTTGCCGCCTATCAGTGGACGCGCAACGTCAACAACACCACGCTCTCCGCGCTGATGCCGGATGCGGCGGAACGGGGAGGAGACTTTTCTCAGG
The DNA here is from genome assembly GCA_035945615.1 of Terriglobia bacterium. Classification (GTDB taxonomy): domain Bacteria; phylum Acidobacteriota; class Terriglobia; order UBA7540; family UBA7540; genus RH2-MAG17b. The sequence continues at coordinate 4,745 of DASZAA010000290.1, forward strand.
CACTGAGCGCTCTCGGAGGCCAAATTTTCGATCCGGTCACGGGATTAGCGTTTCCCGGCGGCGTGATTCCTCCAAGCCAGATCAGCCCCCAGGCGCAGTCCCTTTTGAGCCTCTATCCGCTGCCAAATTTTACCGGCAACGGGCGATACAACTATCAGGCGCTCATCCTGAGCGATACGCATCAGGATGCGTTCCTGCTGCGCTTGCAACAAAATCTCGGCCCGAAAAATCAAGTTTACGGCGGGCTGGCTTTGCTGAGCACCAGGACTGCCGGCCCCAACATTTTTGGCTTCCTCGACGGGACCCATGAATTCGGAGTGAATTCAAACGTCAACTGGTCTCACCGGCTCAACCAGGATATGTACATGAAGCTGGGCTACCAGTTCAGCCGCCTGGCGACGCAGGTGACGCCGTATTTTGACGGCCGCCAGAATATTTCGGGCGAGGCGGGAATAACAGGAAACAATCAAGAACCCACAAATTGGGGCCCTCCGGCCCTCACGTTTGCCAGCGGCATTGCCGGGCTTTCAGATGCGCAAGCATCTTTCAACCGCAACCAGACGAGTGGGATTTCCGCCTCATTACTTTGGGAACACGGATTGCACAACGTCACATTTGGCGGCGACTTTCGCAGGCAGGAGTTCAATGTTCTTTCTCAACAGGACCCGAGGGGAACTTTCACGTTCACCGGGGCTGCGACTCAGGGCGCGGCGAGCGGGAGTGGCTCGGATTTCGCGGACTTCCTGCTGGGGATTCCGGACACAAGCTCGATTGCATTCGGCAATCCCGATAAATACTTCCGGGAATCGGTTTACGACGCCTATGTAGACGATGATTTCAGACTGTGGCCAAATTTCACCTTAGACACCGGAATTCGCTGGGAATATGGCGCGCCCATCACCGAAGCATATAACCGTCTGGTGAATCTCGATATCGCTTCCGGCTTTTCGGCGGCAGCCCCCGTTCTGGCGAATAATCCACTTGGGCCGCTTGGACCGTTGACGGGCCAGAGATATCCAAATTCACTGGTCCGGCCCGACTGGACCGGCTTCGAGCCGCGCGTGGGGATTGCATGGCGTCCTATTGCCGGGTCGTCGCTCGTGGTGCGGGCTGGGTATGGAATCTATGACGACACATCCGTCTATCAGACTATCGCGCTGCAGATGGCCCAGCAGGCGCCGCTATCAAAGAGTCTGAGTGTGCAAAACAGCCGCGCCTGCCCGTTCACGCTGGCGAATGCTTTCAACACGTGCCCCACGGTCGCGGCGGACCTGTTTGCGATTGATCCGAATTTTCAGGTGGGCTATGCGCAGAATTGGGATGTGGAACTGCAGCGCGACTTGCCAGGGTCGATGCAACTCACGGCGACGTATTTGGGAACTAAAGGAACGCGCGGCCTGCAGGAGTTTTTGCCCAACACTTATCCACTTGGCGCGGCGAATCCATGCCCTTCATGCCCATCGGGATTCACTTATTTCGGCTCCAACGGGAATTCCACCCGCGAAGCCGCGCAAATCGAGTTGAGGCGGCGGCTGGAGAGCGGCTTTACGGCCACGCTGCAATACACGCTTGCAAAGGCCATTGATGACGACTCCATGCTTGGAGGCGCTGGACCCGTGACATCGCAAAGCTCCACCATGGTCCCGTGGCTTCAGGGCGGGGCGGCGCAGCAAGGCGGCGGAGGTCAGACGGCATCCACCATCGCGCAGAATTGGCTCGACCTCGCCGCCGAGCGCAGCCTTTCGAGTTTCGATCAGCGCCATTTGCTTAATGTGGGCTTGCAATACACCACAGGGATGGGCCTGGGCGGTGGGTCTTTGCTGAGCGGTTTTCGCGGGTCTCTGCTCAAAGAGTGGAGCTTTCTCACCCAAATCTCTTATGGCAGCGGTTTTCCTGAGACGCCTATGTACCTTGCGCCTGTTCCTGGAACGGGAGTGACGGGAAGCATCCGGCCGGAAGCTACAGGCGCGCCGATAGCTGCCGCGCCTCCAGGGTTGTCTCTCAACCCGGCTGCTTATTCGGCGCCGCCGCCCGGCGAGTGGGGCAGCGCAGGCAGGTATTCAATCTCCGGCCCAGCTCAGTTCAGCCTGGATGCCTCGATAGGCCGCACCTTCCGGCTGCGAGGTAAATACCATCTCGACTTCCGTATCGACTCCACCAACGCGCTCAATCATCCAACCTTCACGAGTTGGGTTACGACGATCAATAGCGCGCAATTTGGATTGCCGGCGGCGGTGAGTCCCATGCGCAGCCTGCAAACCACGCTGAGGTTGCGGTTTTGATTTACTCGAATCGGGTAGCGCGGACCCGCATTTTTCGGGTCCGCGGCGTTTTGTGCAGTTAGTAGCCGCGGTCAGTGTTGTCCTGACCGTGGGCTTTTCGCGCAGCCCAAGCCTACAGTCAACCAAAAAACTGTTGACCGTGGCTACAGCTTGAGATTTCACCTATGCGAAGGTTTATTTTGATACTAATCTTATCTGCCCTGCCTGCGGCCGCGCAGCAAATCGGGCAAAACGCGCCTTTGCAGGCTAATCAGCCGGCCATGCTCAAGGTCCAGACGCAACTTGTGGTGGAGACAGTTGC
>DASZAA010000291.1:0-4853 GCA_035945615.1 Terriglobia bacterium
TCTGCGCGCGCTCAGTTTGCGCCTCGTCGTTTAGCTCCGGGTAACGCGGTCCCATCCGCTGGCGAAGCTGGTTGAGAGCTATTTCGGCTTGATGCGCCTCGGCTACGGTTGGAAAAGCGGTGTAGATCACCTGATAGGTCCCGGCGGCTGCAAGATCATTCTGTAGAGCCTCTTCAGCCTGCGCGGCGAGGAGCAGCGAGGATGGACGCCGCTTGGTGAGCGGCTCGGCCTGAAGCTCAGCAAGCGCCGGCTGGGGGCGGCCGGCTTTAATCAGAAGGCTTGCCAGCAAGTCGGCCACGCGCCGCCGGTAGACGCTTTGCGGATACCGCTCGCGAAAGCCCGTAAGAGCGGCAATAGCATCATCGCTGCGATTGATCTCGCGGCTGGCGAGAGCTTGGTAATACGCCGCTATGTCTGCGAGGGAACAGTTCTCCGCCGCTTTCAAGTCCCCTGCCGCCAAGCCGTCTTCATGAGCCAGATACTCACGGTAGCCCAGGGCAAAGTAAGCCAAACCGCGCGATTCCAGGTCTTTTTCGGAACGGGCATACCGCCGAAGATCATCCCAGCCGCGGCGCGTTTGCGCGCGAGAAGCCAGATAGCGCAGGCGGGCGCTCACAACCGCGCGCACAGCGCCATCCGCCCCGGGGGATTGAAAAGCCTCGTGAGCTTGATGAGTTAAGTAATAATTGTGAGATGGATGAGATTCCGCCGCACGCCCAGCCTCGCGGCCTTGAGCAAGTGGAAGCGCGACAGCCAGAAGAAACGTCGCGAGCGCGAGTTGAAGGCAGAACGATTTCAAGGGTAAGGATATTCGGAGCCGAGAAGCGCCGCGTCACCCTGCGCGAGCACGCGAACCATCTCCTCATGGAAGTAATCCGGCTGAGCCGCGTTGGGTCTGCCAAATCGCTGTTCGTAAGCCCTCCGGCTGCGGTCGATGTGGACCTTCAGCCGCGCGTAGAGATCCTTTTTCTCGATGCCTTGGGCGACTTCCTCTGGATTGTAAAGCTCGATTTCAGAAACCAGGAGCCTTGCGTAACGCTGCGCTTCCTCATTCATTCGATCCATTTCATCGCGGGAAGGCGCGGCCGCCGTAGCAGTCTCCGGAGCCGTCTCTGGATCTTGCGCAGACGATTGTGCGGGCGAAACCGGGTGTGCGCTCTCAAACGGTTGCGGCGCGTTGGCTTGAGGCGCGCCCTGCTGGGTGAGCGCGCGGGCGCGCTCAAACTGCGCCCGAAGCTCTTGGACGCCCTTTTCGACGGTGCGCAGACGATCTTCCAGAGCTTCGATTTCCAAACGAAACTGGTTCGCCGGCGAGCCGTCCGCTTCTAAGCTGTCGCTCTGAACAGGTTCAGCCAATATCTATCCCTCTCCAGCAGACGAGATTATTATGAACCAGCCCTGGCTTCGGGTGTCAAGGTGCGAAAGCATCAGGAGCCCGAGATGTTGATTCTAAAGGACTCCTAGGGTTCGTTCCGTGAGTTTTATGTGTGTTTCTGTCATTCCCCCGGGCCATTTTCTAATTTTTGGGGCCGCTCTGTAGCGCAGACCGCCGCCTTCGCGGTCTGCGGCCTTTGAATGCACAGAAAACCCGCAGACCTCAAATACGGAGGTCTGCGCTACAAAAAAGCCTAGCACTGTGCCGAGACTTTTGAGACGAATGAGACGTTTTTATTAGAAACGCTGATTCTAAAGGACCCCTAGGGTTTGTTCCGTAATTTTGTTGTGTGCTTCTGCTATTCCCTCCGGTCATTTTTCTAATCTCTGGGACCGCTCCGTAGCGCAGACCGCCGCCTTTGCGGTCTGCGGCCTTTGAATGCACAGAAAACCCGCAGACCTCAAATACGGAGGTCCGCGCTACAAAAAGCCTACCACGTCACTTTGAGATTTTTGAGACAAATGGGACGCTTTTTTTGGCCGCTGCGTCACAAGGAGCCGGTTCCGCAGCGGTGATTGCAGGCATGTCGCCGTCTGAAATGAGAGACCTCAGGAGGCGCGCAGCGTGTCGACGGGATCGACGGAGATCGCTTTCGTAGCTGGAATGATACTGGCGAACACGCTCACGGCAATCAAGAGAGCCGCCACGCCGAGAAACGTGAGCGGATCGGTCGGACTCACCCCATAAAGCTGGCTCGCCACAAATTGCGTCAGCATAAGGGATCCAACTGTCCCCAGCGCAATGCCGGCAATCACGAGCTTGAGCGTTTGTCCCGCCATCAAAGCAATAATGGCGGGCCGCCCGGCGCCGAGCGCCATGCGAATCCCAATCTCATGCCTCCGGCTGCTGACCGCGTATGAAATGGTGCTCGCGATGCCCGCGGCGGCCAGGAGCAAAGCGAGCAGCGCAAATGCGGCCACCACCAGCAGATAAAACCTGTTCTCGCCGAGGCTCCCGCTGAGCACCTGCCGCATGGTTTCTATCTGTGTAATAGGGGCTTCCGGATCAAGCGAGTGGATGGCCTTCTGCATCGCCACGGCCGTGCTTGCTGGTGTGCGCGTCTTTACAACGATGGTTCCAGCGAACGCCGCGAACAACTTCTGGGTGAAAGGAACGTAAACCTCCGGCCGCGGATCTTTGGCCAGCGAATAATCCCTCACGCTTCTCACCTCGCCGACCACGCGCCCATCCTTTGATCCCTTCCCGACCGGGCTCCGTCCCATCCAATAGCGATCTACAAACGCCTGGTTCACAATCATGACGCGCTCCGATTGCGCGGTATCCTGCGCCGTGAAGTCGCGCCCATATAGCAGCGGAATGCCCATCGCTTTGAAGTAGCCAGGGCTCACTGCGTGGAGACCGCCGGTGACAACCCCGCCCTGGTCAACGTTCGACATGCCAGGCTCCGCCGTATCCCTGAACGTGCCGTTAATTCCATCCAAGGGAAGAGGGCTGATAAATCCCGAAGCCTCGACCCCGGGCACGGAATGGATTCTATCGAGCAGCCGTTGGTAAGCGGCGATCTGATCCGCGGAGTTGGTGAAGCGGTATCCGGGCAAGAGAACGCGCAAAGTCAGGACTTCGCGCGGGTCAAGCCCGGGACGCACACCCTCAAGGTTCAAGAAACTGCGCAGCATTAAGCCCGCCGCGGTGAGGAGGACAAGCGAGAGGGCGACTTCGGCGACAATCAGCGCGCTTCGCAGATTAAACTGCCCTCGCCGTGGAGCGCCGCTGATACTGCCCTCCTTCAGCGATTCAACCAGATCGACCCTCGATGCGTAGAACGCGGGCGCCAGCCCAAAAACAATCCCTACGACGGCCGATATCAAAAGCGTTGCCGCCAGCACGCGCCAATCGACACCCATGTTTTGAAAGTTCGCCGTGTGAAGCGCTCGCGGGAAAAAGCGGCTTTCAAGTTCAATTCCCCAGTGGGCAAGCAGGATTCCGAACGCTCCGCCTCCTCCGGCCAGGATTAGGCTTTCGGTAAGCAGTTGCCGCACAATGCGGCCGCGTCTGGCGCCAATCGCGGTTCGAACCGCGATTTCTTTGCGGCGCGTGGCAGCTCGCGCCAGCAATAGGTTGGTTACATTGGCGCAGGAAATGGCGAGCAGGAAGGCGGCCGCTCCAAACAGGACGATCAGGATGGAGCGCCAGCCGGCGATCACCGCATGAGTGAGCGGCGTCGCCGTGATCCGCCATTCCGCGCCCGGTTCGCTCCCCGCCTGACGCATCACCTGGTCGGCAAGCACGCTCAGCGCGGCTTCAGCCTGCGCGGGGGAGACTCCGGGACGCAATCGCGCCAAAACCGGAAGCGCGCGGGTCTTGGCGTCCGACCGTTGCTGCGCGTCAAAAACGAGAGGAGTCCAGCACACGGATTCCCATGATGTTGTGCCTGGCATGATGAAATCCGGCGTCATCACGCCTACGAGGGTATGGCTGACGCCATCGAGCGTAATGGTCCGGCCCAAGATGTCGCGGCGGCCGTGAAACAATTGTTGCCACAGAGGGTAGCTGAGCAAAACAGCCGGAGGGCCACCGGAACGGTAGTCGGAGGGCAGAAATCCGCGGCCAAGCGCCAGCCGCGCGCCAAGCAACGGAAGCATTGTCGGGGAAATGGCATAGTCGAAAACCTGGGTAGGCTCAGGGACGCCGGCCAGCGTCTGGCCCATGCGGACTTGACTTGCGGCGAAATCGCCGATGTCCTTGGCGCGCGCGCGCCAGTTCAAAAATACGGGGGCAGGAACACGGTCCCAGGCATGACTGAATCTCGCGTCCGTCATCGCCACGGAAACCAGACTGGAAGGGTCTTTATAAGGCAGCGCACGAAGCACAGCGGCTTCAGCAAAGCTGAAAATCACGCACGCTGCGGCAATGCCCAAGGCCGCAATCGCAATGGCTGCGGCACTGAAACCAGGATTTTTTCGCAACACGCGAAACGCGTACCGGACATCGGCCAGAATGCTTTCGAGCCATGTCCATGCCCACGCGCTTCGCACGTTTTCCGCAGTGAGAGTCAGGTTCCCAAGCTCCTGCCGCCTGGCGGTCTGCGCGAGCGATTGCAACTCGTCATTCATCTCGCGCTCTGCCATCCGGCGCCGGGACAGCCAAAGGTATTTTATTTTTCTCCAGTTCATCCCTTCGCCTCGCCGGAAGAAAGCCCTACCACACGCGCGACCGCAGCCAAAAATCAGCCCACTTCGAACATTCCTGAAGGAGGCGCTTGCGCCCGGCGCTACAACCACCGTGGTTATGGAGGCCTTTTAGCCTCAACACTGTTCACTTAAGCGCGTAGCGCAGTGCGCAGCCGCAATCGACGATGAATGTCATGCTGAGCCCTTCGCTCGTCATCCTGAGCGGAGCGAAGGATCCCGGCATTTGGCTCAGGGTAAACTCCGCGAAGCATCTGCTTGTAAATCAA
>DASZAA010000292.1:0-13857 GCA_035945615.1 Terriglobia bacterium
CGAAACCTCCAGCGGAATGCGGAAATAAAAGGCCACCGTCGGCTTGACGGCGAAGGAATAAAGCTCGCGCAGCCACTTCGCGTCCATCCCGCGCGCCACGTCCCGCGCAAAAGCGGTGTAGATGTAACGGTCACACAGCACCACCGCGCCCGCCTTGAGCAGAGGAATGATGTTGTGCTCGATGCGGTCGGCAAAATCAGTGGCGTGGATCAGGCTAAAGGTCGACGGCGAAAGCATCTGCCTCTTCTTTCCCCGCTTGGTCACGTCCCGCACCAGCGGCGAGGAATTCCACTCGCTGAAAACCACGCCGTAGCCCTCGCTCTGGAGCCACTGGTGCAGCAGGTTAAGCTGCGTGGATTTGCCGGAGCCGTCTATCCCTTCCACAATAAACAGCTTTCCCGGAAAGCGATGTTCGCCGTACCGCTTCATGCAAAATACTCCTGCGGGCCAGAATGACCGTGTACTTCTAATCTAACATTTCCCAAGGCCCGAAGCGAACAGAGTGCGGCTGGCTTGTAGTGTGCAAACGAGCTTGCGTCGCCTTGCCGCCGGATTTTAATAGCAAAGACCGGCGCCCAGAGGCCGCCGCTGCAGCACAAGCCGCAGGGTTACAATGCGAACCCTGCGCTACGACCCCAACCTAGCACGTCGCTATGAGATTTTGAGACAAATGGGATAAATGGGACGATTTTTAAGTTCCAAAGTCGGCGGGGATAGCCGTGGTTCACGCCCTATTGGCGCTACCACGGCTATTCAACCTCTACGGCTGCGCGGCGGCACGTCATCGCCGGCTTGATTTACCTGAAGAGGAGCCCGCTAGAAGTTTCGCTCCCGCCGCTGTGACAGCATCCTCTTGCGCAGGCCGAGGAAACCGCAAAGCGCAATGGCAAAGAGGGTAAACGTGGAAGGCTCAGGCGTGGCGGTTAGGATGGGGCCTGGCACCACCACAACGTTGTCCAGACCATTGGTATTGTCATTGGGCGGATCGCCGTTCAGAAATTCGATGGTCGTTGAAGACGAGGTGGCCACAAACGAGGTCATAAACTGCTGCCACACCTGGGTCGTCCCTCCCGCTCCCATGGAATTCGTCGATTTCTGGATGACGGACCCGTTGACAAGAACGTCCACTGTGCTGGTTGTGCCGTACGGGCCGCCGGGGTCGACCTGGTTGCCGACAAAATAAGAGAGGTCATAGGTGACGCCGGAACTGGTTGCGATTGTCTGCTCAACACCCTCAACCGCGTTTGCATTGTCTCCCGTAAGGTCAAGCCACTGCGTCCCGTCCTCGGCTGGAAAGCTAAGACCAAATGAAGTATAGCTACCGCTCACGATCGACACCTGGGGACCGGTCACGGTCCACCCGGTAATGCCGGTTGAGCCGCTGTTAAAGTTGGTGAAGCCGCCCGCCGGAACGGTTGGCGTCTCGAAACTGCCATTGGTGATCAGATTCGCGCGCGCGGGCAAAGCCAGGAAACTTATAATGACGACTGCAAAAACAATCTTTAAAGGCAGTTTGCTGCGAATGGCTCTAATGCCATCACGCCCGCGAATTGCAAGGCGTTTCGAACCTGCTGCCCCTTGTTTTCTCATTGGATGTTCCTCCTTCGGGAAGGCTGCGCACATTTCAGAAAACGGTCAGGCTTTCTTAGCTTGCTGGAGCTTAAAAGCCTCGCTTCTTTCGGCGTAATGCCCCTTTTATTTGAAGCGCCACGTGTACGCAAGTTGGAATGAGTTTATTGGTCTTCTGGAATGGGCGCAAGTGTCGATACGGTCAATAGCGATTTATACAGAAAGGGTAGTGGGCTATGTCCGTTGAAGCAGCGGCCAAATATAAAATGGGGCCACCGGTTCTTAAAAGTAAGGACCGGCGGCGGGAACGCCGCAACAACAAGACCTAGATCACGCATTCGGGCGGGCGCTGAGCACGCTCGACGCGTTCGTGATGAAGCCTTTGGGGGCGCTGATATAGCCAGAGATGGTATTCTTCCCCACTTTGTTCACCACCAACTCCAGCGCGCTGGGGGCGCCCTGCATATAGAAGAAAACCGGCTCGTCGATAGCCTCGTTCTTGCGCTGCGACACCTTGTCGTCAAAAAAGAGATTCACGGTAAATAAATTATGCTTGGTGCTGGTCTTCAGAAGCTGCATCTGCAAGGAGCCAATCTTTTGGCGTGCCCCCTTATTGGCATGGAACTCAAAATAGTCACGGTCGGTGCGGTGCGCGAGCGCCACCAACTCGTCATGCGTATGCGCGATGGCGCCTGAAAGTTCGCTCTTCGCGCCGGTCAGCGCCTCTTTGGTGGCGTCGAGGTCTTTCTGCGTGCCCGCGATGTTGCCCGAAAGCTCGCCAAATTTAGAGTTCGCCGTGGATTGCAATTGATTCAATTGTTGGGAGCTAGCCTTCTCGGCAATGGCTGAGTTCAACTCTCGCACGGCCTGCTGCTGCTGCCTTTCCGTATTCGCCGCCAGCTTGCGGGCGCGCCCAAGCTCCTGCTGGGTAAGGCCGAGACGCTCGGTAGTTACTTGGAATCGGGCGCTGAGATCGGCGTACCGCTGGTCGGAAGCGTCGGCGCGGCGCGTGAGCAGGTTGATCTGATCCGCCTGCGTGTTGAGAAGCTTGCCGAACTTTGACCCTTGCATGATGCCTAGCGTCAAGCCCACCACGGCAACAATGAGCACGGCTATGAGCAGCCACTTTACCCAAGCACCGCCGGTGGAGCCGGGGGGCGTGGGCATATAAACGTATTGAGGCGGATTAGGCGCTTGCGAGGGCTGGGATGCGTAAGGACCGCCCGCGCGATAAGCAGCATCTGAGGCGGGCGCGCGCGGCGGCTCGACGGGCGGAGCCTGATTTTGCTGCGTTGGCTGCGGCCGCGCGGGACCGAAACTCACCGTAGGGGCCTGCGGAAAGCCAAAGCCGGTGGCTCCCGGAGCTTCACTGCCCGCCGCCCGCTCCGGTTTTTTTTCTTGCCGGGCCGGTTGGGTATTGACCGGCACGTCATCCAATCCAAACATCGCGTTGGCCGCGTTGTGGGGTTTTTTGGGGTCAGACATCATCGCCTCGCTCAAGCTGATTTTACAGTCTCTGCAAGTATAATCAATCAGATGCCAAGCCGGTCAGAAAAGTTTGTTGCGCGAAGCTGGCCTTTCAGGGAGGAGTTTACGATCGCGCTGGCCGGTCGGCGCGTTCGCCTGGGCGAACACACGATCATCTGCGGCATCGTCAACGTGACCCCGGATTCGTTCTGGGACGGCGGCCGCTATCTCAACCCGAACCGGGCCATCCGCTACGCGCTTGAGCTTGCCAAGGCAGGTGCAGACTGGATCGACGTTGGCGGCGAATCCACTCGGCCCGGTTCCGAGCCTGTCGGCGCGGAAGAAGAATTGCGGCGCGTTCTGCCCGTGATTCAAGGTATTCACCAGCGGGCACCCCGCCTGCCCATCTCTATCGATACCACTAAAGGCATCGTGGCAGAGGAAGCCATTTGCGCTGGAGCTGTGATCATTAACGACATCAGCGGACTGCGCTTCGATCCCCGGCTGGCTGATGTGGCGCGCCGTCATCGCGCGCCGCTGGTGCTGATGCACCTGCGTGGCCGTCCCGCCACCATGCAGCGGCGTCCGTTTGCGCACTCCATCTGGCGCTCGCTCAGCCGCGGACTGGCCTGGTCGATCCAGCGGGCCGTGTCGCTGGGCGTTCCCCCCTCGCAATTGATTATTGACCCAGGGCTTGGATTCGGCAAAACGCGGCGGCAAAACTTTGAGATCATCGCCCGGCTTGCGCGCCTCAAGCGATTCCATCTGCCCATTCTGGCAGGCGCGTCGCACAAGTCCTTTATTCAGGCGGTGGTGGCAGGCAAAAGGCTTGACGGCCGCAAGGCGAACCCGTCCGCATACTGGAAATTGACCAAGGAAAAGGCCAGCGCGCGGAGCGCGGCAAGTGAACTAGCCCTGCAAGTGGAACTCGCGCTCGATTTCGGCGACGCGGCGGCTATAGCAGGATTGACCCTAGGAGGAGCGCATATCCTGCGCGTGCATAACGTGGCGGCCGCGCTGCCCGCGGCAAGAATCGCAGACGCGATTTTGACGGCAAACCCTCCAAAACTCGCTAAATGAACAGGAGAGACTCAATGCGAATGAGCACGCAATGTCCTAAGAAAACCTTCTTCCCTGCTGCCCGATTATGCCATTTATTGACATTTGCTGTCAGACCTGATAGTGTAAGCTCTATGAACATGACTTCCCTTAACGTTTCCTTGCCAAAAGCTCTCAAGGAATACATTGAAGGCCAGGTCTCCGGAGGGGCCTACAGCACACCCAGCGAATACGTCCGCGAATTGATCCGTGAAGACCAGAAACGCCGGGCACAGGAAAAGCTCGAATCGGCCCTCCTCGAGGGTTTAAGTTCCGGTCCGGCCGCTGAAATTAATCGTGATTATTGGACCGGCAAGCGAAAAAATCTTCGGCATAAACACGCTAGGATCGAAGATTGAAACGCCGCATCCTGATACGGCCTGCCGCCGAAAATGATCTTGATGAGCAAGCTGAATATCTCGCCGTCCATCGTGACCTGGATACGGGCTTGCGTTTCTACCGCGCAGCCGAAGAAACACTCGAACTCTTGGCAAGCCAACCTGAAATGGGCAAAGTCACAAAATACCTTAGCCCATACTTCATAGATGCAAGAATGTTTCCCCTGCATGAATTTCCCAAACATCTGATCTTTTATCGGCCCGTCGAAAACGGAATAGAGGTCATCCGCGTTCTCCACGGCGCACGGGATCTCGAAAAGCTCTTCGAGACGTAAATCACAATGGAGATAAGCCCTCGTTACCGCAGAACTCGCCTGAATAAATGCTAGAATCAGAGTGATGTCTGAAAGACCACAGCTTTTTGGCACTGACGGCGTGCGCGGCATCGCGGGACGATATCCGCTTGACCGCGAAACCATCACGAAATTGGGCATGGCGCTGGGTATTGTGCTCGCAAGCGAAGCCCGCTCGCGCCGGCCAGAAGTCCTGCTCGGGCAGGACACGCGTGAATCCAGCCCCTGGATTGCGCGCTCGCTCGCGGCCGGGCTGCGCGCGAGTGGAGCGAAAGTTGCCGGCGTGGGCGTTATCACTACGCCGGGCGTCGCTTTCATCACGCGACATCACGGCTTCGCCGCAGGCATCATGATTTCGGCTTCTCACAATCCGTTTCAAGATAACGGCATTAAAGTATTTTCTGGGGCAGGCGCAAAACTGCCGGAAGCCGTGGAAATTGAAATCGAGGATGTACTCAAGAATATTGCTGCGTCCAACCTCGGCGATGAGGAAATCAAAACTGAACCTAGCTTGCTCTCCGAGTATCTGGACTTCCTTGAATCGCTCGCGCCCCCCAATCACCAGAAACTCCGGCTTGTGGCCGACTGCGCGAACGGTTCCGCCTCGGCGCTGGCGCCACAATTTTTCGAGCGTCTGGGAATCGAAACGCGCGTTTTAAACGCCAGTCCCGATGGGCGCAATATTAACCTTGACTGCGGCTCGCTTCATCCTGAACAAATGGCCGCCGAAACGCGGTCTGCCGGGGCTGACTTGGGCGTGGCATTCGACGGCGATGCCGACCGCGCCATCTTTGCCTCATCCTCAGGGCGCGTGCTCGACGGCGATCACGTGCTTTACGGCTGCGCGCCCTTTTTGAACGAGCGGGGACAACTCCAAGGCGGGGCTGTCGTAGGCACGCTTATGACTAATCTCGGCCTGGAGCTTTCGCTCCAGGAACGGGGCATCGGGCTCAAGCGAACCGCGGTGGGAGACAAATACGTGCTCGAGGAAATGCTTCGCTCCGGGATTAACCTCGGAGGAGAACCTTCCGGGCATATCATCTTTTCCGACGCTTCCAGGGCAGGCGATGGGTTCATTACTTTGCTTCAAATGCTGCGCTTGCTTGTGGCCACGGGTGGCGTGGTGGACGAATTGATGGGCGGCTATCATCCATTTCCCCAACTTATTCGCAATGTTCGCGTGAGCGGGAAGCCGCCGCTCGAATCCGTCCCTGAAGTGGCGAGCGCGCTTGCCCGTTGCGCGGACGACTTGCAGGGCCGGGGGCGCGTAGTCCTGCGCTATTCGGGCACCGAGCCTCTGGCGCGAGTGATGGTAGAGGGAGAGCGGGCCGCCGCTGTGGAACATCACGCCGCCGAAATTGCGGCGGCAATTGAACGAACCCTCGGCGCGCCGGTTTAACCCGCAAAAAGCAAACATCTCGCGCGAAGACGCAGAGACGCTCAAGAAACAAACTGGCTTAATCCTTTGCGGACCGGTGCGTTTTCGCGCCTTTACGTGAGGCTGTTGTTCTGAATGGCGGAGGTCAAAGGCTACTCTGATGAGCAATCCTTTCGGCGCGTTAAACGTCCTTAAAGACTGGAAGCCCGGCGATACTCGCCAAGTCCCGGAAAAAGCATTGAAGGACGCCCGTATCAAGGGGCTTTTCGATTCCTACTCGCAGGTGTATGATCTCGATGGCAAGAGGTGGAAGGTGCGCGACCAGATAAGCCAGGCGAGCGGCGAAACCCTTTATACTCTGGTTTGCGTGAACGAATAGCACGTAGTCGTTGGGAGGGCAACCCAGCCTTCCAGCGGGCCATCTTACAAACGGTAATCACTGAGGGCAAACAGTAATTTATTGCGGGGAGAATTGCCGTGAAGGCGGACCGACTATCTCTATTTCTGGCGCTGTGCTGCGTGGCTTTAGGGACTCCGGCGTGGGCGCAATCTGCTGCCGCTGCTGCTTCCGCTTCCCAAGCGGCTCCCACCCGTGCTCCGCAGCCAGGCGATGAGATTATTGTTCCGTCAAGTACCCAAATTCCTCTCCAATTGCAAAGCGCCTTGAGTTCGCGCACGGCTTATGTCGGTGAACCGGTCTATTGCCAGACGCTTTATCCGGTGACGATAAACGACCGCATGGTGATCCCAGTTGGGAGCTTTATCAAGGGCACCATTACGCAGGCCGTCCGGCCCGGACACATCAAAGGCAAGGCCAGGATTGGGCTTCGCTTCGACTCGCTGACCCTCCCGAACGGTGTCACCAAACCAATCAGCGGCGTGCTCGCCGGGTTTGCTGGCAATGGCAAGCAGAACTTCAAGCGCCAGGAAGGCCAAATTATCGGCGAAGGAACAAAAGGCAGGGACGCGGAAACCGTCCTCGTCTCCGGTGCTGAAGGCGCAGGGATCGGCTCTGTTGCCGGGATTAGCGGCGGCCATTCCGGCGCGGGAGCGGCTGCTGGCGGCACGGCGGGTGCTTTAGGAGGGCTGGTCTATGTGCTGGCGACACGCGGCAAAGAGATTGTGCTGCCCACAGGCACTGACTTCCAGTTGGAAACAACCCGGCCAATTACGTTCTACCGCTATCAAGTTGAGCCTACACCGGACCCTGATGGCCCTGCTTTCCCCAAACGAGATCCCGGCCCCGGGATGTGATCGAAAGTAGCGTAAGGAGTAAATATCTCCCTGCAGAGCCGGGGGAACTCCCGGTGAATTAGACGATTCACCCCCTCTGTGCCTCACCGCATACAATCTTCAAATCCCTGAGCGTTAAAATATAACTCTAACAATCACCTCGAGTTATACATATCAAAAAAATCGTAAAGAAATACTTGACAATCTAAAACAGATGTTTTATATATATGTTTCAATCTGTTGATTGATACACTCAATCTATACAAACGTTTTATTCTTATGACCAATTCTGATCCTGATAGTCAACATGAGATCGAACCTCGGCAGCGATTGCTTGACGCTGCCACCGAACTATTCGCCGAGCGGGCTTTCAAAGAGGTTTCGATCCGTGAAATTTGCGAAAAAGCGGGCGGCGCCAATGTGGCGTCGGTGAACTACTACTTCCGCGATAAGGCGGGACTTTACCGGGAGCTGCTGGAATCGATGCTAGCCCGCTGGGAAGCCGAGCGGGAGCGCCACGCCAAGCTCGTCGAGGGCAAGACCCCCGAAGAGAAGCTTTACCTCTACGTGCGCTGGTTTATCGGGAACATTCTGGAGGAACGGGCCGATGAGCGCGACATGCTGTTTGGGAGGATTCTGAACCGTGAGATGGCGGACCCTAGCCCGGACTTCATACTAATTGTTCAAAAGGGGATGGTCCCAAACTGGATGCGCCTGATGACCATTGTGGCAGAGGTGGCCGGCCTTGCTGAGGGAAGCCAGGCCGTGCTGCTCTGCACCCACAGCACTATGGGTCAGTGCCTAATGTATGGCTCAGCCCGGAGGTTGTCGAAATATTTTGGACCGCCTGAAATGCAGTTCACTCCCGAGATCATCGACGGCATCGCCCGACAGGTCACACAATTTTCGCTGGCCGGCATCCGCGCGATTGCGCAGTCGACCCGTGAATTAGGCGCGGCGGGCAAGGCGGGATCAGGCTGTTCTGGAACTCCGCCGGAGGAATAATCGTAGTGAACGGATGGCGCTAGAGCGGCGCGGCCTATCGCTGATTTCGTGCCTTCTGTCTGAAGAGCAGGACCTTTCTTCCAAATCGGGTGGACCCCCAGCCGGACATCCTATAGTCTGACCCTCGTAGCGCAGCTTCAAAGAATTTGCAGCAAACCGGCAGAGGCCGCCGGGCGCAAAGCGGAGGTGAAAATCGTGAGTTCAGTTCCGTTCAACATGAATATCGTTTGCGGCGAAGGCCAGGCCTTTGCCGATCTCTACCGGGAGTTTTATCCGCGTGTGCTTAGCGTGTGCCGGCGCATCCTGGGTTCGACCGAGGATGCCGAAGACGCATCCAGTGAAGTCTTCGCCCGGCTACCCCGCGCGATGAAAACATATAACCGCGCGCTGCCCTTCTCGCGCTGGCTGGCAAGCGTGGCTAGCCACTACTGCATCGACCTACTGCGGCGGCGGGGCGCTGAGCAGCGTGTGCTGGCCCCGCAAGGCATCGAGCCCGAGGATCACGCCTCGGAGGTGCAGTCTCCACTTGAGGAGCTGCTCATCCAGGAACAACAAGACGCCGTGCGCGCTGCCATCGCCAGGCTGCCGGAGCGTTACCGCGCTCCCGTCGAGTTGCGCTACTACCGTGATCTTAACTATGACGAAATCGCTCAGGAACTAGGGCTGAGCCGCGCCAACGCCAAGACGCTGGTATTTCGCGCGCGCAAAGAAATCCAATCGGCGCTCGAGAGAACGCCCTCGATCTACGGCGGAATGAACGGCTAAAGTTTGAGCGCCGGGCAAAAGGCGGCGCACTTGGTGAGGATTCGACAGATGAAACTCCTATCTTTGATGTGGAAAAACGCGCTGCGCAACTCCCGCCGCACCGTGCTCACCATCCTGAGCATTGCGGTATCGATCTTCCTCATCAGCACGCTGGAAGCGATTATTTCCGCCATCTATCATCCGGCCAACACACAAGGCAGCGCGCAACTTACGCTGGTGACGCATCGCGCCACCAGCATTACGCAATCTATGCCGGGGTCTTACCGTGAGAGGATCGCCGCCGTCCCTGGCGTGAAGGACGTGATCGCGCAAAACTGGTTTGGCGGTCAATATATTGACGCGAGCAACTTTTTTGCAAACTTCGCCGTTGATACCGACGAGTTTGCCCAGGTTTTCGACGAATATCACATCGCGCCTGACCAGCTTGCCGCGTGGAAAAATGAGCGCACCGCGGCGCTCGTGGGCAAAGAGCTTATGGATAAGTACCACTGGACTCTCGGCCAGACGATTACGCTGAAAGGGACCATCTATCCTGTAAATCCTGAGCTTACGATTCGAGGCGCCTACACGGACCCTACGGATCCTTCCCAAGAGCTTACCCTTTATTTCCACTACGACTACTTGAACGAAATGCTGGATGAATCGAGCCAGGTGGGCAGCTTCACCGTGAGGGTGGATAACGCGGAAGATGTGCCCAAAGTCGCGCAGCGGATTGACGCGGTATTTCACAATTCTCCCTTTGAAACCAAGACCGAAACCGTGGAAGCATTTCGCTTAGGCTTTGTCTCCATGCTTGGCAACTTAAACTTTCTGCTCTCGGCCATTTCGCTGGCGGTGGTCTTCACCATTCTTTTAATCGTAGGTAACACCATGGCCATGTCGATCAGGGAACGGACGGGCGAAGTGGCCGTGCTGAAGACGCTCGGCTTCCGGCGCAAGACGATACTCTGGCTGCTGGTGGGTGAAGCTTTGGTGGTGGCGTTGCTTGGAGGCGTGGTGGGAGCTGTGGGGGCAAAGTTCGTCTATTGGTTCATTCAGGTTACTTTCACCACCGCCAAGCCGCTGGGCTTTGTCTTCGCGCTGCTCATCGCGGCTCCATCTGCTTACGGCGCATGGGCCCTCTTTGGAAGCCCTTCGGCGCGCATCGGCGTGAAGATTGTGCGCTACGCCGCGACGATATTGGGCGCAATTATTGGCTTTGTAGTGAGCATCATCTTCTACATGGCGGTGGGCAGCATCACCACGTCGGGCTTTTTCCTGGCTAATTTCTCCATTCCGCTGCTGGTGGTCGCCGGATGCCTCGGCGTCGCCGCGGCGGTGGGCATTGTGAGCTCAATATTTCCTGCGCTGCGCGCTTCCGGCGTGAAGATTGCCGAAGCATTACGGTACGTCGGGTAAAAGGATTGAATCATTGGGTCGTTGATTCAACAAAAAAGCCCAAGTGAACTTTACATGATGACGCACAAATCATTGAGGCAGGCAACGACTCAATAGATCAATGAATCAATGGAATGATTCTTATGGCGATACCTCTAAAATATAACCTTCGCAATTTGATCGTTCGCCGGACCACCACGCTGACAACGGCACTGAGCATCACCTTGACAGTGGCGGTATTCGTGATCCTTATGGCGCTGGCGGGAGGCTTGCAGTCCGCGCTCACGGCCACGGGTGATCCCCTTAATGTGCTGATTATGCGCGAAGGCTCGCAATCTGAAGCAGTAAGTTTTGTCTCACACGAGAACTATCACATCATCCGCTACCTGCACGGCATCGCCACTGACAAGAACGGCAATCCGATGGCCGACCCCGAAGAGATCATCCTCGTTAACTTCAAGCGGATTGGGCAAACACAAGGGTCAAACGTCACCATCCGCGGCGTCGGCCCAGACGGCGCGGCGCTGCGGCCCGAATTCCAGCTTGTGGCAGGGCGCATGTTCAGGCCCGGCATGAGAGAAGTAATCGTGAGCAAGCAACTCTCGGAACGATTTCAAGATTGCGCGCTTGGGGACAAGATCAAGTTTGCTAAAGGCTACTGGACCGTGGTGGGCATTTTCACCGCGGGCCGCTCCGCATATAACTCGGAGATTTGGACCAATGTGGATGATCTGGCAGCGGATTTCGACCGCCCCGACTACACAGAGGTCGTAGCAAGGGCCACGGGCCCCGCGGCAGTGAAACAGATCGAGGATGAAGCGAACAACGACCGCCGCCTCCATCTCAAAACCGAGACGGAGCTTGCCTACTATCAGACCCAAACCTCGGCGGCTGCGCCCATTAAAGGGTTTGGGATTTTCATTGCCGTGCTGATGGCTGTGGGTGCATCGTTTGCCGCGATGAACACAATGTACGCCGCCGTTGCGCGCCGCACCAAAGAAATTGGCACGCTGCGGGCCGTGGGGTTTTCGCGGCGCAGCGTGCTGTTTTCTTTTGTACTGGAGTCGGTGGTGATTGCGCTCATCGGCGGGATCATCGGCTGCTTGATCGCGCTTCCGGTCAACGGCATCACCACCGGAACCACCAACTTTACGACGTTCAGCGAAATCACCTTCAACTTCCGAGTGACGCCGGAACTTTTCATCGTTGGTATCATATTCGCTTTATTGATGGGGCTGTTCGGCGGATTCTTCCCCGCATGGCGCGCATCGCACGAAAGCATCGTGACGGCACTGCGGTCCTGAAGGCAGGCGAGAGACGAGTGAAAGGTGAATGAAAAACAGGGAATCCCTGAAATGTGAAATCTTAAAATTGAGATTTAGATTTGGGAGTTGTTATGCCAGAACAACCTGAAAAAGACTTGAGCGTGCTGCGCATCGATCGCTCGCAAAAAAAAGGGCCACTGGACTCGGGCAGCCGCCGCGGCGGGCCGCTTGCAATTATTATCGGGGCGATTGTGCTGCTCGTCATCGCGGGCCTCGTTGGCGCGCGCGTGCTCGCTAATACTCCAGCAGTCAAAGTAGCGCGCGTGTCCGTAACATCTGCGCCCTCCGGTGGCACACCCGTGCTTACCGCAAGCGGCTACATCGTGGCCCATCACACCATCCAGGTCAGCTCGAAGATCGTGGGCAAGGTCATCTGGGTGGGTGTGGAAGCGGGAGATAAGGTTAAGCTAGGCCAGATTCTTGCCCGGCTGGATGACACTGAGTTCCGCGCCCAGGTTGAACAGGCGCAGGCGAACCTCGCCGCCGCCCAGGCCAAGCTGAAGGAAATGGAAGTTGGATCGCGTCCGCAAGAGATCGCAGCCTCCAGGGCCACGATGGCTCAGGCGGAGGCGAACCTCAACAACGCCGCCATCAACCTCAAACGCCAGCAGGCTCTGTTCAAGGAACAAATCGCCACTCAGCAAAACTTGACCGATGCTCAGTCGCAATACCAGGTTAACTTGGCGCAGTTGAACAATGCCAAGCAAAACTACACGCTGGTGAAAATTGGCCCGCGTATTGAGGATATCAATGCCCAGCGCGCGACCGTGGCCCAGAACCGGGCTGCCGTCGATTACGCGCAGACCATGCTCGACGCTTGCCTCATCCGCTCGCCGATTGACGGTACCGTGCTTGAGCGCGATGTTGAAATCGGCGAAATGGTGAGCAACCAGGATTTTGGAGGCACGGGCGGAGTAAAGGCCTCCGTTGCCACGCTGGCGAACCTGAACGACCTGCTGGTTGAGCTGGATATCAACGAAAACGACTTTCCCAGGATCACGCCTCATCAACAGTGCAATGTGACCGCGGATGCTTATCCTAACCGTATTTACAAAGGCCACGTCTACGAGATTTCTCCGGAGGCGGACCGGCAGAAGGCGACTATTCAGGTCAAGGTGAAGATCGATCAGCCGGATGATTACCTGCGCCCGGAAATGAACGCGCACGTCTCCTTCCTCGCGCCCGCGAGCGCCGGGCAAGCGCAGGCCGATTCGCTCACCGTTCCGTCGAACGCGGTGATTGAGCGCAACGGGCAGCCGGCCATCTTCGTGGTGGAAGGATCTAAGGTGCGCCTGGCCACGATCCAAACCGGGCGGCAGTTAAATAATCAAACGGAAGTGATCAGCGGCCTCGGACCGAATGACATCGTGGTAGTTACGGGTCAGGATGGGCTGAGGTCCGGCCAGCGGGTGAAGGTGCAAGGTGGCGCGTAGGCGGTTAATGTGCTGTAGCAACGGCCTCTGGCCGCCGGTCTCTTCATAGTAAAAACCAGCGGCCGAAGTCTGCAAGGGGCCGCCACTACAAGGGAGCGAAAAATGGACAAGCCCGTAGTCGAAATCAGAAACCTGTCGAAGTCTTTCCAGCGCGACTCGTTCACTGTCACGGCGCTCGAAGGCGTGAACCTGGACATCGAGGAAGGCGAATTCGTCTGCCTGATGGGACCTTCCGGATCAGGTAAGACGACACTGCTTAACATGATCGCGGGTATCGATCAGCCTACCTGCGGTGAGTTGCGCGTGCTCGGCGAAGACGTGGCGCGCATCTCAGAAGACCGGCTGGCTGAATGGCGCAATCACCACGTGGGGTTTGTCTTTCAGACTTTCAACCTGATCCCCGTGCTTGACGCCTTCGAAAACGTTGAACTGCCTCTGCTGCTTACCAAGCTTTCCGCCGAAGAGCGCAAAAAGCACGTGCTCGCGGCGCTGGAACTGGTGGGTCTGAAGGATCGC
>DASZAA010000293.1:0-3345 GCA_035945615.1 Terriglobia bacterium
TACTTTTCCGCGAAATTCGCGCCCATCTGGTGGAGAAAGGTCAGTTCGCTCTCGTAATAGTCGTAAAGCTCGTCACGCACTACCTTCCCCCTTAACCGCGTACTCGCCCGTGTTCGGCTCAAGCACGGTGTCAAAATAGACGTGCTCTGGGGCGGGGTCCAACCGAAGCATACCCTCGATCATAAAATGCAAGCTCCGCGTGCTGTCGGCCACCGGCTGGAGGCTTACCCGCACAGACTGGAGCCTGGGTTCGTATAATTCGATTGCCGCTTCAATGGTCCTTAGCAAGCGGTTCTGATCTTTGGCCGACCGCATGGAGAGCGAGGTAATATCCGTCAAACCATAATCGAATAGCGTGCCGCGCAGCGCCCCTGGCTCGCGGGTCATTGAATCAAGTGACTGCCGTGTGTTGAGCAACCACTCCAGGTCGCGGCGCAGCGCCGCCTTGATCGACTGAAGCGATTTTGAGCGCGTCAAAGGCGCTTCCACGCCGCGCTTTGGTTCTTCGTCGATCAAACGGTCCAGCACCGAGATTCGGATTGCGCCTTCAATTTCCTGCTTTGGCATTAAGCACCGCTTTCCCGTCTTAATCTACCCACCAGAAAGCACTTCTGCGCGCAGCCACGCCTGGGTTTCAGGGTTGGCAGCCCCTGTATCATCCAGCAGCACGGCTTCTATTAAGCCGGGATAATCAGCCAGCAGCGCCCTCAATTCCGATTTCACAGCCGCCGCAACCGCTAGATATCCCTGTTCAGTGCACGCCTTCACAACGTAGCGGTGTGGATCGAGCCAAGCGCGGCCACATGGCAGAGCGACAGCCGTTTCGGCCGTTGCAAGCACTTCTGCCCAGTTGCCTTCGAGCGCCGCCCGTTTCATTTGCTGGCGCAATTCCCCAGGCGGCCCCTCGCAGATCATCGGGTTCAGCTCAGTTCCTGACGCCCGAAGTTCACCCCAGCGCAGCCCGCGTAGTACAAGATACGATATAGGATTTGAAGGTTCCTGCTGGCGTAGAAACTGCGCAGCAGCAATTAAACACGCGATAGCCTGCTCCCGATCCCCCGGTTGCGCTGAGATCGACTCGACCGGCCACCGGGCTGTGGCGGTTTGCGTCCGCGCCGCCCCGCCTGCTCCACTCCCGACTCCTTCCTGCGCGGCACCATCTGCTGGCGCTACAGGCGACGGCTCGACGGGATCGGGATCCAGTTCCAGCTTCTTCTTGAGCAGCGTGCGTGCAGTAACTCTGCTTTCTTCAAGCGCCGTCCGCAGGTTTCCAAAGCTGGGCCCGGCGGCTCCAAACTTGGCCGTGCAAATCTCGTCAAGCGCCGCCAGCGATTCCTCAAGCGCCGCGAGATCGGACGCGAGCTGCTTATAGAAGGTTTTCTGGGTCGCAGTAAAGGCTTCCTCAAACTGCTCCGGCAGCACCTTGCCTTCTTTTACAGCCGTGTCGCGGGCCTTCCGCTTGGCATCGCTGCTTCCCGACTCTTCTTCGGTTGGGGTTTTGGACGCCTGTTTTTGCTCAAACCAGTTAAAACCGGTGTCCGTGAGGCCGGATTTCTTTTCCGTGATAGGCAGGAGTTGCACAGCCGAGCCAAGCTGGCCAATCCACTCAAGCGGCGCAGTGCGAAGCTCCGAATCGCCATCTTCAAGCTCGGGGTAGAGCGTGTCCCAGAAATTCTCCACCAAGCCCTTCAGCAGGTCGAGACCCTCCTTGAATCCGGCGAATCGCTGGGTTTGCAGCAGAGATTCGGCGAGCCATGCGGCGATCTGGAGGTCCTTAGTGCGCTCGGCCAGAGCATCCGTGCACAGCTTGATCACCAGGTCAAAGTCGGCCTTTTTCCCTTCCTGGCTGTACTCGCCGATGTCTTCCGACTCACGGCGGGCCTCTTTGACTTTGTCGTAAAAAAAAGTGGCGTCCCGCTTGGAAACTGAGGCGTAACGGAGACTTTCGCCGCTGGGATTGGGCCCCGGGATAGGATTCAGAAGATTGTCAGGAAGAAACATGACGGTTAGGGAGCCGCAGGGGAAGGCGCAAACTCCAATTTCCGCACTTCGAGAAATGGATATTCTTCTCCGTCGACCAGGAGCATCTTTTGTCCAACCGGGAACGTCTCGCCGTTTTCATCCTCAACCCAGGCCGTTGCGCGGCCAAGCCGCACGGAGTCATCCGGATACTCCCATGAAAACGGACCGAGAGAGGGCAGCAGCACGTCGCCAAGCTCCGCTCCCTTGAAGGAAGGCCCCGCCTTCACTCGCGCCGGAGCCCACATCATGTCTCTGAGCCGCGCCGGAGGTTCAATCGCTATCGAAGCGATGTGTTCAAACGGAATCCACATATAGTCCCCCGCCGCAAACACTTCGAGCCGTGGGCCAATGCGCGGGTCTGCATCCGAAAGCGAACTGAACGCCTTCCCGTTCAACTCTCCGGCCGGGGATGGGGCAATAGCGGCGCCGGACTGCTGATATTGCTTTTTTAAAAAAGTATCTTGGCGGGTTTTTTCCGCGTTCAAGGCCGCGCGATATACGAGCGCCCCCATCTCGGCCTTGCCGTCTCCCTGCACGGCCACATCGAGCTGCTTTTCTGCCCGGTCAAATTCCCCGGCAAAACAGAGCAGTTCAAACAGAAAAGTTCGCGCCTGCTGGTCTGCCGGATGGCTCCGGACTTCCGCAGTAAGCGCCTGCAGGGCCTCATCCAGCTTGCCTGCCCGGAATAATTCCTTTGCATTCATCAAGAACACCCCTCAGATTGCCGCCAAAACCTTGAACGGCTAAAACTCAAAGGGCAGGGCCATAACCCTGCCCTTCAAGACTTGTGCCGCAAGCATTTTTCTTCCAGCGAAGGCCCAATCAGGAAGTCTGCGTCTTTGCCAAGTCCCAAGTGGTCTTTCCGGCAGAGGAAACGGTGCCCTTGGACTCGTCCTGAACCTTATAATCATACTCAACCTTGGCGAAGTTCAGACTCAAGGATTCGATCGGAATATCATCGCCCCCCGATCCGCCGGTCTGATAGCTCGAAATGATGCACTCCGTCAGGGTGATGGTGAGGAAGTCAAAAGGCTTGGCATCCCCGCCGGTTTTCCGGGCCGTCAGGATCGCGCTCGCCAGATGCTTGCCGTTTGAGCAGAACTTAAGGACGTTGAAGCTCCCTTTGTTCATCCGGTACGACACATTGATGTCCTGACAAGTTGCCTTGCCGGTGCCGCCGCCACTTCCGTAGTGCAAGCTGCCGGGGTTCGAAGCGCCCCAGCTCCAGGAGAGCACCTCAATCTCTTTTGTGTGCCCTTCCGCCTGCGATTCGCCTTCAATCCCATCTATTTTCAGAAAATAATCACTTGCCATCTGCGAATG
>DASZAA010000294.1:0-14674 GCA_035945615.1 Terriglobia bacterium
GGCCGCCGCTACAGCGTCAGGCGCCTCCGGCTTATGGCGCTAGGCATAGAACTAATTTATGGCACTCGACGCATCACAGGTCATGCAGCAAGGGCGCTCGTTCGTGCTGGGTCTCAGCGCGCGGCAGAGAGTGTTAATTGCGCTTTCGCTTATCGCGGTGGTGGGAACCCTGTGGGTGTTTGTTTCGCTGCTCGGCCGGGGTGACTTCAAAGTCCTCTACTCAGGACTCGATCCGGCGGAGGCAAACACCATTGCCAAGCGTCTGGCGCAGGAAAACATCCCTGCCCAAATCTCCTCCGACGGAAAAACTCTGAGCGTTCCCGATAGCCGTCTGGATAAGGCCCGGCTGGACATGGCGGCGGAAGGCTTTCCGCAGTCCGGGCGGCTTGGCTTTGAGATTTTTGACCAGCCAAACTGGGGCCAGAGCGATTTTGCCGAGCAGGTGAATTATCAGCGCGCGCTCGAAGGCGAACTTGAGCGCACGATTCAGGATTTAACCGACGTTGAGGCGGTGCGGGTGAACCTGGTGTTGCCGCATGATTCTCTATTCACCGAGCAGCAGCGTCAGGCGAAGGCATCGGTGTTGGTCAAGCTGCGCAATGGCCGCCTGTCGGATCGTTCGCTCAGGGCCATCACATACCTGGTGGCGAGCGCGGTCGATACGCTGAGTCCGGACAATGTGACGGTGATTGACGCCAACGGCAACGTGCCTATCGTGCTGCGCGGAGGCGTGAAGCCCGGCTCGCCCGAGGGGGCCGGCGAATACGAACAGGCGCTCGATCAGAAACTCACCGCTACGCTCACCCCGATTCTGGGCGCGGATCACTTTGTGGCCAAGGCGACGGTGGAGTACGACCAGGCGTCCAGCGAAAACACGCAGGAAACTTACGACCCGAAGGATTCGGTGGTGCTCACCTCGCAGATGACGTCGGATGGCGGCGACGACGGAACCAGCGCAGCGGGAGTTCCGGGCGCAGCCAGCAATGTCCCGCAGGATCAATCGGGCAACGCCAACAGCCCCAATAACACGACCAATCCCCCCAATCCGAATAACGCCAGTTCAAATAGCAGCAACAGCCAAAACGCCGCGCCCGCCACATCTGACGGTTCAGGCAACGACGGTAGCGGTGTCACCAGTTCCAGCAAGACCTTTGCGGTGGGACGCACGGTCGAGCATACGGTGCGGCCGCCAGGGACCATCCGCAGGATTACGGCGGCGATTCTGGTGGACAATGGGACGCAAACGCAGACGGTGAATGGCAAGAAGACCGAAGTCGCTGTGGCCCGCACGCCCGCTGAGCTGAAGCAGATCCAGGACTTGGCGTCCGCTGTGCTTGGGCTCGACACGGCGCGCGGGGACGTGGTCACGGTCGAAAACATGCCATTCCAAATCACTCCTGTCCAAACTTCCGGTCCGCTTTCCGGCATCCAAAAGTTCGCGCCATTGGTTAACGAATATGGCTATCTCTTCCGATATTTCATCTTGGGGCTGCTCGGGGTGCTGATCTTCCTTTTTGTGATTCAGCCGCTGATGAAGCAATTGGTCGCCATGCCGCGGGAGCGGGCCGGAACGGAAGGCGGCGGATCGATTGGAGCGGGCTCGGCCGCGCCAGGAATGGGCTTGCCAGGATCCGCTCAGGCGCTCGCCTCCGCCAACGGAGCGCCGCTTGAACAGATCGAGCCAGTCAATTCCCGGCAGAGAACCGCGCTCCTCAAAGAGGCGCTGGCGACGAAGGTCACGAAAACACCCGCTGAAGCTGGAAGATTGATTGAAGGGTGGCTGCGCGAGGAGGAGCAATAAACATGCCCGAGGTCATGACCAGCGCGCAGAATCTGACCGGAGCGCGCAAGGCCGCCGTGCTGCTTATCTCCATCGGCGACCAAGCTGCGAGCGAGATTCTGCGGCGCATGTCGCCGGCTGACGCGCAGCGGATCGCGGCGGAAATCGCCAACGTGGAATTCGTTTCGCCGGAAGCCTCGGCGCAAATTCTTGAGGAATTTAATAAGCTGGTTTCCGCGCAGGAATATTTGGCCGTGGGCGGCTCGGAATACGCCGAGAGGCTGCTTGGGGCCGCCTTTGGCGAGGCAGAAGCCAAGCGTTTGCTTGAACAGGCAATTCACTCAAAGCCGGTGCGCTCCGTGGATATCACCGACTTGCGCCAGTCAGACCCCAAGCAACTGGTGAAATTGATTCAGGACGAACAGCCGCAGACCATGGCGCTGGTAATCGCGCACATGGGGGCCAAGATTGGCTCATCGCTGCTCGCGCTGCTGCCGGAAGAAAGCCGCGGGCCGGTGGTCGAGCGGCTTGCCCGGATGGGCCAACTCTCCGGAGATACCGTGCAGCGCGTGCTCGGCGTCGTGCAAAGAAAATTTGAAGCGGTCGGCAAGCGCCACGACCGGCGGTCGTATGGCGGCATCACCGCCGTGGCGAACATGCTGAACAATATGGACCCGCTCGCCAGCAAGGCGGTGTTGGAGGCGCTCGAACAGAGCGATCCGAACCTTGCGCTAGAAATCCGCAACGTCCTGTTTACGTTTGAAGATTTGCTGACCGTGCCCGAAAGCACGATCCGGGAATGCCTGGGCGCGATTGATAAGAAAACGCTCTCGATGGCCTTGAAAGGCGCCTCGGAAGACTTGCGCGGCCACATCCTGAAGTGCATGTCTTCGCGCGCCGGCGAGATGCTCAAGGAAGATATGGACGCTCTCGGCCCCGTGCGCATGAAAGACGTGGCCAAGGCGCAAGGCGAGTTGATCAGCACGCTGCGCGCTATGGAAGCGGAAGGGAAAATCAGCTTGAGGAACGAGGAGCAAGATGCCTTTGTTGTTTAAGGCGCGGTTGCTGTCCAAACCGGGCGGACGCGCGGTAGATGTGAGGGAATTCAGGTATCAAGGAGTTGAAACTCCGGCAGCAGCTCAGGCGGCAGCCGCGGGAGCTGACGGAGGGCCGTTGCCCACCGGAACCCAGCCGCTGTGGCCCATCGACGTTGAACCGCCCAGCTATGCGGAGCCCGAAGCGGCAGCCGGGCCTACAGAAGAGGATATTCAGGCGCGCGAACAGCGAGCATGGCAAAAGGGATTTGAAGAGGCGCTGGCGCAAGGAAGAGAAAATCTGGAGAAGGCTCTGACTGCCGACCGCGCGGAGGTTGTGGGCGCACTGCAAGAATTCGCTCAGGGACGCGAGGCTTATTATCAGCGGCTCGAAGCAGAAGTAGTGCAGCTTGTGCTTTCGATTACGCGCAAAGTGCTGCACCGCGAGGCGCAGGTCGATCCTATGCTTCTGACCGGCGTGGTGCGGGTGGCGCTTGAGAAAATCGCCAACGGCACGGCGGTGAAAGTGCGCGTGCCACCCGTGCAGGCGGATTCCTGGCGGGCGGCCATCCACAAGATGCCGGCGCGAGACCTCATGATCGAAGTGGTGGCAGACGACACGCTCAGCGGCCCGCGCTGCGTGATTGTCACCGAAATGGGCACGACGGATGTGTCGCTCAATTCACAACTGGCCGAGATCGAGCGCGGCTTTTTGGATCTGCTCAAGGATCGCCCGGGCAATATGCCCGATAAGCCGGGATTTCACCTGTAAGGCAAGGGCAAGGGACGAGGAACAAGAGGGTTGGCGCAGACCTTTGTAGCGGCGGCCTCTGGCCGCCGGTATTTACTGTTAAAAGCCGGCGGCCAGAGGCCGCCGCTACAACCGCCGTTCCATCAAAAGAAACCGTCCCATTTGTCCCAAAAATCTCAGGCGGATTTTAATAGGAAAACCGGGCAGCCAAGGCTGCCGCTACCGATATGGGTACAATGCTCAGTTCCTATCTTAACCAGGTTGAGGCCAATTCCACGCTGCGCTGGTGGGGCCGCGTCACCAAGGCCACCGGGCAGCTTGTGGAATCCGAAGGGCCGTTCTGCGCCGTCGGCGAGTGCTGCGAGATCATGGATGGAACGGGTCACTCGTACGAGGGGGAAGTGGTGGGTTTTCGCGGTCCTACTGTGCTTTCGATGGCGCTGGAAAAGGTGGAAGGCGTGCGTTATGGCGACCGCATTACCACTTGGGGCGCGCATCCCAGCCTGGGCGTGGGCGAGGATCTGATTGGCCGGGTGATTGACGGCTCGGGCCAGGCGATAGATTCCGGCCCGCGCTACCGGATTGAGCGCAAGTGGCCGCTGCACTCCGCGCCGCCATTGCCGCTCGACCGCGTTCCGATTACCGATCCGATGGGTTGCGGCGTGCGGGCGATTGATGGGCTCATCACCGCAGGCCGCGGCCAGCGCCTGGGCATTTTTGGTGGCAGCGGCGTGGGGAAAAGCACCCTCATCGGCATGATGGCACGAGGCAGCGCCGCCGACGTGACGGTGCTGGCTCTGGTCGGCGAACGCGGGCGGGACGTGCGCGAGTTCCTGGAAAAAGCTTTGGGTGAAGAGGGACGGCGGCGGTCGGTGGTGGTGGCGTCCACCTCCGACCAGCCCCCGCTGCTGCGCATCAGGGCGGCGCTGGCGGCTTCCTCGGTGGCGGAGTATTTCTGCTCGCGCGGCAAGAACGTGTTGCTGGTGGTGGATTCGCTTACCCGCGTGGCCATGGCGCAGCGCGAGATCGGGCTGGCTGCGGGCGAGCCGCCCACTTCGCGCGGCTATACGCCCTCGGTTTTCACCCTTTTGGCACGCTTGATCGAGCGCGCTGGGCGCTTCGGTAAAGGCAGCATCACCGCGTTCTACACCGTGCTGATGGAAGGCGACGACCAACAGGATACATTGGTGGACGCTGTGCGCGCCCTGCTCGACGGCCACATCGTGCTTGATCGGCGGCTGAATATGCAGAACCATTTCCCGCCCATTTCAGTGCTCGATAGCCTCAGCCGCCTTATGACTGCCGTCTGCTCGCGCGAGCACCTGGAGAAGGCCCGGCGGCTGCGCAAGCTGCTCGCTGCCTACGCGGCCTCGGAGGATTTGATTCGCGTCGGCGCTTATCAGAAAGGCCTCGACCCGGTGCTCGACCGCGCCGTGGCGGTGCTGCCCTCGATCAACGAGTTCCTGCAGCAGGACACGGAAAAATCAGAGCCCTTTGATCAGACGATTGCGGCGCTGATGGCGCTGCCGGAGTAATTATGCCTTTTGACTTCCAACTGCGCGGCCTGTTGCGGCTGCGCAAAATCTACGAGCAGCGCGAGCGGATGCGCCTGATGGTGCTTAACGCCTCCCGCGGACGGGTACGAGCGGAGATCGATGAAACTGCGAGCCGCAGAGAGCGCGAGTTTGAGGCGTTGGAACGCCGCCTAGAAGCGGGGATGGCGGCCGAAGATGTCCAACTTGAAGAGGCGTCGCTGCAGTTGACGTATCGCCGTCAGCAGGAGCTGGTCAAGTTGATTGAGGCGCTCGATCTGCAGGTCAGCAAACAAGTCGAGGTCTTCTGGGAATCGCAGAAGAAGCGCAAAGTGATTGAGAGCGTGCGCGAGCGCCAGTGGAAGGCATATCGCTTAATCGAGGAGCGCCGGGAGCAGCAGGCGCTTGACGATTTGTTCGCCCAGCGGCTGGAGACGCAGTCGGAGCCGTGAATGGAACCCGTTGCAGGCTTCAGCCGGTCTTTGTAGCGCAGAGTCTTGCCGTTAAAAATCGCAGTAATCCACAACATGCACTTAAAAGCCGCGCCCACCGTTCAATCATTTTGTTCCTTCGTGCTTAATTTAGGCAAACCTTGCCCATCCCTCCGGCTAGTTCTGCCGCCATTCTTCGCTCGCAAGTTTTGCTCCAGCCCCAACCCATCAGACAACTAATTGATAATAAATACGTTAAACAATACTTTAAGGCTTGAGCGAGTGTGGACTGCCACATGCAATGAGTGTGTTGCTCGTAGACCTGTAAGCGATGAACGCCAACGTCATACAAACCGCGATCTCGCCGTTGCCTCCGGCAGGAAGCGCCGGGCAGAACTCAGGGATTTCAAGCGCCTCTTCGTCTTCCGCAGGGCCAACGTTTGCTGACCAATTGGATCACGCGCTGAACAACGGCAATGTCCCAAACGTGCCTGAGGCAAAGACTGCAAAGCCGGAGCGATCCGCGCCACGCTCTGCCACTCAAGTTACCCTCGCGCAAGCGCCAAACCCCACGACAAATGCGAGCGGCGCTCCGGGCGCTCCAAGCCCTGTTTCGGCAGCGGCTTCCGCGAACGCGGCTTCGAGCCAACCCGATTCAACGGCGACTGCGGCCAATGCAACCCAAATCCAGTCGCAGAACCCATCTCAGCCCCAAACGGGAGCAACAGCCAGCTCGCGCCTCTTGTGGTTGACCGAGATGATCCCGTTTGCAGCATATCTTCAGGGCGACTCCGCAGGCGCAGGGAGCGGCAACGCTCAAACCGCCGCGACCCCGCAGGGGACAGGTGCAACAGGCAATACCGCAAGCGCACCCGACGCGGTGAAAGACTTGGCGGCGGCGGGCGGCACCACATCCCAGGCAGCCGGCGCGAAGCAAGCGGAGAACTCGCCAGGCCAAAGCTCGAATCAGAGTTCGAACGGCGCTCAGCCTGCGAGCGCCGGAGGAAGCGCGAGCCTCGCTTCGCAGGAATCTTCTGCATCCATGTCCGCTACGCCGGATGACGCCCAAATGCAGCGAGCCGTCCGTTCTCTCGAAAACATCGGCCTCTCGCTTGCCTCCACGTCGGCTGCCGCTTCCAGCAAAGGCGCTCTGCCATCCACGACGGCGGCCTTGAACGGCGCCGTTCATGCGCCTCAACCGAAGACGGACAACTCCGCCCAGTCCGCGGAGAGGGACGCGAACGCCATCGGCGTGGGCACGACGTCCTCTGGTTCGGGACACGGAGATTACGGCAACGCGGTGAAACCGGCGAGCGCGTCCGACGGCTCGAAAAATGGAAATGGTCAGGATTCGCAGCAAGGGAAGCAATCCAATGCGCAGCCGGGATCTGCGATTAGCGAGGGCGGAGTTTCAACAGCGGCGGCCGCGGCTAATCAGGCTGCGTCAAACAGTTTTGGAGCGGTCTTAAATCAGGCGGGGCAGCCAGGCGCGACTTCGGCTGCTCAAGGCTCTTTGGCCACTACAAGCTCTTCCGCCACATCGGCGCAGGCCGCGCAGCAGCCCACAGTGGCGGAAAAAGTGGCCACAGCCATGCAAAACCCAGTTAATGCCACGGGAGGCGTGGTGAGCGGCGCTTCGCTGGTTGAGAATCAGGGCAAAACCGAGATGCGCGTCGCCCTGCAAACCGATACGATGGGCACGCTCCAATTGCACGCCGTTTTGGATGGCGGACGGGTGGGCGCATCGATCTCGGTCGTGAGCCATGAGGCGCACACGCTCCTCACCAACGAGCTTCCTTCTCTACAGCAGGCACTCACCGATCAAAACGTGCGGCTAGACCACCTGACCGTAATCAACACGCCGATGGCAAGCGGAGGCGGCACAGGAGACTATCGGGGTTTTCAATCGGCGGATTACAACCAGCAGAGAGAGCAGAGCGCGGCTTGGCTTTCTGGAGGCTCCGTTGCCGCTCCGGCGGCAGTCAGCCGGGAAGCCGTAACGCATGAAGACATCCGGCGGCGGCTGAGCGTGCGCGCTTAGTTACCAGATTAAGAAAGGAATGATTATGACAATTCATCCGATGGCTTCAACCCCGGCGTCAAATCCTACTTCCTCATCGGGGGCGCAATCGAATAATCAGGGAACGCCGGCTGGGCTTCAACCGCAACAGATCACGATGTCTGATTTCATGACTTTGCTCAGCGCCCAGCTTCAGGGACAAGACCCGACCAATCCGGTGGACCCAACGACGTTTGTGACTCAATTGGCCCAATTTACCCAATTAGACGAGATTCAACAGATATACAGCTTGTTGCAGGGTTACGTCCAAGGCTCCGGCAGCTCGTCTGGAACACCGGCAACGAACTCGGGTTCGGGGACGCCGGGGACCTCGGGTTCCGGGACGCCATCGACCCCTAATAGTTCCGGCTCTTGAAATTCTACGGCTAGAACTTAAGTTGCACTTCAGCGGGCCGATAAAGCCAACTGAGAGCCGAAGCGCCAGGTTTCAAATGAGTCAAAAGTAAGCTGCATGAGCATTTTTTAAGACCAATTTTCAAGGATCAATCAGGAGAAAACGATGCCATCATTTTCAATCCCAGTCTCAGGACTTGAGGCGAGCGATCAGGCGCTCTCGGTGATCTCAAACAACCTGGCGAACATGAATACGGTGGCCTATAAAGGTGTGACACCCGAATTCAGCGACCTGCTGTATCAGCAGCTTGGTTCGACAGGCGCTGGAAACCCGATCGAAGTTGGCCTCGGTACCCAGGTAAGTTCCACCTCAACCGATTTTACGCAAGGAAACATCCAGAATACGGGCGTCAATACAGACGTAGCGATTGAGGGCGACGGTTTCTTTCAGGTGGACTCGGGCGCGGTTGCGCTCTACACCCGGGACGGAAACTTGACCGTCAATCCACAGGGTCAGTTAGTAACTCAGGACGGGGCCAACGTGATGGGTTATACCGCTACCAACGGCGTCGTAAATACGAATGGCGTGCTGGCGCCTCTCTCGATCGATCAAGGCCAGATTTCTGCTCCTCAAGCTACACAAAACGTGCAACTCACCATGAATCTTGACGCGAGCGCCACACCCACAACCCCGGCTTTCAGCACCACCGTCGAGACCTACGATTCGCTCGGCACGAGCCACTTGTTGACGTTTAACTTCACCAACACCGGCAGCGGCGCCTGGAATTACAACATCACCATTCCAGCGGCGGACGTAGGTGGGTCGGGCGCCCCGGTTTCGGTAAAAAGTGGCACGCTCACATTCAATGGCGCCGGTCAGCTCACCGCGCCTGCAGGCAACGTTACAGGCATTACCATCAGCGGGTTGGCCGATGGCGCAAATACGATGAAATTCAACTGGAATCTCTACAATTCCACCGGAACTTCTGTGGTGTCTCAAGTGGCCGGGACCTCAGAGGCATCGCAGACCACGCAGGACGGCTTTACGAGCGGAACGCTCTCGACATTCGCCATCCAATCGGACGGCACCATTGAAGGAAGCTTCACCAACGGCCAGACTGCCGCCATCGGCCAGATTGCTTTGGCGAACTTCCCCAACACGCAGGGGCTTCTGCGAGTTGGTTCGAATAATTTCATGGCGAGCCTGGCTTCTGGATTGCCCACGGTGGGCGTACCTGGAACTGGCGGGCGCGGAACGCTGACGGGCGGCGGCCTTGAGGGTTCAAACGTTGATATCGCCTCTCAGTTTTCACAGCTTATTCTGCAGCAAACGGGCTATGAAGCCAATGCTAAGGCGTTTACCACCTTCGATAACGTCGTTCAGGCTGTGCTGAACTTAGTCCCGTAGTGGCGGGTTGAAATTGGATGATCCTCCATCATTGTGAACTCCTATCCTCCAATCGGAGATATGGACCGACAGTGCGGGGGTGTCATGCTCACGATGAGAGTATTCCAAGAAAACTCTCATGAGATTCCCTTAGTGTCTTCCGCCAGCGAATCCCTTCGCGCAATATTAACTCCCGCTCAGCTTGCCCTTCCTCCTATAACAGCCTAATAATCAATGAGTTACCTTAATGCCCAATTCTCGAGTTGAGCGTCGCGGGAAGGCGCAGTTTGGCTGGGTAGTTGCACATCGCTTTATCGATGGCAGAGACAACAGACACTGCTAATCCAAAACCGGGTGCGCCGGAAGAGAAGAAGAAAGGCTCCAAGATCGCCATTCTTGGGATTGCGGTCATTCTCATTCTGGTTTTAGGCGGCGGGGGATATGTGTTTATGTCCCGCCGGGCGCTCGCCAGTTCAAAAAAGACAGATAAAGCGAAGACATCGGTTCTCAAGACGGATGCCACTCCGGTGGCGGTAATTCCGCTCGAGTCTTTCGTGGTAAACCTTGCGGACCCGGACCACAGCACCTTTCTGCGTATTGGCATTACGGTCGCCTTATCGAAGCCGATGCCCAAAGGGCCAGAAAATCCAGCCGATTCTCCATTGGTTCCTGAGATCCGGGACACGATCCTGGGAGTGCTCAATACGTGGCAATCGAGCTCTCTTCTCGCGCCGGATGGCAAGGCCAAGCTCAAAGCTCAACTGTTGGCCGCACTGCAGCAACGTGTTCCGGAGCTTGCAATTTCAGATCTTTATTTCACCGATTTTCTGATTCAACAGTAGATAAACTCCATGGACGCTAATTCTGCCGCCGTCGAAGCCGAATCAAGAGAGTCTGTTTCCCACGAAAGCCAGTGGGCCTTGATTGCGGGTCTTCAGTGCAAGCTGAGCGTGGGCTTATGTGTAACCAACTTCAGGGTGCGCGACTTACTGAGGTTGGACGTCGAAACCATCATTGACAGCCACCAGAGTTCGACGAGCCATGTGCCTGTCTGGGTGAACGGCGTGAGGGTGGGCTGGGCTGAATTTGACGTATTAAAGACGCGCCTCGCCATTCGAATCAGCGAGCTGGGATAGGCCGCTGTGAGTTCGTGAAGAAGCAAAAAGGACAAAACTAATGCTGCGCGCAATCGTTTCAGCCTTCAGGCAGCTTGCCGGCGCCGCCAAAGGGATCCACAAACGGCGGGGCAAGCGGTCGATGCGCCTGTGCGAGACGCTTTCGTTGGGCGACCGCCGGGTGCTGGCGCTAGTGATGGTTGAAAACCAGAAGCTCCTGTTGGGAACGGCAGGAAGTTCCATATCTCTTTTGGCCAGATTCCCTTCACTTGAAGTTCAGCCAAATGAGACCTTTGGGCCATTCGGCTCGGAGGCGCCCTCTGGGCAAGGCTCTCTGTATGAGGCCGACAGCGATGAGTCATTTGATCCTGAGGAATACAAGGCATGGCGGTAAAGCGCAGACGCGCAATCAGCCGAGGCATGGCGCTGCTGGTTGTGGGCTTCGTATGCAGCTTTGTTTGCAGCCTTCCCGCCTACGGAGCGCAATCCCGCGCTGCCTCCGGTTTGCGGCTGCCGGGTGGCGGCTCGCTGCCGTGGACCATTCTCATCCTGCTGACGGTCCTTACCGTAATTCCTGCGCTGCTGCTTTCCATGACGCCGTTTGTTCGCATTCTGGTGGTGTTCCATTTTCTGCGTCAGGCGCTTGGCACCGATACCGCGCCCAGCAATCAGGTGCTCATCGGACTCGCGCTGTTCTTGACGTACTTCATCATGCAGCCGGTGGGCGTGCGGATTGTAGACGCTGCTGTAGTGCCCATGGAGCGCGGCCACATCTCCGCTTTTCAGGCGATCGAGAAAGCCGCCGGACCCATGCGCACATTCATGCTCAAATTTGCACGCGAAAAGGACCTTGCGGTTTTCGTCAAGATGGCTGGCCTGCCCCAGCCCCGCTCGCCTCAGGACCTCCCGATGCGCGTCGTGGTGCCCGCCTACATGATTTCCGAGCTGCAGGCGGGCTTTCAGATCGGGCTGGTGCTCTTTTTGCCGTTTATGGTGATTGACTTGGTGGTGGCTTCAGTTACGACTTCGGTGGGCATGTTTCAGTTGCCGCCCACGGTCATTTCGACACCGCTCAAGATTCTCCTGTTCGTCATGGTAAACGGCTGGAGCCTGGTAGTCGGGTCGCTGGTGAAAAGCTTTCATTAAGGTAAATCTATGACTCCCGAGAGGGTCGTCACATTGGCGCGCATGACGCTTGAAGTCACCGTATGGCTTTGCGCCCCAATTCTTATTGTGGCGATCATTGTGGGGTTTTTAACCAGCATCTTGCAGGTGATGACTTCGATTCAAGAGATGACCATTGGCACCGTCCCGCGTCTGGCTGCGGTAGGGCTGGTGGTATACATCATGATGCCCTGGCTGTTGCGCAAGCTTCTATCCTTTGCGTTGCTGCTCTTTTCAAATTTCAGGCCCTATCTCGGGTGAGGCCCATGGAATGGAGCTCGCAAACCTGCTGCTGGGCAATCTCGATAAGGCGGTGCTGATCGGCGCGCGCATCAGCATGTTGATGGTGTTCGCGCCTTTTTTTGGCAGCACTGCCATTCCGCTGCCGCTTAAGGCGGCGGTGACGGTGGCGGTGACAGCGGTGCTGCTTCCGGTTCTCCATGCGTTTCCTCCGGTTCCAGACCTGGCAAGCTGGATTTCAATACTTCTGGGGGAAGCATTGGTGGGATTAGTGATCGGCCTGGTGATGAATTTTGCCTTTGAGGGGATTGAGATGGCGGGGACGATCGTGGGCTTTCAACTGGGCTATTCACTTGAAACTTCGATTGACCCCACCACGCAAGCGGCGTCGCCCGTGATGGCGGTGTTTTACCAGACCTTGGCGCTGCTGTTCTTTCTGCAGCTTGGCATGCACCGCTGGATGCTGCTCAGTCTGGCGAAGAGTTACTCATATCTTCCTGTAGGCGCGGCAAGGTTGGGCGGGGCCGGGATGATGCGTTTAATGCACGGCTCAGAGCAAATTTTTATTATCGGGGTTGAATTGGCCGCGCCGATTTTACTCATCACCATCCTTACGGATGTATCGCTTGGCTTTATCAACAAGGCCGCGCCGCAGTTCCCGGTGGTGTTTACCTCGATCTCGATCAAGATTTTGCTCGGTATTGCCTTGCTCGTGATCACCTTTGGTTTCTGGCCCAGTCTGACGGGCGGCTATTTCGGATGGGCGCTAACCGCCACCGAGCGCGTTTTGCATCTTTTATGAGGAGCGGGTTCACACGTGGCGGGCGCGGGCGACAAGACAGAAGAAGCAACACCGTTTAAACGGCAAAAGGCGCGCAAAAAAGGCCAAGTGGCGCGCAGCCGCGAGCTGCCCGCAGCCCTGGCCCTGATTGCCATCGTCATGGTACTCGATGGCTACGCTCGCGGCTTCCTTGGACAGTGGGGAGAGTTCTTCGGACAGAGTCTGGCAATGGCGCGTGGCGACAACCCGGAAAACATGATCTTCGTCATGGAGAGGACCGCCCGCGTGACCGGCTACTGGGCGCTTCCCTGCTTGCTGATTGGTCTCGCGGTTTCCGTCTTTGGCAACGTCGGGCAAGGCGGCGTTGTTTTCGCCACCGAGCCGCTCAGTCCGAGTTTCAGCCGCGTGAACCCAATGACGAATCTGGGCAAGCTCTTTTCGATTTCAGCAGTGAGCAACCTTCTGAAATCGATCATCCCGATGGCCATCATCACCTACCTGGTGTTCGCCATGCTGACGCGCGACTGGGATTGGGTAGTGCGCTCCTGCATGGTCCCGGCGCACGCCTCAATTGCCTATCTTCTCGAGCGCATATATGAGATTTCGTGGAAGTCGGGCGCGGTTTTCCTTGCGTGGTCAGGATTCGATTATCTTTTTCAGCGCACCCAGTTATCACGCCAGTTGCGCATGACCAAGCAGGAAGTCACGCAGGAGAATAAAGACAATCTGGGCAATCCGCAAATTAAGCGCCGCATCCGCAAAGTACAGCTTGAAATGCGCCGCAAAATGATGATGCGCGATGTGGCGAAAGCTACCGTCGTCATCACGAACCCCACCGAATACGCGATTGCCCTCAAGTATCAACCTGGAGTCATGCGGGCGCCCGTGGTGGTGGCCAAGGGGCGCAACCTGATTGCCCAGCAAATCCGGCGCGAAGCCCTCTGGCATAACATTCCGATCATCGAGAACCGGCCGCTGGCCCACGCGCTCTACCGGACGGTTCAGGTCGGGCAAGCGATTCCTCCGGCGCTGTACGTTGCGGTGGCGGAAATTCTAGCTTTTATCTTCAAAGCTCGGACGGGCGGACGGAAGGCGGGTGCAGCGAAACCGGCGCCCCCAACCAGGAAGCGAACTTAAGCGATGGCCCCACAACCCCAGCCTCAGCCCAAGCCCGCCACCGGCCGCTCCCGCCACGATTGGGTGGTGCCGGTCATTGGCGTGGCAATGGTCTTTGTGATGCTCGTGCCTATTCCAGCGATTCTGCTGGATGTGCTGCTCGCCGCGAGCATCACCACTTCTGTGCTGGTCCTGCTGGTTTCGATGTACATCCAGCGTCCGGTGCAGTTCTCCGTTTTCCCCTCGCTGTTGCTACTGTTAACGTTGCTCCGTTTGTCACTGAACCTGGCCAGCAGCCGGCGCATCCTGCTCGACGGCAATCAAGGGCCGGGCGCGGCGGGCAAAGTGATCGAAGCTTTCGGCCAGTTTGTGGTGGGCGGGAATTATGTTGTGGGCTTTGTCATTTTTTTGGCCCTGATCGCCATTCAATACCTTGTGATCAACCACGGCGCGGTGCGCATTGCGGAGGTCACGGCGCGTTTTACCCTGGATGCCCTGCCCGGTAAACAGATGGCGATTGACGCCGACCTTGGAGCCGGCCTGATCGATGAAACGCAGGCGCGGGCGCGGCGCTTGCAAATCGCAAGAGAGGCTGAGTTCTATGGCGCAATGGACGGCGCGGCGCGCTTCAGCCAGCGAGACGCACTGGCCACAATCCTCATCACAGCCATCAATATCGGCGCGGGCTTCCTCATTGGCATTTTCTATCTTGGACTCTCATTTCAGGATGCGCTGCGCACTTACACCATCCTTACGGTCGGTGACGGGCTGGTCACGATTGTGCCTTCACTGCTGGTTTCCGTGGCGGGCGGCATGGTGGCCACGCGAGCGTCTTCCGAAGCCAGCCTGGGCAGCGACCTCAGCAGGCAACTGTTGCCGCGCAGCCGTCCGCTCTGGATCGCATCCGGCGTGATGTTTTCTCTGGGAATG
>DASZAA010000295.1:0-15645 GCA_035945615.1 Terriglobia bacterium
ATTCGGAGGTGACCTTCCCATGAGCAACTCGACCGAGACCGTCCGGAACCAACTGATGGTCAAAGATGCGGAATACCAGCGATTAAAGGATGAGCACGCTCACTATGACGCCCAACTTGAAGAGCTCGAGCACAAGAAATACTTGACCGAGCAGGAGCAGGTTGAGGAAGTCCGCCTGAAAAAATTAAAGTTGCGCGCCAAGGACCAGATGGAGGAGAAGCTTCATCGTGCCATGAGCGTCTAGCACGGGTATCCCAAGCACCTCCGCGCAATAACGCCGCTGCGGTCGGCGCTGGGGGATAACTGCAGGCGCGGATTCGTGCAGATTTCGGCCCGCAAGAGTCCGCCGCACCAACTGCATTGGTCACAGCAACTTTCAGGCTGACCACACAATACCTCATGGTGAAAGAAGGATATTCTTACGGCCTGCCGTTGCTCGCCATTGCCGTGGCCCTCTTTATCTTGAGGATTACAGCGCCTGCTGTAGTCTTTTTGGCCTTAGCGATTCTGGTGCTTAATTTTTTCCGCGATCCACACCGGGAAATTCCAGTCACCCCTCGCGCGTTGATTTCACCCGCCGATGGCAAAGTGGTTCAAATCGTGAAAGAAGAATATGAAGGGCGCTCCATGGAGCGGCTGAGCATTTTCATGTCGCCGCTCAACGTACACGTCAATCGCGCGCCCATCGCGGGCACAATCACACAGGTGGCTTACAAGCGAGGCTCGTTCCACGTCGCCTCGCGCGCCGAGGCATCGGTGGAGAACGAGCAGAACCTCTTCGCCATTGAAGGCGAACAAGGAACGGTCTACGTCCGGCAAATTGCTGGCGCTTTGGCGCGCCGCATCGTATTCTGGAAGCGGCTAGGCGAGCGCCTGGAGCGGGGGGAGCGGATCGGCCTGATCAAATTTGGCTCGCGCGTGGATATCGCCGCCGAGGCAGGCGTCGAATGGCGTGTCAAGGTTGGCGACAAAGTTAAAGCAGGGAGCTCGATTCTTGGAATTACCAAGTCCTGAAACATTCTCCACCAGGCCTCCGCGCCGTGGAATCTACGTGCTGCCAAGCCTTTTCACCATCGGCACGCTCATCTGCGGCTACATTGCCATCCTCTCCACGTTGCGCGGCGCCGAAATGCTGGCCGCCGGCATGGGTGCAAATGCCGCGCGCATGGCCTTCGACGACGCGGCCATCAAAATCGGGTGGGCCATCGTTTTTGATGGACTAGACGGGCGCATCGCGCGGCTCACTAACTCCGCTTCTAACTTCGGCAAGGAATTCGACTCGCTTGCGGACGTGATCACGTTTGGCATTGCACCTGCTTTCTTAGCCTATTCCTGGGGCATCCAGGCGATCCCTCTGGAGTATGGCCAACAACTGATCCATTACATCCAGAAAGCGGGCTGGCTGGTAGGCTTTGCCTTTCTCATTTGCGGCGCGGCGCGCCTCGCCCGCTTCAACATCGATCGCGGCGCCACCATTGACCGCCGTTATTTTGTGGGGCTTCCGATTCCGGCCGGAGCGGGCGTCGTGGCGGCCGTTGTCCATTGGGAGAAATATCCCATCCACGATTGGATCTACGGCATTATCTGGCTGCTAATCGTGGCGGGCGCGGCGTACCTGATGGTCAGCCGCGTGCGTTATTACAGCTTTAAGACTATTGATCTTCGCAAAAAGCATTCTTACCTTTTCATCATCCTATTGGGCTTGATTGTGTGGGCCATCTGGGCCTATTCCGAGCCGGTATTGCTTGCTCTTGCGATGGTTTATTTCCTTTCGGGACCTGTCATGCGCCTATTTTGGAGGGCGCGGCCGCATCCGCCGTCGCACAAATCCGAAAGCCCGGAGAGCCGGGAGGCCCACGCCGTATGACGGCAGTGGGAACGCTTCTATTAACTCGGAACCGCTTCGGACTTCTTATTGCATTGCTCCTCTTTCTCGGCGGCTGCGGCTATCACGAGGGCGGACGCGGCGCCATGATTCCGCCTGACGTCAAGACGATTGCTGTCCCCATTTTTAAGAATCAGACGCCGCAGTTTAAGGTGGAGCAACAGCTCACGGGCGCTGTGACGCAGGAGCTCATGGAGCGCACCCAATACCGCCTGACCCAGGATCCCGCCGCTGCCGACGCGGTTCTGCATGGAACGGTGAAGCAAATCCGCCAGGGCGTAGCTACATTCAACCCGCAAACGGGAAGCGCCAGCGCCATTCAGGTGGAAGTTGTGGTGGCCGTCGAAATGACCGATGTTCACAGCAAAAAGGTCATCTTCTCCAATCCGGATTATGTCTTCCGGCAGCAATACCAGGTGAGTAGCAATGCCACCACCTTGATCGAAGAAGACCCGGCCGCGCTCAACCGTCTCTCACAAGATTTCGCGCGTTCGCTGGTAACAGATATTCTGGAGAATTTTTAGCGAGAGACCTGATTTTGTAACGGCGGCGGGACGTTACCGCACCAGATCCTGCGCTGCAACAGAGGAAACGCCAGACGGCGTGACATCATCCAATTGTATGGGATCGGAAGCGGTAGCTCTGAAGACATTTGAAGCAAACTGGGAGATCGCCTATGGATAAGCGAAGGCAGTATTTCTCGCAGTATTCAAAACGTATTTTTAGAGTATTTTTCATTCCCGCCGCGCTTCTTTCGCTTGCTGCCTGCCTCGCAATGGCGCAGCAGAAGGCGAACATCAACCTGCCCGCGCCTCAGCAAGCTCCGCAAACCCCCGAGCAAACACTCCAAGGCCTAGCGAGGATTCACGTCCAATCGACACTGGTCGAGGCGCCGGTAACTGTTGTTGATTCGCAGGGCAACTACGTCCAGAATTTGAGTGAATCTGATTTCGAGGTCCTCGACAACGGAGTGCCTCAGAACATCACGCGATTTGGCTTGGCCACTCAACCCGTCGCGCTCGTGATTGTAGTTCAGACAAACCAGACCGTTGACCCAGTGCTTTATCAGGTGCGTCCCCTGGGGTCGTTGTTTTCAGGACTCTTTCTTGGAACAAAAGGCGAGGCGGCGGTCATTTGCTTCGATGACAACGTTCGCGTAGTTCAGAATTTCACTAGTGACCCCAATACACTCGACGCGGCGCTCCGCCACATCGACTCCGTGGGCACGCGGACCCGCCTGAATGATGCTCTGGCGCGCGCAATCCTGATGCTCTCTGAGCGGCCTTCCTCTGAGCGGCGCGTCGTCCTGGTGTTTTCCGAAGGGTTGAATAGCGGCAGTCAAACGTCGCGGGAAGAGATCATCCGCGCCGCCACTGCGGCTGATGTGGCGATTTACGGCGTGCGCTTTGAACCGGACAAAGCATTGCTGAAGAATGAGCAGGAAGCGCCGGCGCCTGACCCCATCGATACCAGTATGGCAAGACCCGGACCGCCCGGAAGACCGCAGACGCCCGACACGAATTCGAGCTACTGGGGCACGCCTATTAACGGCTTGCCCTTGATGACCGATTCGCTCAACGTGCTTCGGTCGGCCCGCTTTAAAGACATCATGGACGCTTACGCGAAGTACACCGGCGGGCAATCCTTTGGGAACTGGAAGCAAAGTTCGTTTCAGAACCGGCTGCAGAAAATCGCTCTCGACGTTAACAGCCAGTACATGCTGGCCTACGCGCCGAGCACGCTCAAACAAACCGGATTCCACCGGCTCGCGGTGCGCGTGCGCGAACCTGGCCTCAAAACGCGCGCCCGCGCGGGCTACTTCTATATGACGCCCGCGGCTAAGTGAAGCGCGGTTGTATCGGCGGCCAAAGTTTGCGCGAGGGTGCCGGTGCTAGTCGTAACCGCGATAGTCCCACACTTCAATCCGCATTCTCGTGTTGAGCTCAATGGCAGCAAGATAAGGCCGCATGTTCATCGGAAGCACCTTCAACACCATCGCCTGCGTGGTGTTTCCCTGTTTGTAAAGAACGGTGAACAGCAGGTTCTTTTTGGCGCTCGTGCCCTCGGGCCGCGCCTTCCAATCGAGCTTCATCTTGCGCACCTGCGAGCTGAGCTTCGGGCGGTATTGCATGAGGGTAATCGAACTATACGGAATGGTCACAGAACCCTCCGCGCACTTGAAGGTCATCGAGACGTGAGTCAACTCCAGCTCTCCCGCGCAACCTGTCGAGAGGGTCTCGGTCCCGCCCGCGTAGTAAAAATCTGTGAGCTGAGTGCTGGCATTAGCCCTTACGGACCACACAGGCCATAGGACCGCTACCGCCAGGAAGAGCGCCATCAGCGGCCATTGAGCACTTGGCCGTAGAAGTTTTGTTCCCCTGTTCATCTATTAATCC
This sequence comes from Terriglobia bacterium, assembly GCA_035945615.1. GTDB lineage: Bacteria > Acidobacteriota > Terriglobia > UBA7540 > UBA7540 > RH2-MAG17b. The sequence goes on from DASZAA010000295.1 coordinate 4,282, forward strand.
TCCCTGCCAACCGGTGGATCCCGTTTCCCTCCCCTTGGAGCCACGGCTGTATTTCACCCGCTTCACTGATTTGCCCGTAAAGACTGGGTCGCGTCCTTCACGGGAACATCCAAATCCACATACCAAGGAACGGTGAGATTGCCCCAGCGCGCCGCCTTGAACTTCCACTGCGCCACGGTCCGCCGGGCTTGCTCGAATTGCGCCGGGCTGCCCGAAATCGGACTCGAATCTACAACGCGGCCTTTGTCATTCACCAGCACGCGCATCTGGACCACCGCCTCCCCCTTCTCCAGCTTCGCCTCTTTTGGAGGCTGAGGCGGCTTTACCCACCGCGCCAGGAATTTTTCCGGCTGCGGCGGAAACCGCGTTTGGTCCACGCCGAGCAAACTAAAATCCACCTTGACCGTGGTCTGAAATGCCGCAGGGCCCGACGGCGTAACAAATGGATGATAAATCCACTTCCGGATCGCCTGGAGCGCGGCAATCGCCAGAAAAGGGTGGCCCGCGACCACATGAGCTTGCTGCACCTTCCCCGCGCAGTTTACCGTAAGAAGAAGCGAAACATTCCCCCGGATAAAGTTAATGCGGGCAAGCGGAGGATAAGCGGGGCGTGCCTGACTCATCAGCAGCCGGGTTGCCCTGTGATGGTCCAATTGAAAAGGAGGCGCGCCAGGCGTCGCCGAACAAGCGGGCGTAACAGCCAAAGCCGCGGTTGAACAAAAGAGGAACGCGGCAAAGGCGAGCGCACATCCGGGAGCGCAACGCTTACTTCGCCTGCTGGTCATCGGACTCAAAAATCACTTGGGCCACCACGTAGTGGTCCGCGTGCGAAAGCGAAACCGCCATGCGCCGCACGCCGAGTTCGCGCGCTACCGATTCGGCGCGCCCTCTCAAAACAAGTTCGGGCTTTCCGCCCGGCTGGTGCGTCACTTCAACATCTACCCACCGAATGCCCGCGCGCCATCCCGTCCCGAGCGCCTTAAACGCAGCCTCTTTTGCCGCAAAGCGGGCCGCGTACCGCTCCGCCTTGTTCTTGAACCGCTCGCAATAGGCGATTTCTTCAGGCGTATAAATCCGGTCCCGGAATCGCTCCCCATAGCGGTCGAAGCTCTCCTGAATGCGCCGCGTTTCCGCAATGTCGACGCCCGTGCCGACAATCATCAATACATTCCTTTTGCATAGCCGCAGCCGCTCCGCCTGGACTGAGTCTCAAAAGTTCTGGCCAGGGTCCGGCACACGCGAACCAACACAATAACCCATGACTGCCATCTTGCTTCCCATCATACCACGGTGCGCAAGCAAACTCTTCTTGACGCGGTGAGCAGCTTGATGTTGACGCGGCCGTCACGCCGATTCGCCATGCCGTTCGATGGAATATACGCGACGCCGGCTTTCCGGCAGCCCGCTGGCATCTTGCTCGTGTTTCAATAGTGCTTCCTTGCGCTCGAGACCCCAGCGGTATCCGCCTAATTTCCCATCTGCGCGCACAACGCGATGACAGGGGACGACGACTGCCACCGGATTCGCGGCGCATGCGTGACCCACGGCGCGGACGGCGCGGGGCTTGCCCATGCTTCGCGCGACCTCGCGGTAGGACCGCGTCTCGCCATAAGGAATCCTGGTAAGCTCGCGCCACACGCGCCGCTGAAAAGCGGTGGCGTGAACGTCAATCGGAACTTCGAGCTTTGGCTCGCCATTTTCAAGATGGCGGACGATTGCGCCGGCCCAACGCGAGAGCTGCGGATGAGAACCATTGAGCTTTGCGTTGGGAAATTCCTTTTCGAGACCGCGCTTGAGTTCTTCCGCCGAATCCGCCATCCGGACCGCGCAGACACCACGCTCTGTGGCGCCGACCAGCATCCACCCCAAGCTGCCCGGCTTCCCTAATCCGCACCTCGTAATTGCATAATTGATTTCCATGCCTGAACCTCCTTTACGATAGTCAGCCGGAGTCATTCCAAGCTGCGCGGGAGCGCGCTCGTAGAGGCGGCTGCTTGACCCGAAGCCCGCTTCATAAAGCGCATCCGTCACCGGCCGCCCAGCCTGGAGCTCGCGCTTCAGAGATTTCATCCGGCAAGCGTCGGCATACTCGCGCGGACTGACGCCGGTTGCTTTCTTAAATGTTCGCTGCAATTGAAAACGGCTCACGCCAAACCGTTCCGCCAGAGCGGCTAAATTCAGCGGCTCTTCGGCGTGTCCTTCGATATAGCGGCACGCTTCAAGCACCCACTTTGCGGCTTGATCACTCGCGCCATCCCGGCCCTCAGCGAAAGGCCGGCAGCGCAAGCAAGGGCGGAACCCGTTGTGAACCGCAGCCTCCGGCGAATCGAAGAATGTTACGTGCCGCCGGGCGGGGCGGCGTGAAGGGCAGGCTGGCCGGCAAAAAACCCGCGTCGAATGGACGGCGTAGACAAAGACTCCGTCGTAAGAGCGGTCTCGGCTCGCCACGGCCCGCCAGCAGACGTCAGTGCTCGGTATTCGTCGCTTTCTCATCATGTTTTTATCTCCCTGACGGCTATTGTGCACGCATAGAGAGAGCCAATCTATCCGATTCTTGCAGTCAAACTTTGGACATGCGCCTTGTAGCACAGAGTTTGAGACAAATGAGACAGTTTTTATTAGAAACGTTGATTCTAAACAACTTCTTGGGTTCGTTCCGTAATTTCTTGTGTGTTTTTGCTATTCCCTCCCAGCCATTTTCTAATCTTTGAGGGCCGCTACAGCCACCTTTCAGCGGTCCCGATGACAATGCCGCAGAGTTTTGACTGCAAAACTCTGCGCCACTACCCAAACCCAAGCCTAGCACGTCACACTGAGAATTTTGAGACAAATGGGATAAACGAGACGTTTTTGTTGGGGAACAGGAAGAGCAAAAACCTAGCGGACGACGGTCAAAACCGGTTTCTCGACGGCGCGCTTACTGCCCGCCGCTTGCGCTTCGATCTCCGCCATATCGAGCACGATTACCCTGCGCCGCTCGAGCCGGATGATGCCTCGATCGACAAACCGTCTAAGATTGCGGGAGACCAGGTCGCGGACGGTGCCTATTTCTGCCGCAATCTCCTGGTTGGTTTCCTGCAGAGGGAATTCGATTCCCCGGCGCGTGCGCACGCCGTACCGCAAGGCGCGGTCGCGCAGAAAGCCCGCAAGCCGGTGGCTGACTTCTTTCAGCGAAAGTTCTTCAACCAGCGTCGTCAGGTAACGGAAGCGCCAGGCGAGCGTGCGGATCACGGCAAAAGCCACTTCGGAATTTTGCCGGACCAGCGAAAGGAATTCGCGCTTAGGAAGAAAAAGCAGCGTTGAGTCTTCAAGCGCAGCCGCCGATGCCGGATAATTTCCGCCATCAAACAGAGGCAACTCGGCTACGGTCGAGCCGGCGCGGTCGATCCCAATCACCTGCTCGCGGCCGCTATCGGCCATCTTATAGACCTTGATCGCTCCCGACTGAACCACAAACAACCCTTCGCACGGGTCGCCATCGCTGAAAAGAATCTCCTCCCTCGACAGCTTGCGCTCAGCGCAGTGGGCCGCCAGGTTCTCGAGATCATCCGCGGGCAAGGGCGCGAAAAACGCCACGCGCCGCAGAGTATCCGCCGCATTGAAAGAAGTCATGCGTCCATCCTAAGGCTCAAGCGGGCTCGCTGCAAGAGGCGACGCGGCTGCAAACGCCGCCTTCTATATGGAGCAACATAAGTCAGCCACGGTCATCGGCTGTTAACGATAGCCTCTGGCCGCCGGTCTTTGCTATTAAAAACCGGCGGCCAGAGGCCGCCGCTACCGCAGGACCTCATGCGCTACGCACTTCACAGCCGCTTTGTCGATCCTCGCGCAAACAGTGAATTTCATGTGGTAGAAAGTAATTTCTCTTGACAAGAAATTATCCACTTGATAAATTCCGGGGAAATTTAATGAGGGCGATGTCGTCAGAAAGTTTTTGCGAAGCCGGAGCATACGAAACGCCAGCTTAAAGCGGCGGCGTCCCGCGCCGGTGGCTGCACATCAAAAAAACCGGCGGCACGCCAGGAAGCTGTATAGCTGAGCAGAATTTGTATTGGGCTTGAGGAGGATCGATATGGTCAGAAAATCCCATGCGTTGACTTTATTCCTTGCGCTTCTTCCCTGGCTGGCAATTTCTGCGAGGGCCCAGGTCACGACGGGCACGATTGTGGGCACGGTTCAGGAGGCCAGCGGAGCTGTGATTCCCGGGGCAACTGTTACCGTCACCAACACGGAAAAGGGAACTTCGCTTGGGTATCAGACCGATCAGAACGGATACTATTCGGCGCCCTTTCTCATTCCCGGAGTTTACCTGGTGAAAGTTGAGAAACAGGGCTTCCGCAGCGAGGTTCGATCCAACATCATGCTTCAGGTGGATCAACAGGCCAGAGTTGACGTGACGCTCAGCTTGGGTGAAATGACGCAGACCGTCAGTGTAACCGCCGCACCCCCTCTAGTCGAATCTCAAAGCTCATCGCTCGGCCAGGTGATTAACCGGGCGCCGGTTGAAGAACTGCCGCTGAACGGCCGGAACTTCGCTCAACTCGTATGGCTATCGCCCGGCGTGACCACCGGACAAGTGGGAGAGAATCTTTCCGGGGCCAGCAGCTTCAATCCGCGCGCCGCGTCCGATTTCAACGCTCTCGGCAGCCAAGCTAACGCCAACGCGTGGCTGGTGGATGGAATTGAAGACAATGAAGAAACGTTCAACACGGTTATGGTGCAGCCTTCCGTGGAGTCGATCCAGGAGTTCAAGGTGCTTACCGGAAGTTATTCGGCGGAATTTGGCCGGGGCGCCGGCGTCGTCTCTGTATCGACGCGCTCGGGCAGCAACGAAATTCATGGCTCCGCAATGGATTTTCTGCGGAACACCACGCTGAACGCCCGCAATTTTTTCGCAGCCCCTAATCAGCCCAATCCGCCTTTCATCCGCAATCAGTTTGAAGCAACGCTGGGCGGCCCTGTGATTATCCCGAAAGTCTACAACGGACGAGATCACACTTTCGTTTTCTTTGATTACTACGGCGAGCGGCAGATTCAGGGACTTTCCTTCGTGAATTCTGTTCCAACCGCGGCGGCGCGGACAGGAGATTTCAGCCAATACACGTCGAGCAGCGGCGCGTTGATCCCGATTTACAACCCTTTCACGACGACTATGGTGGGCAGTCAAGCAGTTCGACAGCAGTTTCAAGGCAATATGATCCCTGCGGGCCTGATTAATCCGGTAGGGCTAACGGTTGCGAGTCTCTATCCCCTCCCAAACGCTGCGGGCAATTTCAACAACTATTTTGACACTGCTGACCGCACAATTACCGACAATGGCGGCAACATTCGCGTGGACCATACCTTCAGCCAGAAAGATTCCATGTTCACTCGCTTCAGCTACGAAAACTACGGGCTGGTGGCGCCCCAGGGACAATCCGCCTGCTGCCTGGCATCCAACCCATCACAGGTGAAGCAATACGACCTTGGCCCCTACGTGGCAGGCGTACAGGACACGACGCTGGCCGCGCAAGGACTTGCGTTCGACGAGACACACATCTTCCAGGCAAACCTTGTGAATGATTTCCGCGCGGGCTATGTCCGCACAAACCCTTTTACCCGGCAATCTGATTTCGGCCACAATACCGCGACCGCGCTGGGAATCCAGAACATCAACGTGAGCCCATTCACAACGGGCATTCCAAACATCACGCCACAAGACTTTACCGGCCTCAGCGGAGGTCCTGCTTTCCTTCCTGCAAACCCCAAGGAGACGGACGAGCAGCTTGAAGACACGGTTTCGTGGATCATCTCCAGGCACCAACTGAAGTTTGGCTTCCGGGGCGTCTACAAAGCTTTTGAGCCTTTCACCAACACCAATACGCGCGGCACGCTTAACTTCAACGACAACTTCACCAACAATCCGGTTACGGCGGCAGGCGGAGCGGGCATCGCCACCATGCTGCTTGGCTTTTCCACCAGCGGCTCGCGCGGCTTCCTGATTACCCCCTATTACCTGGCTGACTACGAATATGCGGCTTTCCTGGAAGACGATTGGAAGGTCAATTCAAGGCTAACGCTGAATCTTGGCGTCCGTTACGACATCTTCACGGCGCCCACAGAGGAGCGCAACCGCGCGGTGAATTTTGACCCTTCCGCCAATCAACTGATTTACGCGGGCGTTAACGGAACATCGGAAACGGTCAATGTGCAGACTCGCTACGGCAACGTGCAGCCGCGTATTGGGTTCGCTTACGACCCCATTGGCAACGGCAAAACCATCATTCGGGGCGGCTACGGCATCAGCTATTTTCCTTTGAACCCTTCTGGCTCCAACTTCCTGGGGCAGCAGGTTCCCTATACCGTGTCTCAAAACTACAACCCTGCTGTCTACCCGCTCGGCTCGCAAATGGCTTCCGTGCCTACGATTAATAATCCTTTCGGTCCGGCGGTCTCCGTACAGCCCTTCACTACCACGCAATTGAACGCGGCTAATCCCCTAGTGCTGGGCTGGGCTTTTGCCAATCAAACACCTTACATGGAGACGTATAACCTCGACGTGCAACGGCAGCTCACGCCCACCATGCTTTTGGAGGTCGCTTACGGCGGCAGCCGCGGGATACACCTGCAGGAAGGTTACAACATCAACGAGGTACAGCCGGGGCCCGGATCGCAAGCTTCAAGGCGCCTGATTCAGCCGCTCTCAAGCGTTGCAACTATCAATTATTACTTCCCCGGCAACATGTCAAACTATAATAGCTTGGAAGTTAAACTGCAAAAGAACATCTCTCATGGCTTGCAGTTTCTCGCCAGCTACACCTTCGGCAAATCGCTGGATTATGCGGGAACTTCCGCGAGCGGCGGTGGCGCGGTGGGCAACCCGCAGACCTATACCAATCGCAAAGCGGGATACGGACCCTCAGGCTTCGACATCAACAATCGCTTTGTGGGGAGTTGGGTCTATCTGCTGCCCTTTGGGCAAGGCCAACGGTTCGTCGCCGACAACGGCCTTGTAAGCCGGGTGATCGGCGGATGGGAACTTGATGGCATTAGCACGATTGAGAGTGGTTTTCCGTTCAGCCTGAGCCTGAACAGCGGCGTGAACAACGGAGCGCCGAGTTGGCCCAACCGGATTTGCGCTGGCGGCCTTTCTAGTCCAGGCCCGTCTCTGTGGTATAACGCATCTTGCTTTGTGGCGCCGCCTGCGAATACTTATGGCAACGTGGCTCGCGGCGTATTGCGCGGTCCAGGGCTGACGGATTTCGATCTGTCCCTGGTCAAGAATACGAAACTATGGGAGCGGCTCAATGTGCAATTCAGAGCTGAGGCTTTCAACGCTTTTAACACGCCTTCCTTCGGCTTCCCGAACGCCAGCATTGGCTCGCCTACAGTAGGGAAAATCACTTCCACCAACATTGACAATCGTGAGTTTGAGCTTGCGCTGAAGCTGCTTTTCTGACAGCTTGTAGGGTCATTGCGAGGGGTGCTCAAGCGCCCGCTATTAAATCGAGGAGGTTGATCTATGAAAAAAACTCTTGTTTCGCTGGCCGTGGCCTTTCTGTCGCTCGGATTCTGCGTGCGCGCGCAGGCACAGATTGGAATGTTCAGCAAGCAGCAGCTTGTCGACTTCACGCAGGCCTGGAAGGGGGACCGCTTTCCCGACGGGCGGCCCGAGGTTCCCGATTCGGTCCTGCAGCGTCTCAAGGACGCAACGGCCGAAGAAGCTTGGGAGGTCTTGCAGAGGGCGGGCTACCACAATCAATTCGAAAGCGGATGGAAGGTAATCAATCCCTCAGAACAGCGGTTGATCGGCCGGGTGGTGACCGCCGTATTTATGCCATACCGGCCAGATGTGGACTCGGTGATCAGGACCAATGGGCAGAAGGAAGGAGACACGGTCCGGGGAGAGAATTCCTGGATCATCAACACGCTCAAGCCCGGCGACGTGATGGTGGTCAACCTTTTCGGGAAGATCCAAGACGGCACGATCGTCGGATCTAACCTCGCCACTTCCGTCTTTACGAAGGAACATAGCGGACTTCCTGTAGACGGAATTATCGTCGATGGCTCGGTGCGCGACACCGCCGAAATTCACGACATTAAAGGGATCGAAATTTTTTGCCGGGGGACAGACCCTTCAGCGTTAAGGAACGTGATGCTAATGGGCATTAACGTGCCAATCCGAATTGGCCAGGCAACCGTGATGCCCGGCGACGTGGCCGTGAGCGATCCGGAGGGCATCACATTTATCCCGCCGCAGCTCGCCCAACAAGTGGCCGATCATGCTGAGATGGACCATCTGGTCGACGACTGGGGGGAGATGATGCTGCGCGAGCAGAAATACACGCCCGGCCAGATCGATGGCCGCTGGACCAACCAGATGATCGAAGAATTCAACAAGTGGGTCGCTTCGCAAGGATCGAAACTGCGGATGAAAGAGCACTAATCATACGGAGGAATCAAATCGTGTCCGAACACAATGAACCGAAGTGGGACCGCCGGGAAGTTCTGAAGACGTCGGCTGCCATGCTGGGCGGTGGCCTTCTGACGAACCGCGTGGAGGCTGCGGCTGAGCCTTACTTTCAGAACGTGAACACCAACTCAAGCCCTTCGGCTCTGAAGATCACGGATTTGCGTTATGCCATCGTTGTCAAGCCCGGCCCAAGCCCGTGTCCTATCATCCGCATTGACACCAACCAGGGCATTTATGGACTCGGCGAAGTGCGAGACGGCGTCGGCCCTGATTATGCGCTCATGCTCAAGAGCCGCATTCTCGGCGAGAACCCGCTCAGCATCGACTACATTATCCAGAAAATTTGGCAATTTGGCGGCAATGCGCGGCAGGCGGGCGGCGTGGTGGCGATTGAGATTGCGCTGTGGGACCTCGCGGGCAAAGTGTACGGCGTGCCCATCTATCAGATGCTGGGCGGCAAATGGCGCGACAAGGTCAGAATCTACGCGGACACGACCGAATCGAAAGACCCCAAGATTTACGCGGCACGCGAAAAGGCCCGCAAGGAAGAGATGGGCCTGACGTGGCTCAAAATGGACCTGGGCATCAACTTGATTGAAGACATTCCGGGCACGGTCACGCGACCTTCTGGCTTGAGCCGCTGGGAGCAATTTGATCAGCCTCATCCGTTTGTCGCCACCGAAGTCACCGATAAGGGCATCGACAAGCTTTGCGAATACGTCGCCGCAGTGCGCGAGGCCGTGGGCATGGAGATTCCACTTTCTATGGATCACCTCGGCCATATTGGGGTGAAATCAATCATGCGGCTTGGACGGGCTTACGAGAAATACAACCTCTCATGGATCGAAGACGTGATTCCCTGGTTTTACACCGATTTGCTCAAGCGGATCACCGAAGAAAGCCCTACGCCCACGCTGACAGGCGAAGATATCTACCGCGAAGAGGATTTTGAAGTGCTCTGCTCCAACCACGCGGTGAGCAAGATTCATCCCGATCTCGAAACTTCGGGCGGAATCTTCCGCACTAAGCGCATCAGCGACATGGCCTTCAAATATGGCGTCCCAATGGCCATGCACATGGCGGCGACGCCGGTCGGCTGCATGGCGGCGGTTCACTGCGCGGCGGCGTGCCGGAATTTCCTCGCTATGGAAAACCATTCGCTTGATGTGCCCTGGTGGCAGGATCTGGTTGAGGGCGTTGACAAGCCAATAATCAACAAGGGCTTCATCACTGTGCCCGATAAACCTGGCCTCGGTGTAACTCTCAATGAAGACCTCGTAAGACAGCATCTGAAACCCGGCACGGGATATTTCGAGCCAACCGATCAGTGGAACGAGCGTGAGTCCTGGGACGACCGTTTGTGGAGTTAGCGCCGCATACCTCATTAACATGACCCATTCCGGACCTGTCATTCTGAGGAGCCGAAGGCGACAAAGAATCTCAACATAACCACAAAATGCCGGGATCCTTCGCTCCGCTCAGGATGACGAGCGAAGGGCTCAGCATGACAGGTCCGACGCTGGTCGCGGTGGTCCGCGGCTTTCAGCCCGCTGCTTGTTTTTCCGTGATTTTTTTTGGAGCCGCCGGTAAGATGGTTGTTCATGTCCAACCGTCTCGCCCCCCTCATTCTGGTTCTCGCCGCGCTTCTGAGTCCGGCCGTTTGGGCACAAACAAGCACCCCGGCATCGCCTTCGAGCACCGGCAAACCGCCGCAAAATGGCGAACCTTCCAGCGGCGGCGAAAATCTCACCGGCAAGCAGGTGGCAAGCCTGCCTCTAAACGGGCGCGACTTTGGTCAACTGCTTTTGCTGGCGGCGGGCACGATGACGGACACCAACGGCGCGGCCAACTTCACCCAACAGTATGCGGTGAACGGTCAGCGCGGCGACACCGCCGTCTTTGCCATGGATGGCATTGACGTGACCGACCCCGAGCTGGGAGGCGCCACCTTCGACAATTTCAACGTGGACGCCATTCAGGAAATCAAGTCGGATTCCGGCGTCATGCCGGCCGCAATCGGCGAGGGCGCGGCGGCGTTCACCAACGTGATCACCAAATCCGGAACCTCCCAGTTGCACGGCGACGCTTTCGAGTTCCTGCGCAACTCCAGCCTGGACGCGCGCAACTTTTTCGACCGAAGCACCTCGCTAAGTCCGGCTCGCCTTCCTCACTTTGAGCGCAACGAGTTCGGATTCACCAACGGCGGCCCGGTGGTTCTTCCCGGAATCTACAACGGCAGGAACCGCACGTATTACTTTGGCGAATACCAAGGCTTCAGGCAGATTCTTGGCACCACCCAAGTGCTTTCTGTGCCCACCGCCGCCGAGCGCATGGGCGTAGATGCGACAGCGTTCCCGGGAGACACACTCACCGTTCCCGTCAGCCCATCGATTGTTCCGGTGCTCGCGCGCTATCCCTTCCCCAATGACCCCGAAGGCCCCTACGGCTTGCGAACGTTCGCCACTTCGTCCGCCGTCACCACCATAAGCGATCAATTTTCGTTTCGCATTGACCATCGAATTTCCGATAAGGCCAAATTGTTCACGCGCTTCACTTTTGACAACGTCACCGGCCCCACCACCAACCCCAGCCAGATTGCCATTGACCCAAGCTTTGCCATCCGTTTTTTCGACAACGAGAGGAATTTTGGCCTCACTTACACGCGCGTATTTTCGCCAAACCTCACCGCGGATTCATCCTTCGGATTCATTCGCGCGACGCCCTTGTTCCCTTCGGTCAACCACACCCAGCCCGCTCTGGATTTTGGAGACGGCCTCTACGAGCCGTTCAATTCCGCTGCCGGCACGATCACCGGCTCATACGGCAATCTGTTTCAACTCAAGCAAACGTGGACTTACGTTCACGGCAAGCACACTTTCGGTTGGGGAGCTGAGGGACGGTTCAACCGTGAT
>DASZAA010000296.1:0-2163 GCA_035945615.1 Terriglobia bacterium
GGGTTATAGGGCGCGGATCACGCTAAGTTGGCTCATACTCGAACAGTTGCACCCACCTTCATTATAACCATATCTATACGCGACGCCATAAGTCGGCGGCGCCTGATTCTGTAGCGGCGGCCTCTGGCCGCCGGATTCTAAATAGAAAAATTATGATTATCAAGCTTGCTCCGGCGCCGTTCCCCTCACCCGCCCTCCTTCGTCGGGCACCCTCTCCCGGCGGGAGAGGGTGGCGAGCCCTTCGCTTGTCATTCTGAGCGAAGCGAAGAATCCCGGTATTTCCGCTCAGGGTAAACTCCGCGAGCCGGGTGAAGGATCCCGACGAGAACTACCTGATCAGCCCATGCCCGCCCAGCTCTGCCGGAGTAAGCTTGATAATCATATAGAAAAAATCGGCATGACAAGCTTCCCTGTTTTTCAACAACCGCTGGGCGTGGATGTTCTGCTATGCTGGAAATTAAAATTCCGGCATACGAAGGAGATGGCGATGAGCAAACAGCATTTGGGCGTAATCGGTTTGGGCGTGATGGGCAGCAACCTTGCGCTCAACGCGGAGAGCAAAGGCTTTTCGGCAGCAGGGTTTGATCTGGATCAGGATAAGGTCGCCAAGTTCGAGGCGCTGGGCCGGGGCAAAAAGATTGTGGCCACGTGCACGCTGAAGGATTTCACGGCTTCGCTCGAGACGCCACGCCGTATTCTAATGATGGTTCCGGCGGGAGCGCCTGTGGACGCGGTGATCAAAGACCTTCGCCCGCTCCTCACCCGCGAGGACATTGTCATTGACGGTGGAAATTCCTACTTCAAGGATACCGAGAGGCGCGCCAAGGAGCTTGACCAGGCTAGTCTAAGCTTTTTCGGCATGGGCGTGAGCGGCGGAGAAGAAGGCGCGCTGCACGGGCCCAGCCTGATGCCGGGCGGCCGCGAGGAATCTTACCGGCACCTCGAAGCGGTGCTCACTAAAATGGCGGCGCAGACGCCAGACGGAGCTTGCTGCACCTATCTCGGGCCAGGTGGCGCGGGCCATTACGTCAAGATGGTTCACAACGGCATCGAGTACGGCATTATGCAGGCGATTTGCGAAGTTTACGACCTTCTGCAAACTGCTTTGGGGCTTTCAGCGACGGAACTTCATGACCTGTTTGCCGCATGGAATGGCCAGGAGCTTGATTCTTTTCTGATTGAGATCACAGCCCTGGTGCTGGCCAAAATCGACCCAGAAACGAAAAAACCGCTGGTCGATTTAATCCTGGACGAAGCGGAGCAAAAAGGCACCGGCAAGTGGACCGCGCAAGACTCGCTCGATTTAGGCGTTGCGATTCCCTCGCTGAGCGCCGCCGTCTATGCGCGCGTGCTCTCGGCGCTCAAGCCGGAGCGCGTGGCGGCCTCAGCGATCCTCAACGGGCCTGCGGGCAAGTTCAGCGGTGAAAAGAAGAGCGCCATCGAAACCGCGCGGCACGCGCTTGAAGTGGCGATGGTCGTCTGCTACGCGCAAGGTTTCGAGCAGTTGCGAGTGGCCTCAGCCGACTACAAATATGATCTGAAAATGCCCGACATTGCGCGCATCTGGAAGGGCGGCTGTATTATCCGATCAAAGATGCTCGATCCGATTGCGGCGGCTTTCCGGGAGAAGCCGGACCTCAAGAACCTGATGATTAGCCCGCATTTCAGCGGCGTTATCAATCGCCAATCGGACGCTCTGCGCGAAGCGGTGAAGCTCGCCGTAGACCTTGGCGTTTCGGTTCCTCTGCTTGCGTCTTCACTTAACTATATTGACGGCTACCGGCAAAAGCGGCTTCCGGCCAACCTGCTTCAGGCGCTCCGTGATTGCTTCGGCGCGCACACTTACCGCCGGACTGACCGGGATGGCGTCTTCCACACCGGATGGATGAAAAAGTGAGGTGCAACAAAAAAGAAGCCCCTGAAGATGTCTTCAGGGGCTTCTTATGTGAGCGTAGCTACGCTGTGTTCTGATTCAGCGATATGCCGGTTCAGACCGTTTTGACTATCGGCCCGATCCAGATGCCGTGCCGGAATCGCTCTTCTTCTTTTTCTTGCTGTGGTGATGCTTTGTCTTCTTCTTGCTGCTGGTGGTAGCACTGCTGCTACCTGAATCCTGAGCTGTGGCGGCAGCGAACACCGGCATGCCCAGAGAAACAGCAAGCG
>DASZAA010000297.1:0-3371 GCA_035945615.1 Terriglobia bacterium
TCGGAACTTGGAACGACCTTGCAACGTCGGCGCATGCACGCCCGAACTGAAAATGCGCAAGGCCATAGAAGGAAATGGGATAGATGGAGCTGGTGTTACGCGTGAAGTAATGAGTTGTCAGAGCAAGCCCCACGCTCAGAAAGCGAGCATGGGCCACCCCCAAAAGCTAGTCCCGAGCCTGGGCCACCCACCGTCGTGGACTAGAGAATGCCGAAAAAAGCCCCACGCTCACAAAACGAGCATGGGGCACCCGCAAAAGCCAAACATTAAGGTCTGGGCCACCCCGCCCAGGCAGGAAGGAAGCGCGAAGTCCGAATTGGTAGGTACAATTTGTACTATTTTGGTACAGTGAAACTGATCAAAAAGATGAGGACTTGTACCGAACATGAAAGCGGACACATCAGTTGCTGTTAGGTACTGGATCGCTACTAGTAGGCCTGGTGATTTCCCAGATCTCGACGGAATCCATGATTTTCGCAAAGAGCTCGCATCCCACTATGTTTCCATAGTTAAGGGCCGACCGACCGGAGCCGGCGGCATAGCCCGGCTTTACGTCGAAATCATTTCGACGCTTTCTTTGTCGCACATCACTCAGCTCTTAATTGATGGCATCGCTTTCGATTTGATCAAACACGGCGCCAAGTCTTTCGTGCTTCGTCCTTTTCTTGCCGCATACAGGAAACTCCAAAGAAGAAACTGCAAACTTTTTCTAGACATAGTGGAGCTACAGATCGAGTTTCAGGATTGCCTACTGGTAATCCACGAAACATCGAGCGATGCGATCTTGAATCATCTTGAGAGAATCCTGGTGACTCTTGCGCAGAACTATAGTCGTCTCCTGCTCAACAACGGAGAACGGCCATTTTCCATTCATATCCCCGTATTTGAGGACCCGGATGCGGACCGCCCGTGCAGATTCCGCGTTATCGGTGACATCGATGAAACAATCAGGAGTGAGGGCCCGGCGGACTACTTTAGGTTTTGGGGTCTCGTATACGATCGCGCTCGCGTGGTAAGAGTCTATGATGTCATGAGGCAATCGATGTTAGACGAAAATTTTAACACCCTAGAACGCCACTGGTTTGAGATGAACAGAAGGTTTCGTGCGAAAATCAAAGAGCCGAACCCTTGACCGAAATCCTGACTCGCATCCAAATCTGAGGCCGCTCTAACAAACTGGCGGATGGTCCGCCCTTTCGCTTCGCAGAGGGTGCCGCACGCTTTGGTCTTTAAGGGTGCGGGTTTTCTTCGGTGCGGAATCCTCTTCCATCGGTTTTCGCTGAAGCGCGATTCAAACTCAAAAATCTGGAGCCGCGGGGCGGACTTGAACCGTCGACCTGCCGATTACGAATCGGCTGCTCTGGCTTCCGAGGCAACCGCCACGAAATGAAACGGTGGGCCGGGAAAAATCGGATATTGACTTTATACGGCCGCGGGGACTAGCTTACCGCACATTGGGTTACCCCTAACAGGTGCTGAAAAAGCCTTTTTACTGCGATTCCGAGTGAAGCGAGGGATCTGTTTTTTGCGAAACGACCAGAAAAAAAGCAGATTCCTCGTCGCATGGCCCGCCTGCGGCAGGCAGGCTCCTCGGAATGACACGTTATGGGCATTTTTCAGCAGCCTGCTAAGACTCCAAACCTATCTGGGAGGAGAGTTGATGACACGACTACTTGCTCTGCTCTACGGGATCGTGTGCTATTTAGTTTTTCTCTGCGTTTTCCTTTGGGCGATATGGTTTGTGTGGACCATGGACGCGCCGCACGCCGCGCCGGCTTCGCTGGCGACCGCGTTCATCATTGACGCGCTTCTGCTTTCCGCCTTCGCCCTGCAACACAGCATCATGGCTCGCCGGTGGTTCAAGCGCGCCTGGACGAAGATTGTGCCGTGGACGGTGGAGCGCAGCACCTACGTGCTGTTTTCCACCGCGGTGCTGGCGCTTCTGGTATGGCGGTGGCGGCCAATTCCCGGCGTTGTCTGGGATGTGCAGAACCCCGCTCTGAAACTCATCCTGCAAGCAGGTTTCTTTGTTGGCTGGGGCTTGCTGTTGCTTTCCACGTGGCTGATTGACCACTTCGAGCTTTTCGGCGTGAGCCAGGTCTTCCATTATTTCAAAGGGACAAAGCTGGAACCGACCGCCTTCAAGACTCCCGCGCTCTACAAGGTCGTCCGACATCCTCTTTATCTCGGATTTTTGATCGCTTTTTGGAGCGCCCCGCGAATGACCGCGGGCCACCTGTTCTTCGCGATCATGACCACGGGCTACATTCTTGTGGCCATTCAGTTCGAGGAGCACGATCTGGTACGCTTCTACGGCGAGGCCTACCGCGAGTATCGCCAGCGGGTGTCGATGATTTTGCCTCTGCCGCGCAAGAAGGGCGCTGCAGAGGCCAAGACCCCAGCTGGCGAAGCTCGCTGAATCATCGTTAACAGAGCGCGCAACTCACACTGGAGTTGCACTGACAGGAGTAGAGTTTTTCAACAGGCTGCTAGAGATGGAGCCGCGGGGCGGACTTGAACCGTCGACCTGCCGATTACGAATCGGCTGCTCTACCAACTGAGCTACCGCGGCTGCGTAATTTGAATTTAGCATTGACGCGTGCGAGCGTCAAACGACGAGCAGATTTGGTAATGGGTCAGTTTGAATTTTGACCTCTTGTGTCACGATCAAGAAGATTCAAACCGCAGCCTTAATGCGAGAAGGGGTACATCAGCCAACCAAGTGCCACGGAAATTACGCCGAAGAGGACGAAGTAAAGCAGGGCGCGGCTGACACGCTTTGTAGCTGTCGGCTGCGAGAGCGCCGCAAACGCCACTGAAATCAGTCCTGCGCAGAGAAGCAATGCTGGGAAATGGGCCAGATGCAATTTTTTCTTGCTCCTTGAGAGCAAAAGATTAAGTGTCTGCCGGCCTTCCGGCCGCGCCGGGACGCAGCTACAAAGGCAACGTCGAAAGGCAAAGCGGCGTCGAGCCGGCGCACTCCATAAAGACACGGGGCACACAGGCTGCCGATACGCGGCGGGTCAGGGTTGCGTTTTGCGCGCGATGGCCCACGCATCCAGTACGCACAGGAAATTCAGGAGACCGGCCATCGCCAGGAAGCGCGTGCCGTAAACTCCCGCGACGAGCGCCGTATCCGCGCCGTGTGGTTCAAACAATCGCGCGAGGAAATAGAAAGCTCCAGAGCCAATTTCGGCGAGAAAACCCATGAATTCGAACATGTCTCCGCCGCGCATCGAGTAGACTTGGCCGCGCATCGCATAACCCGCGACAGTCAAGCCACCAACGCACAAAAAAATAACGGCGGCGTGTCCCCAGCGTTTCAGCAAGAGATGGCCGAGCCCGGGAACAAGCCACGCCGCGAAGATTGC
>DASZAA010000298.1:0-5679 GCA_035945615.1 Terriglobia bacterium
TAAAGACCCGGCCGAATTCATCCACCGCGCCTTGGAGATAGTCTTCGCCCAGGGGCATTCCGCCGAGCGGATGAGCGGTGACAAGCTTATGGAGACTTAGGAAATGCCACCACGGATTGGAAATGAAATTTGCATCCAAGGCTCGCGCGTGGCGCCGGACCTCTTCGTTCATCCTGGTAAAAATAGGTTCGTTGCCGGCCGCATCCCAATCAATTTCCAGGCGGCCATTAGGATCAAGCAGGTCCGTGTTCAACCGCATGGTGCCTTTGGAATTATCCTGACCCATCACCAGATAAAACATGGTGTGGTTCAGAGCGTTGTCCGCCTGATAAGGCTCGAACGGATTATCCTTTGCCAGCCGGGCTTTTTCCGCTGATTCTTCGCCTACTACAGTCGGGTCGCCACCGATTGCCCCAAGGGCAATCATGGCCGCGCTCACGTAGGCAGTGGGAAATCCGAGGTCTTCGAAGGTCATTCGCTGATTTAGAGGGCGGCTCTTGTCGTACCGTATCGCGCCCACGATGGTAGGCCCTGGTGCGTTTGCCCGCCACGAACTTTCCGGATGATTGCCAAAACCAAGTACGTTGGTTTGGAATTCGCCGTTAAAGGCAAATCCGAAGAAATCGCCGTTCCCCGAAAAACTGGTTCCCGCTTTTGGTGAAAGTGAAAGCCCGTGCGCCTCAGAACGAAGCAGAATCTCAGGGCTTCCGAGCGCGCCTCCGGCCAGAATGACGCAGCCTGCGTCAAGGGTGTAGGACTCTGGAAACAGATGTTCGTGCCGTCTGCCGTGAATTCTCCAGCCGCCATCGGCCAGCTTCTCGATCCAATCGACCTGCGTTTCGGTAAAAATATCTGTTCCATTATTGCGGGCGAGGGGAAGGTAGTTCATGTAGAGGGTGTTTTTTGCGCCCACGTTGCAACCGGTAAGGCAATCACCGCAATCGATGCAGGGTTTTTGGGCAGCGCCATAAGGGTTCAACCCATCGATATCAAAATTAACGTTGATATCCAGGCCGTATGCTTCGAGTCCGATTTCTTTAGCCCGGCGTTCAAGGGCCTGAACTTTCAGCAACTGAGTTGCGCGTGGGTGCGGGCGGGAGGCGAGCATTCTCTTCGCAGCGTCGTAATAAGGTTGCAGCACGCCGCGGTTAATGCTGCGCGGCCAGTCAGGCTGCAGAAATACATCGTCATCCGGAATGATAGCAACGTTGGCGTTGATAAGAGATGTTCCTCCTAATCCACAGCCTTTGAGCACGCCAATGTCTTTGAAAAGCGGCAGATCATAAAGGCCCGTGGGGTTAGTAATGGGATTGCGAAAATGCTCCGTGGCCTTGAGAAGAGTGTCCGGGAACTGGCCCACGGGCCACTCACGTCCGCGCTCGAGAACACAAACGGACTTTTTGGGATTGAGCGGCGCGCCTGAAATTCTTGCGGCAGTGATCGCCCCTCCATAGCCGGAGCCGATCACGACAACATCATACTTTGCCTTGTGCTCGTTCCAGTTCTTTGCCAGCATATTCCTCTCCAGTCGGACGCGAGTCCGTTGACCGTAAAAACCGAACAAAAGCCACCGCGCGGACGCTGCAGGTGAATAAACGAGCGCCCCACTAGCGCCGGAGCAGTGGTTTTCTACCTGCCAAAGTCAGCCTGATTATAAAGTTGTCTTTTGGAAAAGCAGCGCAATTCGCCACTGTCTCCGCAATCATAAACCTTCGCAGGCAGTCAGTCTATGGAAATATCGGTGATCGAGGGGAGAGTATATGCGAGAAGAACATCAGATATACCTTCATTCTGCCGGGTTTTTGGCGAGACTCAGCAAATTGGCAAACAGGCGATATGCACCCGGGACTCCTTCGGGAAGCTCGCGATAAAAAGCATAGGCACAGTAAACGTATACACCTTTACCGTACCTGGCCACCAGCAGCCCGCCGTTTTGCGGGGCCTGATCCGGATCGTGTGTCGAGAGCAAGGCGTGGTAGTGCGCATCCCACGATTTCATGAAACCGTGGCCGCGCTCCTCAACCCAGCTCGTAAAATCCTGCTCGTTAATCGAATTGGGCCAGGTCAAAACAGGCGATTTTGGGTCGAGGAATGTCATCTTAGAGTTCACATCCATCACCACTTCGGGATTATTGGACAAGCTGTATGGATAAGGCCCAAAGTTGTGATCGTAGGCTGGCGACTGGTACTGAATAATCTCGACGCCGCCGTTCTTGACGTAATCGAGCAGCCGCGCATTGTAGGTGCGCAGGTCGTCGCGCACGTCGTAGGCTCGCTCGCCCACGAGAATGACGTTGTACTTCCCCAGGTCACCGCTGGCAAGATCGGCCGCGCCGAGCATGTGGGCTTGAATACCCAGATTCAGGAGGGATTGCGGAACGCTGTCGCCCGTGCCGGCGACATAGCCCACGCTCAAACCCTGCGCCACTCTAACATCCACACCAGTAGTCTGATATACGGCCGGCCGGTAGAGGTTATACGGGCGCAGTCCCGCATAATCCACGGTTCGGTATCCCTCCTTGTACTCATGCCCATCATAATTCGCTACGGCCGTTATCGTGTATCGGCGTTTCTGTAGCTGTGAAGGAATCACCTGGAATGTCAGCGATTCATCCTCGCCGTCTCTCGCTGTTGAGAATTCGGCCGAGGCTGGATTGGATCTCCAACCGGAAGGCAACTCGAGCCGCACCGCTCCTTGCGCCGGTCCTTTCATATTGCTATGGACGAGAACGGCCACAGTAAACGTTTTTCGGTCGAGCGGCACGATCCCCGCATGAGGCGAAATCCACAGCGAAATCGCTGGGCCGGTGACAAGCGGATGGAGCACAGTTCCCGGCCCCGTCACTCGCTCAACCGATTGCACCACTTGCCCCATTCTGACGGGTATGCCCTGGTATTCAAATTCCGCGAGCGCCGATAGTGGGTAGGGAGCAAAAGACAAATTGAGATATTTACTATTCAAAATATCGTAGTACGGCTGCTCGATGTTGGGGCGCGAAAAATAGGGCTGCGTATAAACTGCATTCGTTGGCGCTGTCATTGCAAACCAAAGATCCTTGCCTTTGTCTTCGTCTAGCGGGCCAACCGCGCTGCCTTGGGCTGTTGCACCCCAGTTTTCGCTGTATGGAGACGCCAGCCAAATCCGATTTACACTGACCGGCGCGGGGCTTTGATCCACAACATGCACTTTCACCCAGAAGTGTTGCCCCGGAATCGCTACTTGAAAACTTGGCGTGCCCGTTCCTCTGACGTTCCCTGCTGATGCAGGCGGTGGCGCAACTGTAGCCGTTAACGAGAGACCTAACGCCTCAATGATTCCTGTGTTGAATTGAACCTGCTTTACTTTAAGCTCGTGCGTCACATTGTATTTGGCGTCTGCGGTGAGATGGCTATCGGCCACTTGGCGGAGTAAGGCGTTGGTGGCCTTCAAACCTTCCGCCAGAACAGGAGCAATCTCTTCCGGGTGCTGGGCAGAGAACTGTTTCATCGCTTGTTCAACCAGCGCGTTGATGCGCGCGAGACCTTGCGTGAGGAACGCGGAATCCTGCCCCTGAGCTAAATCCGCGATTCCCAAAAGCGAAGCATCGATTCCGTCGAAAAAGGATTGCTCGTGGTCTCGAGTTGCCACGCGCGAGGCGAAGCGATGATACCCGCTCATCATCTGGCCTGCAGGCGGAAATCCTGTGCCGCCATTCTGCGACTTGTGAAATCCGTACCCCAGCGTGGAGATCTGGTGATAAGACAAGCCCAAGAGCGGCGAGTAATCGCCCTCTGGGATGTCAACGTTGGCGCTCAGCATTCCCGGTTCCCAGCGGTTCTCGATGTAGTTGAAAAATCTCACCGGATAGTAATGACGATCGGCATAGTCATAAATGCCTTTTGAACTCGCGCGGAAAAATGGCGTTCGCGCATAATCCTTCAAAGGAGTCCAAGGGAGCAACCCCGCCTTGATTTGATCCGGGAACACGCTGGGATCGCCCGCCATCTTGTACACGAGCTGCGCAACTTCGCCTGCCACCTCATGATTGCCGTGACCGTCGGTGTGGCCGCCTACAAAAACCGAAGTCACCACGAGAGGGCGCGTGATGCGCACCGCGCGGACGGCGTCATAAAGCACGCGCTGCAAGCCCCACTCGTCGAGAGTCTGCTGCATGGTCTTTGAAAAACCGAAGTCAGCGACGCGAGTCCAATATTGTTGAACGCCGTAATAGCGGTCGGCAGCAAGAAGCTCTTCAGTGCGAAGCAATCCCATAGCGTCAAAGTAATCGGGGGACATCAGGTTCTGCCCACTCTCGCCGCGGTTGAGCGTGAGGAGCGCCACGCGCGCGCCCTGCCCGCGCGATTCGTAGGCGAGCATTCCGCCGTCTTCGTCGTCAGGATGGGCGGTAACCATCAGCAGACTGGCCCGCGTGTGGAGTTTCAACAGCGTTTGCCACACGGCCGCCGCGCCGCGGTCAACCGGAAGCGGCCGGGCATTTGGCGTGGCAGTTATCGCCACATCACGCGGTGACTGGGCGCGGGCCGCGGCCAAAGTCATCACGAAAAGGACCGGCGCGCAGAGCGCCGCTCGCGCCATCTTTTTGGGGAATCTCACAAGTTGCCTCCGTTGCACGTCTTCAGACAGACACTTATATCACATCGCGGGCGGCACGGGGCAAATCCAATGCTTTCGAGGGGGATCGTTCGGGGTTTCGCAAAACAGAAGATGTCATGTTTGTCGCATTAATCTTTATGATACTAACAGTCTCATCTGTAAACAATCATGGGGCTAGACCACGATGTGATAGTCGCTCGGAGCAATCACCACCTGCTCCGGCGTCAACTCGAGCCCCGCCGACGCGACCGACGTTGTGCTTTTGGCCGCGCGGTGGCCACCGAACTGATGTTCTCAGCCACCTGCTGGCCGCCGCACGCCGCTTCAGCCACATTGCGCGATTTCGTTGGTGTTGCCCAAGCGGCTTCACCGCGATCTCTTCCGTGTCGTTGACCTCATCCACGACCAGGCCGAACTGCCGGTCGTCTGCCTGGAGCACCACGGTGTTGACCACGTCTCGAGCCGCAGCGCCGTTTTGATGCGCGGCGGAAAGCTCGAATTCGAGGTTCAGATAGACCAAAGAGAGAAGATTTCCCCGCAGTCGGTAAACCGGAGCGCCGTGAACGGACTCGATGCCGGTGCGCGCTTCATCTCCTTCGAGGCGCACAAGTTCAAGGAGGCTGACCTGCGGGATGGCTTAACGTTCGCCGGCACTGGTCACGATGAATGCTGGAAAGATAGACAATGTAAGCGGGATTTTTATTTTCAAGGTGGTGCCCTGCCCGGCGGCGCTCTGCACATCCACCGTGCCGCCAATTTTTTCGATGTTGGTTCGCACCACGTCCATGCCCACGCCGCGCCCGGAAACGTTCGTCACTTTCGCCGCGGTCGAAAATCCGGGCAAGAAAATCAGGTTGAGAGCTTCCCGGTCTCTCATGGAAGCGGCTTGCTCAGGCGTGACGAGGCCGCGTTCAATCGCCTTCCGCTTGACGGAGTCAAGACTGATGCCCGCGCCGTCATCCGAAATCTGAATAATCACCTGCCCGCCTTCGTGGAAAGCGCGGAGCGAGAGGCAACCCTCGGCGGACTTGCCCGCCGCCAGCCGGGTTTCCGGCGGCTCGATGCCGTGGTCGATGGAGTTGCGG
>DASZAA010000299.1:0-1620 GCA_035945615.1 Terriglobia bacterium
CGCTAAAAAATCCTGCTTGCTTTGCGACTACCTCAAAATCGAAATCGAACGCAGCGAGCGCGTGGTTTGCCAGAACGAAGCCTTCGCCGTTGTAGTCCCCTTCTGGGCGGTGTGGCCGTTTGAAACGCTGCTTCTGAGTAAGCGCCATTTGGGCGCCTTCGACGCTTTCACCGGCCCGGAACGCGAGCTTCTGGGCGATATTCTGAAGCGCATTACGACGCACTACGACAACCTGTTTGAAATTTCCTTTCCGTATTCCATGGGCTTCCACCAAAGTCCAACTGACGGCGACTCGCACGAAGAATGGCACTTCCACGCGCACTACTACCCGCCGCTGCTACGCTCCGCCACAGTACAGAAATTTATGGTGGGCTATGAGATGCTCGGCACGCCGCAACGCGATATTACGCCGGAGAGCGCGGCCCAAAGGCTGATTGAGGCAGGCGAGATTCACTACCTTGACCGCCAGCCATAAGACGCAGGCGGGGGTAGCCACGGTCAGTGTTTCACTGACCGTGGGCTTTGGTTTTGGTAGCAGCAATCCCACGGTCAATCAAAATACGATTGACCGTGGCTACCCGCTCTCGCTGAGGTTCTGAGAAAGCGATTATAGGCAAGCCGGATTAAAAGCGCCCAACGCCACAAGCCACCGCTTCTTGTTTTCGCCGCGAGCCATCATGTATGATGAGATTTTAAGAACACACACCGGTTAGAGGAACCTTCATGGCGGAAGTAAAAGCGGGGCTTCAGGGCGTGGTCATTGCCCAAACATCTATCTGTTCAATTGACGGCGAGCGGGGAAATCTGCTCTATCGTGGATATAATATTCACGATTTAGCCGCTCATTCCACGTTTGAAGAGGTGGTTTATCTATTATGGCACGGGCGGTTGCCCGGCCGGGCGGATCTGGAATCTTTGCAGAAAGACTTGAGCGGCCACCGCGCGGTTGCTGCGCCCGTCCTCGATCTTCTGAAAAAGCTTCCTCCCGCGCAGCACCCCATGGAAACGCTGCGAACCATTGTTTCGGCGCTTTCTCTCTATGACCCCGAAGCCGAATCGATGTCAAATGAAGCCAACTGGCGGAAGGCCTCACGTCTGACGGCCCAGATGGGGACGCTGGTGGCCGCGATGGCGCGGGTGCGCGCGGGCAAGGACCCTGTGGCCCCGGACCCTGCCTTGAATTGCGCCGCCAATTTCCTCTATATGCTTCACGGCCGCCCGCCCGCTGCCGAGGATGCGCGCGCGTTTGACGTTGCGCTGATCCTGCACGCTGACCACAGTTTTAACGCCTCTACTTTTGCCGCTCGCGTCACCGCTTCCACGCTTTCCGATATGCACTCCGCGATCACTTCAGCCTTAGGGACGCTTAAGGGACCTTTGCATGGCGGCGCGAATGAGCGCGTGATGCGAATGCTTTTGGAAATTCAGACGCCGGAGCGCGCCGAGCCTTACCTGCGCGATCTGCTCGACCGCAAACAGAAGGTGATGGGTTTTGGCCATCGCGTGTATCACACGGAAGACCCGAGGGCGACCGTCCTGCGCAAAATGTCGGAAGAAACCGGGAAGCGCAGCGGCCAGCCGAAATGGTTCGAGATTTCGCGTAACATCGAAAACATGATG
>DASZAA010000300.1:0-5763 GCA_035945615.1 Terriglobia bacterium
TACATGATAAATCAATATAAATTATATAAAACTTATTGACAGTTCTGTTGAAAACTCTGTGGAAAAAGGAGCTTGCTCACGCCTTAACAGTCCGATTCTGAATGGCTTTTAGCGGATTGCCTTAAATTGTAGCACATCTACTTAAGGCTTTTAGGATCAGTTCAATAGCAAAACAGGATGCACCAAATAAGGGCAGCGGTTGAAGCAAGCTCTTGGCTTTCAAGGTGCTATGTGAAGGAAATGTGAAGATCGCATTAAACATATAAGACTGTTTAGTAACCCCGCCCGCCAGAATGCAAAACTGGCGCTCGTTTAACGCAGAGGTTGAGGAGGATTCAGCTCCACTTTGATCGTCTGATTTGCCTGTGTAACATCGAATTTTTGGCCAAAGCTTTGATGGTCGGGAGCCGTCACGACCACCACAACCGGCTCCATGGGAATGAATGAGAACGTATATTTCCCTTGAGCATCTGTCTTCGCATTGTAAGAGACCGAAGACCCAATGCGGCTGTCGGGATCACGGAAAGATAACGTCAGCCGCGCCTGGAACACGGGCTTGTGGTTCGCGGCATCGGTCACGACAATGGTGAGGTCGGTTACTGGCGGGTGTTTGCGTGGCGATGCCTGAAGGGGCAAAGCGGCGTAAAGCAAGATTACAGCAGCCCACAAAACGGGCTGGCTCATAGGAGAATTCATCCACCGTTTGATCATATTCGACCTCCGTGCCGCGCCAGGGTTGTTACTTCTAAACCGCGCTTTGCGCCCTTGTAAACCGTCATATCATAACAAAGATCAAGCGAAGCGGGGATGGGGATTCTGGCTATTGCTCGCAAGTGGTTGCCCAGCGTTGAGCTGGCGCTGAAGTCATTTGTTCCGATTCGCTTACATAGCGTAAGGATGGACATCGGTGCTTAAGCAGTATCGCCCCCGTGCGCGAGCGAGCGCCAATCGGCTTTTTCGAGTTTCCAGTCCGATTTCACAATGCCGTATTCAGTTGTGTTCGATAGCCGTACTTCCTGATATCGTTTTCCCTTGAGATCGTACACTTCACAGGTGTCATAGGGTTTTGAATAGATGTGCAACGTCACGGCGCGGCTGCCGAATGAGTGCGCGTTGGCGACGAGATGGATAGGTTCGCCGGGATCAACTTCAGCCGGATTACCCCCATCTATAGTGTAATGATTATCCGGCTTCAGTTCGCAGAAACCGGTGGCCGGGTCTTTTTGGATCAACTCAAAATTATGCACTTGGACCCTGCCGCATGCCATCGCCATCCAGCAACTTTGGTTGCAATGGTTATGGATGGGGCTTTGCTGCCCGATTTCCCAGCAGATGGCAAGAAGATCGTATAACGGAGTGCGCTGGATTAAATTGCGGGTGTAGTGCTCAGAGCAAAAGTAGAGGTAAGGCGCGAGGCTTTTAACCTCCACTCGGTTTTGACGTAGAAAGTTCAGCACGTGTTGGTGTGTAAACTCCGCTTCTGGAATAGCGGAAAGATTGGCTGTGAAGGTTTCGACCGGTATCATAGTCTGAAATTTGCAGAACGCAAGCCGAATGTCAAGGCGCGCCCAGGCCTCAAACGGGATTCCCCATTGGGCTTTTCTGCTATTCTGAAAGGAGCGCGAAGACGCTGAGATCATCCGCGCCCAATCAGAGCTTTCTTCACTATGCCCGAAAATCATCGCGACCGAATTCTGAGCGGAATGCGACCCACGGGAAAACTGCATCTTGGCAACTTGGTGGGCGCGCTCGAAAACTGGATCACACTGCAAGATGAGTACGAAAGCTACCATTTCGTGGCCGATTGGCACATGCTGACCACCGAATATGCCAATGTGGGAGGCTTGCAGGAAAACATCCTGGAGATGGTTATCGACTGGCTTGCGGCCGGCCTCGACCCCGAAAAGGCTACCTTTTTTGTGCAGTCCCGCATACCTGAGCACGCAGAGTTGCACCTGCTTTTTTCCATGATCACGCCCCTCGGGTGGCTTGAGCGAGTCCCGACCTATAAGGAGCAGCTTGAAAATTTGCAGGGCCGCGATCTGCACACCTATGGGTTCCTCGGCTATCCGGTTCTTCAGGCTGCCGACATCCTGATCTATAAAGCAGACGCCGTGCCGGTGGGCGAAGACCAAGTGCCGCATGTCGAGCTGACACGCGAAATTGCACGCCGGTTCAATCATCATTACGGTCCAGTCTTCCCGGAACCACAGGCCTTACTCACTCACGCGCCCCGCCTGCCCGGAACCGACGGACGCAAGATGTCCAAGAGCTACGGCAATGCCATTTATCTTTCCGATCCGGCGGACGTGGTTTCAAAAAAGGTAGCTGGCATGATAACCGACCCCGCCCGGAAGCGGCGTAATGATCCTGGAAATCCAGATGTTTGTCCCGTGTTTGATTTCCATAAGATCTTTTCCGCAGCGGACGTAATTGGCCGTGTGAACCGCGAGTGCCGGACGGCGGAAATCGGCTGCGTAGAGTGCAAGAAGCTGATGGTTGCTCCTTTGAACAGATTCCTCGACCCCATCCGCAAGCGACGCCGCCCCTTAGAGGAAAACCCTCAGCGGGTGTGGGATATTCTTGAAGTAGGGACGGAAAAAGCCCGGCTTGTGGCGAAAGAAACGATGAAGGAAGTTCGCGCGGCCATGAAACTGGCGCAGGAAGCACCCGGTAAGGCCTCGCTCAAGGAACTACAACATGGCCGATGAACCACAATCGTCACGGGCTTCTAGCCCCAGCGGCAACCCATCCGGTTCATCGCCGGAAAAAGTAGTGATGCCAGCTGATCCTTCGGCGCCGCAATTGAAGCTTCAGATTTACGAGGGGCCGCTGGATTTGCTTCTCGACTTGATTCGCAAGCAAAAGATCAACATCTATGACATCCCCATCGCTCAGATCACGCGGCAATATCTCGATTACATTCACCTTCTCGAAGAGCTGAATATCGACGTCGCAGGGGAATTTATTTTCATGGCGGCGACTTTGATTCACATCAAGTCACGGATGCTGCTGCCACCCGATCCAACGGCAACCCCTGACGAACAGGAAGACCCCCGCAAGGACTTGGTACACCGGCTGCTGGAGCACGAGCAGTTTAAGAACGCGGCTGAAATGCTGCAATCGAAGCGAGTAGTAGAGGACGCTTCATGGTCTCAGCCGGGCATCGGAGAGTTCATTGAGGCTGAGGATGAGCCGGGCCTCGCCGTGTCTGTGTTTGATTTGATCGCGGCTTTCCGTGAAGTGATCGAGCGGGCCAGGAAACGGCCCCCGCTGCAAGTCGAGCGCGAGGAAGTCACGGTAGGGCAGATGATCGAGCACGTTAAGCAGGTGCTGCTCTCCCGCACTCACGCTGTAGAATTGGATGATCTTATGGAGGGGTATTTTGCCCGTCAGGCGCTTATCGCGCTGATTCTCGCGCTACTCGAGATGGTGAGAATTCACGCTGTAATTCTGCGACAGAAGGAACTATTCGGACCCGTCATAATCCATAAGAACAAACGCTTCGAGGAAATCATGGCAGAGATCGACTCCGCCGCTCTTGAAGCCAGTCTCGATGCCGACGCGGATCAACGTCCCGCAACCGCGGAAGATGACGAAAACAAGAATCACTAGTGAGTCTATGTAACCCTAATCTGAGGCAGCCTGAACCATGCTGAGTGATGAAATCCTCAAGGCGACAATTGAAGGGATTATCTACGTGGCGCCGGAACCTGTGACGCCGGAGACAATCGCAAAATCGATTGAAGGCGAAGAGCGCGAGCGCATAAAGGCTGCTCTCGAAGATTTAGTGCACGAATACGAGCGGCCCGAGCACGGCATCGCCATCCGGCAGGTCGCCGGCGGGTACAAATTCTACTCTAAGGCGGAGCATCACGAGACACTCCGCCGTTTTGTCAAAAGCCTTAAGCCGCCCGTGCGGCTTTCAAAGCCGGCTTTGGAAACACTGGCCGTCATTGCCTACCGCCAGCCGGTCACGCTGCCCGAGATTGAAGAAATCCGGGGTGTCGATTGCGGTGGCGTTACCCACACGCTGATGGAAAAGAAGCTTGTAGTCACCGCCGGACGCAAGAACGTGGTTGGGCGGCCGATCCTGTACAGAACTTCGCGTGAGTTCTTGATCCACTTCGGTCTGAAAGATGTGGGCGAGTTGCCCAGCTTGAAAGAATTTGAGGAACTCGCTCGCCAAGCCCTGGGCGCGCCGGTGCTGGAAGAAGAACAACAGAATGACAGTGAACCTACGCGGGGGGATACGAGTCTAAACAACGAAGGACATGGATATGCAGCCTCATTAGACCTTCCGTCAGGGCCGAGAAACCAACCTGAGAAGCCGGATGAAAATGGGTCACCTTTGAACGAAGGCGAAAGCGACACCTCCGATGGGGCCCCTCATCGGCCATAACGCAGAGTACATGGTGCAAGAACGTTTACAAAAAATCATTGCGGCGGCGGGCGTCACATCAAGGCGCAAGGCGGAGGAGATGATCCTCCAGGGGCTTGTGTCAGTGAACGGGCGCACCATAACCGAGCTCGGCTCTAAGGCAGACGCCGGGAGCGACCACATTCGAGTTTCCGGCAAGCTTCTGAAGCGGAGTCGGGAGCGAATCTCTCTGCTGCTCAATAAACCCGAAGGCGTTGTTTCAACGGTAAGCGACCCTGAAGGCCGCCCTACGGTGATTTCACTTCTGCACAAGCTTGGAGTGAGAGAGCGTCTGTATCCGGTGGGCAGGCTCGATTTTCATTCTTCGGGATTGATACTGATGACGAATGACGGTGATTTAGCGAACCACCTGATGTCCCGTGCCACCGCTGCGCCACGCACTTATCACGTCAAGCTGGAAAGAGCGCCAAATCCAGCAGACCTAAAAAAACTTGAATCTGGAATTACGCTGGATGGCCAGCGCACTGCGCCCGCCACGATCCGGCCGCTTGGCGAAAAGACGGAACGCGACAAACCTTGGTATGAAATTACGCTGGTCGAAGGCCGCTATCATCAGGTGCGGCGCATGTTTGAACGTGTCGAATGCCCAGTGGTCAAGCTCAAACGAGTCCGGATCGCCTTCCTGACTGTGTCAGGGCTTAAACCGGGTCGCGCCCGCCATCTCACGCCGGACGAGGTAGATCGACTGAAAACATGGCGGCCCGCAAAGAAGCCCATTCGCTAAGGCTGCCATCGCAACATCCCGAATCAGCATCCATGCCCAAATCGCCCATTCAAGAAATGCTTCCCCGTTGGGCAGGCCGCATTCGTCCATATCCGGCGGGTAAGCCCATCGAGGAGGTTGAGCGGGAGCTTGGCATCAAGGCCATTAAACTGGCCTCGAATGAAAACCCTTACGGCCCTTCGCCCAAAGCCATAGAATCGTTGCGGGGCGGGCTGGACCATGTAAACCTTTACCCCGATTCCAACGGACTCGATTTGGCTCGCAAGCTAGCCCAGTTGCACGGGCTTGATCCGGCTGAAATCATTTTGGGCGCAGGATCGACCGATCTGATTGAACTGGCCGCGCGGACGTTTTTATCTCCTGGCGATGAGGGGCTTGTTTCGGAAGCGTCATTCCTCATTTATCAGATTGCCGTGCAAGAAAGCGGCGCAGGGCTGGCGTTAATTCCCACGCGCGGCATGGCGATTGACCTGACTGCGATCCGGCAAGCCGTGACGGCCCGCACCAAACTGATCTACTTGGCGAATCCGAACAACCCAACCGGCACTCTCTTCACGATTGCTGAGTTTGATCGTTTTCTTGATGGACTGCCGGCTCA
>DASZAA010000301.1:0-2305 GCA_035945615.1 Terriglobia bacterium
AGGCAAGTAATTAGCGTGCGCGATCTTGACGTTGGCCCTGGCGGCGTCTACGAGCGCATTGGCCGCGGCCACGTCAGGATTTTTCTGTAAAGCTATCCGAACCGCCTGATCGAGTGAGATCGTTGCGGTGTTGGCGGCAAAGGTGAAGGCTCTGCACATTGCAACGGCGCATATCAGAAGAGAGAGTCGCTTCATAGTTCCACCTGCTGATGCTTTATGGATATTATGGCGATGACTGGCTGACCGGCTGGACTTCGTTTCCATCCGAAACGCTGTCGCCAATGTTGATGGCAATTCGTTCGCCACCTGTTAACCCGGAACGAACGCTCACTTGCGTTCCGTCATCTGCGGCCACATCTACGGGGCGAAAGGTGACACGATTATGCGGACCAATCACGGCGACAAATGTATTTGTCCCACGCAGCACCAATGCGGTTGCTGGGATTTCCAGGTAACGCGAGCGGTTTGCGAGACGCAGCGTGACTTCAACAAAACTCCCCGGCGGAATCCGGTCCCCAACGTTTCGAAAATCAATCTCGACCAGCATTGTGCGCGTGTCCGGATCAAATTCGCCGCTGATGCGCGTCACGCGAGCGTTGATTTTTACCCTAGGTTTGGCGGGGTCAGAGACCATGGCCGCGTCGCCCACGCGAATGAACGCCGCGTTCCGCTGATCCGGATAAATATAAACGCGCTCTTCAGAAATTTCTGAGATGCGCACCAACGGCAGCGCCGCCGTCTGCGAAGTTTCGGCGGATTGAACCAGCGCTCCCGGATCCGCATACCGTGCCGTGATCTTTCCGTCGAAGGGGGCGCGAATGATTTCGTAAGATTTGAGCGTGGCGAGGTTCTGCACGTTCTGCGCTGCAACTCGAGCATCGGCAACAGCCGTCTCGGCATCCTGCTGAGCAATCATGTCGCGCTTGACCAGATTTTCATCGCGCGCGGCAATCTGCTCAAGGTTGCGTTCGTTGATGACGGCCGCCTGATATTGCGCATCCGTCTCCGGCGATTCAATTGCGGCGAGGGTCTGATTCGCGCGCACGGTGTCGCCTTTATCGACATAGATCGTTTTAAGATAGCCGCTCACCTTAGCGTAGAGCGTGGATTCGAGGAAAGCGTGCGTTTCTCCGAGCAGAGTCAGGGCCTGGGCGGAAGGAGCGTCCTGTACAGTCGTTACTTGCACGCGAGGTCCGGCTTGCGCTGCCGCCTTCTCCGTTCGCAGCGTCGCGGTAATCTGTTGGGCCTTCCCACCCTTCAAGCGGCTCACCAGAATGAACGCGACGATGAGCAAAACAGCCCCGATAACATACAGCAGCACCGCTGCGATCCACGATTTTTTACGCTCTTGCTTGGGACTGACCATTGTTATATGGGCGGACATGAATCCGCGATGTTCAATGCTGGTGAGGCAGCCTCTGACCTCCGGTCTTTACCGCTCAAAATCCGGCGGCCAGAGGCCGCCGTTCCAGGTCCGACTATCCGCCAAACTCGTCATACAGGGCGCGGCGCGCGCGTTCGCCCCGCTCTTCGGCCTTGAACCGCTCATCCAACAAATGCTTGGTCGGCAATTCCCGCCTAAGTAGCGAATAGATCACCGGCACAAAAAACAAGGTGGCAGCGGTCGCCACCAATAATCCGCCAATCACGGCGCGACCCAAGGGCGCGTTCTGTTCTCCAGCTTCACCCAAAGCAAGAGCCATCGGAATCATGCCGATGATCATCGCCAGAGCAGTCATCAGCACGGGCCGGAGCCGCGTCTTGGCGGCTTCGAGCGCAGCTTCAACCGGTGATACTCCTTTGTCCACTCTCAGGTCATTCGCAAAGCTGACCAGCAGGATTGAATTTGACGTGGCAATACCTACAGCCATAATCGATCCCATCAGCGACTCAACATTGATCGTTGTATGGGTAAACGCCAGAATCCAGATAATTCCGGCGAGCGCCCCCGGCACAGCCATCATGATGATGAATGGGTCCACCCACGATTGAAAGAGCACCACCATCAGAAAATAAACCAACAGAATCGCCAGAATAAGCCCCAATCCAAGGCTGCGGAATGAGCTTTCCATTACGTCGTACTGCCCGCGCAGCATCACCTGAACTCCGGCTGGCAAGGTGCCTAGCGACTGAATCTTGCCCAAAATGTCTTTGGAAACGCCTCCCAAGTCGCGCCCCTGAACGTTGGATTCGATATCCACCACACGCTGGACGGTGTAATGGCTGATCTCCTGAGGCGTTCCCTCCGGATACGCGCGCGCAATGCTTGAAAGCGTTTGAGACGGCCATTCCGGAAGAGTCGTGG
>DASZAA010000302.1:0-1630 GCA_035945615.1 Terriglobia bacterium
AAAATTGAGAAAAGCTCGCCATTGTGTTTGATGACCATGCCGGGCCGGAGATCATTTGCATTCATTCTGTTTTGCCCTCGATTGATTTGGGGTGGGGCCGCGAGGCCGGGGCAGGATATGGTTTCCCGTACAAGCCCTAAATGTTTATTCTAGCGTTCGCTCGAAACTCTCGTCAATCTAAACAGCGGATATGAGACTTATCATCCAAAGTGGCAGGGTCATTTCTCCGGCGGACGGGCTTGACCGTGAGCTCGACGTGCTCGTCGAAAGCGGCGTCATCGCCGCCATTGCATCAGGTCTGGCAAGCGAGGGAGCGGAAATCCTTGATGCTCGCGGTCTGATCGTCAGCCCTGGTTTCATTGACTTGCACGTCCACCTGCGCGAGCCGGGCGGCGAGGAATCGGAAACCATCGATACGGGCCTTGCCGCCGCAGTGGCAGGAGGCTTTACGGCCGTGTGCCCCATGCCCAACACGCGGCCAGTAAACGATTCGCCCGAAGCCACGCGAGCCATGATCGATAAGGCCCGGCGCGCTTGCCTCGTGCGCGTCTTTCCGATTGCCGCCGCCTCCTTTGGAAGCGCAGGGGGGGAATTGACAGACTTCGCCGCTTTGCAAGCGGCAGGCGCGGTTGCATTTTCAGACGACGGCCGCCCGCTGAAAACGCTGGATCTGATGCGGCGAGCTCTCTCTCGCGCTCAGGCGCTGGGCATGGTGATCATCGATCATTGCGAAGACCCGGTGGTGAGCGCAGGAGGCGCGATAAACGCGGGCGCGACCGCCTTAACGTTGGGGTTGAAAGGCATCCCAAATGCCTCGGAAGACGTATGCGTGGCGCGCGACTTGGCGCTGGCTGCCGAAACCGGAGCCCGCCTGCACATCGCCCACATTTCAACTGCCGGAAGCATTGATATGGTGCGCAGGGCAAAAGCCCGGGGCGTGTCCGTCACCTGCGAAGTTACGCCGCACCATTTCACCCTGACTGAGGAAGATGTTGTCCGTTACGGCGCCTCGGCCAAGATGAACCCGCCGCTCAGGAGCGTGGCCGACCGGAACGCGGTGTTGGCCGCGCTCGCCGATGGCACAATTGATGCGATTGCGACGGACCACGCCCCGCATTCGCCCCGCCTGAAGTCGCAACCGCTTGCGACAGCGCCTTTCGGCATCACGGGTCTCGAGACGGCGCTTGGCCTTGCCGTCACGCGGCTAGTTGAACCCGGTCTAATTGATCTCTCTGGTCTTATTCGTCTTATGAGCGCGCAGCCGGCTCACGTTCTTGGTCTGCCGTTCGGACGGATTCGCGCGGGCGAGCAAGCCGATCTCACGCTGTTCGATCCCACGCATGAATGGACCTATCGCGCCGCCGAGGGAAAATCGAAGAGCCACAATTCACCCTTCGACGGCTGGAAGCTGAAAGGGATGGTCATGGCGACCATCGTGAATGGGGAAATCGTCTACCGCGCTACCCCTACGGGTTTCGACCGGCTGCCCGGTTTGACGGCCGGAACGCCGGCTTTGCACAGAGGGCATTCAGAGGGATCGTAATTCTGCACGCGCAGCGTGACCAGCGCCTCTTTGGGAACACCCAGATCCACCGCGCCGCCGCTGCGGTCAATGAGCGCGCCCGCGCCG
>DASZAA010000303.1:0-2763 GCA_035945615.1 Terriglobia bacterium
GTGTTAAACCGCGTGGATGAATTTTTTGCCGGAGTTCAGGAAGCATCTGCCGGCCAGCCCTCTGCGCTTTCACTCACCCAATAGGCTTCTGTAGCGGCGGCCTCTGGCCGCCGGTCTTTACTATTAAAATCCGGCGGCCAGCGGCCGCCGCTACAGAATCAGGCGCCGCCGACATACGGCGTCACGTATAAAAAATTCGGCATCCATAGGCCGCTACAATCGCCAGCCGATTATTTCCGGCTTTTTTCCGTCTGCCACTGGCGGTAGAGCGCGCTTTTTGCCGCGCCGGTCGAGCGCGCAAGGCTCTTGAGAGCGTCGCGCTCGCTGAGCTTGCCTCCCGCCATCAGCTTTTTCATTTGCTTGGCAATGGAATCGGAAGGCTGTTCCGGCCGCGCGCTTCCTGGTTCCGGCGGCCCTGCCAGCACGGTCAGTTCTCCCCGCACAACCGGCCGCTTCTTCAGGACGGCAAGAATCTCTGTCGCCATGCCACGTAAAAACTCTTCGTGGATTTTTGTGACCTCGCGGGCGACCACCACCGGGCGGTTTCCCAGCGTTTTCACGAGGTCTTCCAGCATCTCAACGATCCGGCGGGGCGATTCGTAAAACACCAGTGTTTCCGCCGCATCCGTGAGCGCGTGCAAGCGCTTCTGCCGGGCGGCTTTTTTGCTGGGCAGAAATCCGACAAAGTGGAATTGATCGAGCGGCAAGCCTGCGACCGCCAGAGACGCCACAAACGCAGAAGGTCCCGGAACGGGAATGACCGGAATGTTGTGCCGGATGGCAAGTTTTACCAGGCGATGACCGGGGTCTGAAATCATGGGCACGCCCGCGTCAGAGACCAGGGCGATCTTGCTGCCTTCTTCCATGAGCAGCACGAGCTCGGGCGCGCGCGTCATCTCATTATGCTCGTGGTAGCTGATGAGGTTGGTTCGGATGCCGTGGTGTTCGAGAAGCGTCTGCGTGCGGCGTGTATCTTCGCACGCCACCAGATCGGCTTCCTTCAACGTGCGGATGGCACGTAGCGTAATGTCTTCGAGGTTGCCGATAGGGGTGGCCACCACAAACAACTTTCCCGCGGCGGCCCTGGCAGCTTTGACAGGCTGCCCGGCGGCGATGCGCTCTAGCAAGCTGGTTTGGGAGTCGGACAACATAGCGGAAGGGGTAGTCTATCAATCCGTTCGCACTGAAGCAACCGGCTTATGCGCGTTGACGGTAAGGGAGCGGGAGCGATAAACTAAAAGGTGTAATCTTCATGACTGAGCGTTTAAGCCGGCGTCCGCAACCATCCAAGATTTCTCCTTCCAAGTCCTCTCACGGGTTGCTGAAAAGCCTTTTGCCATTTTGACGTGGAGCGGAGAATCTCTGGGTTTGCCACCGAGGTTCAGGCCGGGGACGAAATCCGTCCCATTTATCTCGTTTGTCTCAAAATTCTCAATGTCCTGTGATAGTCTGAGATAAGGAGTGGCGTGCATAAAATAAATTAGAAACGGGTTAGAAAATGGCCGGAAGGAATGGATAAACGTACAAGAATTCGCGGAATGAACCCAAGAAGTGCTTTGGAATCAGCGTTTCTAATAATTGTAGCACAGAGTTCTACACCTAGATCTCCGCGGCCGGTGCAAGTCCGCAGAGCTTCGAAGACAAAAGTCTCCGCGCTACACGGCCGCTCCCCGAAGATTAAAAAATAGTCCGAGCGCGCATAGGAATACGCAAAATTGACGGAACGAAGCCTAGTGATGATTGAAAACAAAGGATAATTAAAAATCTCTAATCAGGCAGGGCGCATGATGCTCAGAAAGGAACTCGTTCATGGGTGACCAGGAATTACTCCCGCCTTCTAATCAAATTCCCGTCAATATCGAAGACGAGATGCGCAATTCGTATCTCGACTACGCGATGAGCGTAATCATCGGGCGCGCGTTACCCGACGGACGCGACGGGTTGAAGCCTGTCCACCGGCGCATTCTGTATGCGATGTACAAGGAGGGTAACACCTCTGACAAGCGGTACACAAAGTGCGCGGGCACGGTAGGCGAAGTGATTAAGAAGTATCACCCGCACGGCGACGCCGCTGTCTACGACTCGCTCGTGCGCATGGCGCAAGGCTTCAACATGCGTTATCCGTTGATTGACGGCCAGGGCAACTTTGGTTCGGTAGATGGCGATCCGGCGGCGGCCTACAGATACACCGAGTGCCGGCTGGCGCGGCTCGCCGAGGAGTTGTTGCAGGATATCGAAAAGGAAACGGTCGATTTCATCCCCAATTTCGACGAGTCCACTGAGGAGCCGCTCGTCCTGCCCACGCGCGTTCCCAATCTGTTGATCAACGGTTCGGACGGCATTGCGGTCGGCATGGCCACCAAGATCCCGCCTCACAATCTTTCCGAAATCATCAACGCCACGATCCTTCTCATCCAGAAACCGCAGGCTTCGCTCGATGAGGTGCTAAAGCTCATTCCCGGCCCGGATTTTCCCACCGGCGCTTATATTTACGGCAAGGCAGGCATCAAGGCGGCCTACGCCACGGGGCGCGGGCAGTTCACCATGCGCGCCAAGGCGGCCATCGAACGGCCCGCCAAGGACAAGCAGCAGATTGTTATCACCGAAATTCCTTACCAGGTTAACAAAGCGAAGATCATCGAGCGGGTTGCGGCGCTCGTGCAGGATAAGAAAATCGAAGGAATTTCCGATATCCGCGATGAATCGGACCGCGAGGGCATGAGGATTGTCATCGAAATCAAGCGCGGCGAACAGCCCGAAGTG
>DASZAA010000304.1:0-2278 GCA_035945615.1 Terriglobia bacterium
CCCTGCCTTGCCTGCGACTCCCAAACCTTCAACGGAGAAAGTGGATAACCCCATGATGGAAACTAATCAGAAACCTCCTATTGCCGGCGGGGCCGGCCAGCATCATACGTATCTTGGCGGCTCGGTAGTGCTCAAAGGCGAACTCACCGCCGATGAAGACTTGACGATTGAAGGCCAGTTTGAGGGGTCGGTCAACCTGCAAGGCCATTGCGTCACGGTGGGCCAGCACGGCCAAGTGAAGGCGGACATCACCGCGCGGCAGGTGGCCGTCAGCGGCAAATTGAATGGTAAGGTCAACGCGCAGGAAAAGATTGAAATCCGGCGCACCGGCAACGTGGTGGGCGACTTGGTTTCAGCTGGCGTGGCCATTGAGGAAGGCGCTTATTTCAAAGGAAGCATCGAGATTCTCCGCGACGAGGATAAATCGTCGGGAAGAACACCGCTCCCGGCCCCCACGATCTTAAGAGCCAAGGCCGAGGCGTAGTCTTTTCTTCCGCCTGTTTTCTGGTGCGGTGGCCCCTTACAACCTCTGTCGCCGGTTGTACTATTTGAAAGACCAGAGGCTGCGCGGAGCCGCCGCTGCAGTATTTGGTGTCACTGATATGCAATTCTGATAGATTGGGCTTGATGCCTTTGGGGGGTAAGCGTGCAGGTAGAAGGTCCATCATTTCTCTTTGCAAAGCAAAGAGAAATGATGGAAGGCACAGGCTTTTGGCGGGATTGAACCCCCCTGACATTGACCGACGATTCAAAAATAATTCAGGTATAGTGGACAAAGGGAGTTCTCCGGGGTGTTGTCCCAAACGCGAGAAATGAACGACGGTGAATGGCGCTCAATCGCGGACAAGACGCTGTGACCGGCGCGGCGCGCTCCGCGACGGGCGCTCCGGCGGCCAGTCAAGGGCTTGATTGGCTCTGGCAGCATTTGCGCGATGTGCCGAACCCCCACGCGCTCGATTGCGGTCCGGTTTCCCCGGCCACTTTACAATTGCTTTTGCGGCGCGGCGCGAAGTTTTATGGCGCGGATTTAATGACGCCGCTCCTTCAAAGCGATGCCCGTCTCTGGGACCGCAGCGGCAAGACGCCTGTCTTCCTGCCTTCGGAATTTCTGAACCTGCTTCCTCCCATATCCGAACGCTCGCTCACGGTAATCCTCAGTTGGAACCTGTTTGACCTTGCCCCGCACGAGGCGCTGCCAGATATTGTGACCCGGCTCTTCTCGCTGCTACAGCCGCTGGGGCTGCTTTTTTGCGCCCTGCGCGAGCCGCAGGCCAAGACCGGCCCGGAACATCGCTGGTGGCTCGAGTCCCTGACCTCGCCCCGCAACGAAGCCGACGCAAAAAGACCCTTTCCTTATCCCGCCATCACCAACCGCGAGATCGAGCGGCTGTTGCCGGATGCCAGCATCAAAACGTTTCTCACCCGCTCCGGCCGTAGGGAGATTCTGGCGATGCGGCGGGAATAGGCTGGTTTATTCACTCTGGTGCGGCGGCCTCTGGTCGCCGGTCCCCAATCCGGCTCCTTGATCTTTCATTGCGCGAGTGGTTGGGAGGTCAGGTCCCGGCCGCTTCAGCCGCGCCTCTTGGACAGGCGGCCCAGCGCCCGATAAAATAGGCTAAGGGTGCTTGCTGTTTCAAAAAGTCTGAAAATGAGTGCCCCGGAGGCTACGCGTGTTGCGAAATTTCTTGAGGTGCAAGATTCATGGGGCCACTGTGACCGAAGCTAACGTCGATTACGTGGGTTCGCTTGCCATTGATGAAGAAATTATGCGCTTGGCGGGAATCGAAGAAAACGAAGTTGTCCAGGTGGCGAACCTCACCAACGGCGAGCGCCTGACCACCTATGCCATCCGCGCTCCCGCAGGCAGCCGCGCGTTCGGCGCAAATGGAGCGGCGGCGCACAAAATCCGCAGGGGCGACCGCATTATTGTGTTTGCCTTTGCAATGTACGCCGAGGACGAGATCGAAGCGCATAAGCCGAACCTGGTTTTTGTGGACGAAGCCAACAATCCGGTGGCTGGCCCGGCGCGCGAGACGTTTGCTGAGACATATTGATTTCCTTGGGAGGTTCAAGCTGCATGAGATTGACCGCCAGGCAGGTTGCAATTCTTCTTGCGGCGCTTTCGATATGCGCGGTCCGGACCGCCAAGGCGCAGGACATCGTGAACGAGGCGCTTTCGTGGCTTCCCGCGCAAACCGTGGCGCTTGAATACTCCAACCCTTCCGTGCTGCGCTCGCTTCCCGCCTATCCTTCCCTGCGCGCGCATTATCTGGGCAAG
>DASZAA010000305.1:0-1820 GCA_035945615.1 Terriglobia bacterium
CAAGGACGAATTGGCCAAGACCAAGACCAACGTCAGCACGATTGCCAACGATCTTGGAATGGCGCGGAGCAACATGGGGACGCTGATTGCGACCAATCATCAGGACATTGTGGCCCTCCAGAAACTCGGCAGCCGGGATTACTATGAATTCACGCTCAACCAGAATGAGAAGAAAACCGTCGGCGGCGTCGCGCTTACGCTCCGCCATGCTAACATGGGCCATCACACGTTCAATGTAGACATGTTCTATAGCGATATGAAGGTCACACGCAAAAACCTGGCCATTGATCAGCCGGTGTTTTTCGCGCCGAAATACAGCCACACCTTCTACGAGATGGTGGTTTACCAGATTGGACCGCACTTCGTGAAGGGCTACGTCAGCACGCCTAAAGGCGCCGTCCAACAGGAAATGGCTTCGACCGCGCAGTAAAGATCGATCGACATTCCCATTTCAAAAGGGCCAGCCATCCGGTTGGCCCTTTTTGTTTTTTTGGGGCAGCTCCAGCGGTAGCCGCGGCAGTGCTTTCCTCATGGCGGCTTGCCCTTCGGATTAAAAACCTGCGGTCAATCACACGCGATTGACCGTGGCTATCGGAGCTGCTACAGAATCATGCGCCGCCGGTTATGGCGTTATAATGGGCCATCTTTTTGAGTAGAGGGGTCTGATGAAAAGAACGCATGACCAGTGGATCGGCGTTGCCATCCTACTCTGCGCGCTCACGGGGGCGAAATGCGCGGCGCAAGCGGTCCGTCCTACTTTGGACGCCACGCAGGCAGATCAAAAGAATCTCTCGATCACCGTTTACCGCTCCGGCGCAGCCATGGTGCGCGACACGCGTCGAGTCAATATCCCGCAGGGAACAATCCAGTTAAAGTTTTCAGATGTGGCGCGGGACTTATTGCCTGACTCTGTGCAGGTGGATTCCCCACAGTTGACTCTGCTTCAGCAAACTTACGCCTACGACTTGCTCAACCCTAACAGTCTGCTCCAGGCTTATGTGGGCAAAGCTGTAACTGCAGTCATTGTTCGGCGCCGGAACGGTTCTGACGTCGAAGAGCCCATCCAGGCAACAGTGCTTGCAGGAAACCCAGCGCCCGTTTTGCTGATTGACGGCAAAATCGAAACCGGCCTCCACGTGGATCACTACATCTTTCCCAGTGTCCCTCCAAACTTAAGCGCCAAGCCTTCGCTGCTTTTGCTCCTGCGGAATCAAGATGCAGGAGAGCAAAATATCAAGGTTTCATATTTCACCAACGGGTTAAGCTGGGCGGCGAATTACGTGCTGAAGGTGGGGTCCGATTGGAAAACAGCCGACTTGAGCGCGAGAGCCGCCATCAACAACCGCAGCGGGGTGGATTACCGTAACACGGACCTTCAGCTTATTGCCGGTGAAGTGCGGCGTGTCGCTGAAGGCACCGGCTATGGAAGTGGGAGCGGGATGGGCGAAGGACTGTATGCAGGCGCGCCTCGCGGCAGAGTGCTCATGCAGGCGGCTGCTCCGCCACCTTCTCAGCCCTTCGCCGGATATCACGTCTACACCTTGCAACAGCCGGTAGACCTGCCTAATAACAACCTGAAGCAGGTAACGTTGATTGAGCCAAAGCACATTCAAATCAGCCGCATTTATGAAGTGAGCGGACAGGTTTACTACAATCAAGGCGTCGAGCCGGGCGCGATACTGGATACTCCCGTGGCGCTTCGCGTGAAGTTTGAGAATCAAAAGGCAAACTCGATCGGGATGCCGCTTCCCGCCGGCGTCGTGCGCGTGTATAAGAACGATGCGCAGGGCAGACAACAGCTTATCGGTGAAGATCAACTC
>DASZAA010000306.1:0-1876 GCA_035945615.1 Terriglobia bacterium
GTCTGAGGCTCAGGCAGGAAGAATAACTTTTGGTGGCCTTCGCCAAAACCCACTCCCAGGATGCCCCCCGATCCAACCGCGATGAGCGATTGCAGGATCTGGAAGCCCTTGCCGAGCGGGTCTCCTTCAGGATTCAGGAACGCAATCAGCCGGTTGGTGCGATACGTCGCGTGCGTGATGGCCACATAAAGTAGCGGAACGGCAGCGACGGCAGCGCCCGCGAAATAGCGGAACTGGAGTCCTGCGGCAAAAAGCATGGCTGCCGCAATCATGACAATGGCGAGCGACGTTCCAAGGTCTGGCTCCTTCAAAATCAGCGCTACCATCGCGCCCATCACGATGCCCATGGGCGCGAGCGTATGACGGATGTCATTGATGGCGTCGCGCTGCCGGTCAAGAAAGTAAGCAAAGAAAATCAGCAGCAGCACCTTGGCCAGCTCTGACGGTTGAAAGCTGAACGGGCCGCTGTAAAACCAGCGGTGGGTGTCGTGGCGGACGGGCATCAGAAAGACCACTACGAGCAAACAGACTTCGAGAGCCAGCGCAGGAAAAATGAGCCGCGGATTGCGAAAACGGCGGTAGTCGAAGCTCATCAGCCT
The DNA here is from genome assembly GCA_035945615.1 of Terriglobia bacterium. GTDB lineage: Bacteria > Acidobacteriota > Terriglobia > UBA7540 > UBA7540 > RH2-MAG17b. The sequence continues at coordinate 600 of DASZAA010000306.1, forward strand.
CCACATAATGACGAGGCCCAGCACGGCCCAAATCGCCTGCCGGATGACAAAATGGAGACTTGATCCATATTGCTCAGTAGCTACCACCGCTGACGCGCTAAAGACCATTGCCAGCCCGAACACAACCAGGACAACAATCGCGCCCAGCAGGAAGAGATCGATTTGAAGCCTTCGCGCCATTCCTGGTTATACCCTCCCTGTTCGATTTAATACGAATTTGATATCATCATGTGCTTCTTCAATGAGATGCCGCAGTTGAGGGCATCCTGCGCCGCCCTCAGAATGACGCGACTCAGCAAGCTGCTAAGACTTCTCCGTGCGCTCCCTCTCAAAAAGGTTTGGTTGCGCGTCCGTGTCAGGGTCGCCGGCAGGAGCTTTGGGAATATCCCGGCTCGGTCCGGCGGAAGCGCCACTCGTCACCGTACCGGCTGCCCCCGAAACTTCATACGGGAAGACCGGCATAACGTCCTCGATGGGAAGTGCGTCGACGGTGGCCACCGGTTCGGTGGCAATATCCGGGGCATTCTGTTCAATGCAGTTTTGTTCTGCCGGTGGCGTCTCTTCGCTTCCAACCTCATAAACGTAGAACGGCTCAGCGCGGACCGGCTCGGGAGGTTCTGGCGGTAAAGCGATGAGCGGTTTGTCCTCGTCTGCAAGTGCCGGCGGTAATGGAGAATCACCTTGATCTGGCACATGGTCTGCGACCAGCGGCGTAATGGCTCTCGCCATCTTCGGTTCCATTCTCTCTTCAGATGTTGGACGAGCCGCCGCCGGCAAGGCAACCTCAACCAATGGTGTTTTAGCGAGATGCTCGACGGCTTCCTTGAAGGCGCGTCCGCGCTCCTCAAAATCGTGAAATTGATCGTAGCTTGAGCAAGCAGGGGAAAGAAGGACCACATCCCCGGAAATTGCCCTTTGGAAGGCCATCTTGACCGCGGCCTTGAGGTTGCCGGCCGGATGCAGATCCGCGCCGGCAAGGTCCGCGGCAATCTTCTCGGCCGCGGCGCCAATCAGATAGACGGACTTCACTCGCTCCTGGATTAGCGGCGCCAGTGGGGTGTAGGGCGCGCCTTTATCCGTGCCGCCTACAATCAGATGGACGCCGCGCTCGAATGTCGAGAGCGCCTTTGCCGCCGCATCCACGCTTGTGGCTTTGGAATCGTTATAAAATGCCACTCCCCGGAGCGTGGCGACAAATTCCAGCCGGTGCTCCACGCCAGCAAATTCACGCACGGCATTGCGGATCGCCTTGAAATCGGCGCCCAGAGTGCACGCCG
>DASZAA010000307.1:0-5779 GCA_035945615.1 Terriglobia bacterium
GGCGTTGATGATCTTCGCGCGCCGCTCGCGCTCGGCCTCGGCCTGGCGCGCAATGGCGCCTTGCAATTCTTGCGGAAGATCAACCTGCTTCACTTCCACCTTGGTCACCTTCACCCCCCAGGGTTCGGTATGCTCGTCGAGGATACTCTGCAGCCGAAGGTTTAGCTTTTCGCGCTGTGCCAGCAGGTCATCAAGCTCAACCTCGCCCAGCACCGAGCGCAGCGTGGTCTGCGCGAGTTGCTCGATGGCGTAGCGGTAGTTTTCAAGCTCAAGCACCGCCTTCTGCGCGTTGATCACGCGGAAGTAGACGACGGCGTTCACTTTTAGCGGCACGTTGTCGCGCGTGATCACGTCCTGCGGCGGCACGTCCCAGGCCACCACGCGCATGGTGATGCGCAGCAGCTTGTCGATGGGCCACAGGATGAAGATCAGCCCGGGGCCTTTGTCCGGCGTCTGAATGCGGCCCAGCCGGAAGACCACGCCGCGCTCGTATTCGCGCAGCACGTTCAGGCACGCCGAAACCCACAATAGGATGATGATAATGACTACGATTGTTCCGCCCGCCATAGAGCCTCCTGTACCACGCTATTGCACAGGGTTCACTGTTTTAACCCTGTGGCTGTTCCGCGTCGACTTGAAAATCCGCGGCGTAAAAAAGCGAACACCGCGCCACACAGCTTTCACTCTTGGCCACTGCACCGGTCGACCACCAGAGTAAATCCTTCGACGGCCTGCACACGTATGGTTTCGCCCGCTTTCACAGTAGCGGAGGCGCGCGCGTCCCAGAGCTCGCCGTGTACCAGCACTTTGCCCGCTGGGACAAGGTCGGTGCGTGCCACGCCGAATGTGCCCACCAATCCTTCCGGGCCGGTCACGGTCTTCTGGCGCAGCGCCAGCACCGCGGCGCGAACTAAGAAGAAGATAATCACTGCCACCGGCAGGGTCACGGCCAGCGAGGTTGAGATGTGGATGTGCGGCCCAGGCCACGGCGTTTTAATCAGGATCAGCGAACCGAAAAGCATGGCGATGACGCCCCCCGCCGCCAGCAGCCCGTGCGCGGTGATGCGCGCCTCGAGCGCGAAAAGCACAATCGCAAGCACAATCAGCGCCGCTCCCACGTAATTGATGGGCAGCAGATTGAAGCCGAGCAGCGCCAACACCACTGCAATGGCCCCGCCGATGCCGGGAAGCACCATGCCAGGGTGGGTGAACTCGAAATAAAGCAGGATAACCCCAATCGCGCCCAGGATAAAGGCCAAGTTGGGGTCCGCCAGGCGGGAGAGGAACTGCTCGCGGGAATTCATCTGGTAATCGTCGAGTCGCGCACTCGCTAGATGAACCGTGACAGAGCTTCCGTTGATGCGTTTGATAGTCCGGCCGTCGAACTGCTTGAAGATTTCTTCCGGCGTGGATGCGATGGCGTCAATCAAATGGCCGCTGAGCGCCTCGCGGTCGGTGTAAGACTTGCTCTCGCGTACCCCCGCTTCGGCAAGCTGCGGGTTGCGTCCGCGCTGCCCTGCGATGCTGCGGATATAGGCTGCCGCGTCATTCTCCATCTTGGCCGCTTCTGTCTTGCCCACATCGGCGCCGCTCAGCAGAACGGGGTGCGCGGCCCCAGTGTTGGTGCCTGGCGCCATAGCCGCCAGGTCGCCAGCCAGCAGGATGAAAAATCCCGCCGACGCGGCGCGGCTGCCGCTCGGCGCAACGTAGGTGATGACAGGAACTTGAGAGCTGAAGATGGATTCAATAATGCCTCGCATCGAGACGCCCAAGCCCCCGGGTGTGCTGAGTTCAAGAAGGACGGCAGCGGCATGAATGCGGTTGGCATAGCCGATGCCGTGTTCCACGTATTCGGCGCTCACTGGCTGCACGATGCCGTCAAGCCGGATTTCCACCACCACTGGCCCCGAAGCGTCACGTTGATTTTGTAGCGCAAGGTTTGCGCGGTTACCCTGCGGCAGTCCTGCAGAAAAAGCCGTAGCGTTAAAAAACGAACTCTGCGTGACAACCACGGGGAGCAAAACGCAAGCCAAAACGGTCAAAGACACCACAATGCGTGGCGCATATATCACGCCTTTTGCGATGTGTGCGAATTGGCGCAGATACCGCAGAAGGGAGCCACGGTCAGGAGAGTATTGACCGTGGCTCCCCACCCGCGCTCGCGGAAATCCGCCACCCCTCATGTGTGTTTTCACTGGACCGCCTGCGCGGGCGTCGCGCGTCCACGCAGCGCATCGATAAGCTTCTGCGCGTTCTGGTTGCCCGGCTCAAGCGCCAGCGCCGCCTGGCCCTGCGCCAGCGCGTCCGCCTGCTGATGCAGCGAAAGATAGGCATGGGCCAGCCAGAGATGCGTTACGGCGCTATTGTTCAATCGCAGGGCGGCCTCGAACTCCTGGATAGCCTTGCCGTGGTCGCCGTGCATCTCATACGCCTGGCCAAGGAAAAAATGAACGTCCGGATCGTCTGGAATCAGAGTAGTTGCCTCGCTGAGCTCGTGGATGGCCTCGGGATAGCGCCCCTGCTTCACGTAATCCTCGCCCCGTAGCAGATGAAACTTTCCGTGCTGCTCAGGCGGCTCCTTGCTCAGCATGTCTTCGAGCGAATTATGCACGGTTACGGAAAGCAGCCGGAAAGCCGATCCATTGTACTGTTTTTTCAGTCGCGGTTGGGGAAGGATGTTGCCGTTTAAATCAGCCATCGCTTGACCATCATGGCTCGCTACCCATGAAAGCTGAGCCTGGCTGCCCGATCGATCTCCTGCTTTTTCCATGGAGTAGGCCAGCAGAGTTCGGACTCCAAGGTCATTCTGGTTTTGAGTTTCCGCTTTCTCGAGATACGTTACGGCTTCGGAATAACGGCGCAGGTCGGAATAACAGGCTCCAAGATTAAAACTGTAATCAGCATCCGCGGGATCAATCTGGTAAGCGCGCTCAAAATTAGCGAGCGCATCCTTATAGTCCCCCCCGCGAGTTTCTAGCACCCCCAGATTGTTCCAGACCTCGCTCAGAGGAATCTGCTTTGAAAGGGTTTCAAATTCTTTTTCCGCATCCGCATCGCGGCCCATGAAAAAATTATCGACTCCGCTGAGAAATAAGGACGCCAGATAATCCGGATCATTGGCGTCCAGCTTCGCTAGCAGCGTAACCGAATTGCTGTAATCCTTTTCCTTGAAATAATAGTCGCCGAGCGCGAACGCGGCGCGATGGTCGGTGGGATCGAGACTTTCCGCCGCAGTCAGAAAATGAATCTTAGTCACGCTGTCTGAGGCAAGAAGGCCGCGAATATAGTTCTCAAACGCATCCAAGCGGACAGGGCGGAAACGCTGCGCAAAAAGCTCTTCCGAGTTGCCACTAAAATTGCTGTCGTAAGATACCAGCAGCCGCCAAGCCAGACGGTCTTGCACCCCGATGAGATTTGCGAGCGTATCCGTTTCTTCAATCGGTGGATAAAGCTTGAGGGCGCGGACGTCCAGCAACTGCTCGTCGACGCTTAGCTCCTGTCCCGTAACCTTAAAGCTGCCCACCACCACCCAATCAACGCCTAACGTCTGCGCAATCTCATATTCGCTAGCGAGCGCAAGGGGAGTATCCGAGGGAATGTTAAGTTGTTTGTACGCGACGTTGCGCTCATCCCTACTCAGGACGAATCGCCCCCTTCCCTCCAGGCGGGTCGAGAGCAACTGGGCAAATGCTTCAGAGATCCAGCCGAGATCCGCGCTGGTGCTGCGATTTTCAAACGGAAACACAAGGATTGTGCGCGTTTGCGGGGCCGCAGCGAGCACGGGCGCTATGATGAACAACAGGAGGAGGATGGCAATAACTCTTTTCATGCAGCCACAACCATCAGAAAATTATATCACTTGGTTTTCGCACGTGTCCGTCCAACTTTAACCCAGTATTGATCGCTTCTTTGCGACGTCACATCAGTAACGGCGGCCAGAGGCCATCGCTACCACCACAGATGCCCGTACAGATTGCAGATCAAGATTATTGTTGCGATTGAGATATTGAAGAGGTGGGGGGGAGCAGAACTTGAATTAAAGCCCCCCACCCCGGGCCCATTCCCTGCGAGAGAAGGGGGGGAGCTCGCAGAGCGGGCCGGGTGGGGGGCTACCCGGGGAAGCTTGTCTAAACGTTTATTCGGCGAACGGCAACAACGCCTAACCTTCGTGCTACTTCCCTCCTGCATTATGATGCAAAATGTAGGCTATGTGTCACGCGGGTCTTGATTTTGCCCCCCGCTTACCCGTTCTGAGCAAGAAAGCATCTCACAGGTTGTTGATTCGAAATAAAAAAGCCTCTCCGCTTCGCTCGGAATAACGCGTTGTCAAACTTCTCGTAATCCGCTCAAAAAAACCAACCGCGTTCATGGAACTTCCTGCTGAATCGTTCCAAACAACAGGCCTATTCATTCGCTTCAACGCAAAAGCAACCCTTTTGCAATTGCAACGCTCACACCAAAAACAACTTCAAATTTTGAAACAACGCTTCAAAGTAATTTAACCGCTTATGCCGCGAAATGCAAGATGCTTTTTACTCCCAAAATTTAAATCTCATAGCGGCACAGGGCAATAGACTATACTGGCCGCGAGACCGGCTTGACAAGATAATAATTAGCATTGCGCGGTATTTAAAGGCGTCGTAGAAAACGTCCTACGCGGATATGCGCAATCGCCGCTTTTCTGATATCCTGCCTTGCTGATTGAAACCACAATCTATTTACGGGAGGATTTTTAAGATGGAGTTCTCACGAAGACAATTATGTCTGCTCTTGCCTGCCCTCCTTGCCGCAACTCCTGGTTTACCCGCAGACACCAGCGTGCTTCCCGCCAAAGTGTATCCCTTCGAGGATCTCACGGGTCACCAGCACGGAGGTAGTGAATCATGGCCGGTTCTCAATGGGCTGACGCACTCAGGCTTTCAGATCGAGCTACATGAAACGCAACTTGCGCCGGGCGCAAGACCCCATCCGCCGCATCATCACGTTCACGAAGAAATCTTTCTAATAAGGGAAGGTCGCCTCGAAGTAACGATAGCTGGCAAAAACACACAGATTGGCCCACGCGGAGTCGCCTACATTGCATCGAATGTCGAACACGGGATTATAAATGTCGGCGAATCGAGCGCCAACTATTTCGTGATCGCGCTTGGTACGGACCGGCAAAGCCCGCAGGCGCGCGTGCGACCGGAAGGCGCGGCCAGGTCGTAATCTGATTACTTTTATGGACTTCGCGGCGTTCCGAGTCCGCCACTGTAGATAAGGGAGTGAAACGATGAAGATTTTTGGGTTCCAGGGGTTGGTTTTGAGCGCGGTGCTGGTAGCGGTTCTTGCGCCCGGAGCGCGATATTTGCGGGCGCAGGCTGGCATGATCCGCCTCATCGTGGACGCTACTCAGGCGCCTATGCACATCATTCATACCCGCATGGTGATGCCCGTCACGCCAGGGCCCCTAACGCTCTACTATCCGAAGTGGATTCCGGGCGAACACGCGCCAGACGGTCCCATTGCGAATCTCGTGGGATTGAAATTCTCCGCCAATGGACAGCCGGTTCCGTGGCGCCGGGACCTGATCGATATGTTTGCTTTCCACCTGACAATCCCGAGCGGCGTATCAAACCTCGATGTGACGCTCGATTATATCGAGCCCGCGGCGCAATCCGGATTCAGCGCGGGCGCATCCGCGACAGACAAATTAGTGCTGCTCAGTTGGAACCAGAACCTGCTCTACCCCGGCGGCCGGCGTGCTCAGGAAATCTTTTACCAACCCACCCTGCGCTTG